>JARPSM010000021.1 GCA_029782475.1 Nitrososphaerota archaeon
CAGGTGTATAATCTGGATCATATGTTATTGTTACAGTGGCCTCTAGACGAGTATCATCTGACAAAGTTTGTGCTGCGGTAAAACTATTATCCCCTAGAGTTAGGGTTACAGGAAATTCCCATGTTCCATCTGCTGGATCAACATCAACATTACCTATTGAATTAACAGTGCCTTCTTTATGAAGAAAGACTGTTTCTGAATCAGTTAAGGTACCTGGATGAGTTGAAGTACCAGTTATGGTAAAATCTGCAGTAGTTACTGTTTGGTCATCTATGATGCCTAAACTACCGCTACCGTCGTCATATACTATTTTTACAGGAGGTGATGTATCGTATAGCACACCAGGAGACAGAGCACGGACGGTAAATATATTTTCACCAGGCACTAAAGTTACAGATTGAGTCCAGATATTGTTTGTAGTGCTAAATGGGGGGTCACCTAATGAAGCACCATTACGTTCTAGTGTTAGTAATACATTATTTGGTCCAGCACCACTAAGAGATATTGAACTATCAGTTGTTGTGGTTGTCGGAGGAGTTGTGATTGTAGGTTGTACAACATACGTTATTGTTGTAGTTGCAGTTGTTGCTGCAGCACCGGGATTAGCTTGTGTTAATGTAATTGTATTTGTGCCGGGTTGAAGTGTTACGGGAATTGACCATGTTCCACCAGATGGTGTGGCCGTACCAAGTGGAGCACCACCACGAGTGGCGCTGACAGATGTACTACCAGTGGATGTACCAGTTATGGTAAATGATGCAGTGTCAGACGTTGAGCCAGAGGTGATTGTTATTTGTGGAGCAACAACCTGGACTGATCTGGTTACTTGGGGTGCATTGTTTCCTGCAGCGTCGGCGCAGTCATAGGTCACCGTGTATGTGCCAACAGACAAAGTGTCAACAAAAGTTCCGCCTGTTACAATGGCACTCGTAATGTCCCCGTCTGTGCCATCGCTGCATGTTGCACCTGCATCAGTGTAGGTGTTACCCTGCTGTACCTGTACGGCGGTAAAGCCTTGACGTGTGATGACTGGCGGCGTGGTATCTGTTATAGCAGCAACAACCTGGACTGATCTGGTTACCGTGTCTGCATTGTTTTCTGCAGCATCTGCGCAGTCAAAGGTCACCGTGTATGTGCCTGGAGTTGAAGTGTCAACAGCGGCCGTGTTTGGTGTAACGATAATGTCCCCGTCTGTGTTGTCAGTGCATGTTGCACCTGCATCAGTGTAGGTACTATCCTGCTGTACTTGTATGGTTGGAGAGCCTGTAAGTGTGATTGATGGCGGCGTGGTATCTGCCGGTTGACTGCTGCCATCATCATAGTTTATTGTGATCGTGTCCACTGCAACGGAGCTAGAGCTAAAACCGTGCAGAGTAAGCACGTTATCACCGGGTGTAAAGGATACACGGGCACTAAAAACAGTTGAACCGGGAGGAATAGTAATTAGGTGCGTGCCATCCATCTGGAGTGTTGAAATAGACGAGCCTCGGTTTATGTCTATGATGAGACTATTACTTGTTACGGTCTGATCCACAGTAATGAATGATGGAGGTGTCTGGGCAAAAGCATCACTACCAGCAGGAACGACTGCAAGCAACACTATTGCAAGCAGGCATGAAAACAGGGCAAGGCCGTGACTGGAGATCCTGCATAGGTACAACCTCCCCCCCCCCTAAATTATTTGAATTATTATATGCTATGCAGTCCTAAATTTTCTGAAATATTTAAACTATTTTATTCCAGGTGCGTTATCCACTTTTTCAACCCGAAAGTAGCGGAGATGCGTCATGGTACCATCAGAATATTTCAGGACGGCGCGTCTGGAACGACGTGATAAAGTTTATCAGTAGAAACCCGCTTACACTCAAGAACTTTTGATCGACAGTATAGTTTGCACTAGTTGTCTTTCCCAATACTTGCCATCTGATCTAAATGCAATTTCTGCAGACAGCAAAGGGGCACCAGGGGCTCTACAAGGATGGTCCAGAACTTGGCGTCTGCATCATAAATCCCAAACAACCCCGTTGCCAATGCTACAATTCCAGCAATTATCAAAAATCTAGTCTTCATTTTTTTGCATCCAATATTTTCAAGAATTCTTCAGGCAGAGGACCAAACAGATTATTGTACTGCTTGATTTTTCCTTCAATGTCTTTCTCATCTGATATTTTCATCACATACATTATTGATATGTCCCCTAGAAGGTCTAAGCGTTGAGATTCTAACTGGTATGCAGACACTGATTTGTAACTTTTATCAATGATTTCAATTGTTGGCAGATGCTCCTCTTCTAACTGTTCCTTTATTTTCCGATTGTAATCATACACGGACTGACGCCACGAGTCAAGTGGAATTGTGCAAAAATCTGGATGGTTCAAACTTGCAAGAATATCATCTTTGTTTGTTGTTCCAAATACCATGTGCTTTACATCATCATGACAGGACAGGTAATATTTTTCAGAGTCAACTACCTGATTTGTACAATTGTTTACATGAAACATAGTCAAGGCAGTTCTGCCATCATCAGATTTTGCAATCAATCCATAATGAAATGATGAATCGATTTTTCGTTCATCATGTAAATCCAACTCTAACGAATAATTAGAATATTTCTCAACAAATGTTTGGAATTTTTCTGTTTTTTGTATTTCTTGTAGATGTATAGGAATGTTCTCCACTATATTGCAAACTGAGAAGGATTTATCATCCAAAATTTTAATTTGGGAACCATCTATGAACGGGAAATATGACTCATAAATACTGTAAATGGTCACATCTATTTCAAGTAAATTACTTGCAACAATTCCTAGTTTTTCTTGCATTGATTTTTTTGACTCGTTAAATTTTGCTACATCCTCAATTAGTTGATATTTTTTTGATTCTTCATTGATTTGAAGAATTTCATCAGAGTATCTTTCAAACGATTTTGTTTTTGGAGATTCGTAAAGATTTTGTAAAATTAGAAACAGTATGGAAAAAGACAGCAATATCATAATTGCAATTATTTTGTATTCTGTTTTCATTTTCTATTTCTCTAAATTAGACGGTCATAAAGTGTTCTACAGTTTAAATAATTTTCGTAAAGTAACTGCATACAGCCCATAAACAAATTTTGTACTCTTTAACATATATCGCATTACAAACCCTTTCTTCATTTCCATATCGTCTTTATTTTTCTTGTATTCTAAGGACATCATCAGATGATCAGAGTCAATTTCAGATTTTCCAAAAATAGAACATATTTCTTGTATCTCTTGTTTTGTAGTGGACAGCGGCCTATCCATTGCAAATAACACGTCATCACATGCCCAAAAGTTTGCCTTTACCGCATGAGAGAACGCGGATTTTGGACTGTATGGAAAAATTATAAAACTCATCATTAAAAGTAGCATCGCGTTAAATGATGCCTTTACTTTCTCAATTACGGGAACTGTTTTTGGAATTTCTTTTCTAATATCCTTTCCATATAGTATGATTCCAGTATTTTTTATTCTCTGTAGGAATAATCCCAGCGATGCTATGGTTCTTGCTCCAAGTTCTGTTCTGAGATCTTTTTTTATTTTGAATGCTTTGAGGTCCAGTTGATCTTGAGCTATTACATAAAATGGCTGTCCAAACATCATTTTGTTTTCAGTTTTGAATATTAGATCCAGTACAATATTGTCAGTCTTTCTGTGTGATGTACATGTATCAGACAGTTTCAAGTCATATTTTACATCAAGTGTAACTAAAAGATTACTCAGATATTTTTCTATTTCATCATTAAGTTTTCTGTTTTTTATTATCACTATGCAGTCAATGTCAGATTTTCCACGTATCCATTCCCCAGTTGTTGCAGAGCCAAACAACACAAAGGAAACAATCTCATCAGGAAATTTTACAGTCAATTCTGCAACCATCTCTTTCATGAATTGTTCGAGTTCTTTATTTTGAATTGGCATGATAAATCAAAAATAAATTATACATACATACTCATAAGTCATACAGGCACAATTATTTAGCAGCCAAACTCTTTTGCCCAAGATTCATCTGAGAACTCACTTGTAGAGCAATATTGTTTGAGAATATTTGCGTGTCCTGCATAAAGCAGTTCGGAATTGAGTACTTTGTCATTACATGTTATTTTTCCAACTAATCTGCCATACACATCATATGGCTGCTCATCATCCTGATCAAATATGGCAATCATCGTTACAGGACACATTTCTGCTGTAAACTGGCCTGCGTCATGAAATCCAATCTCATGTCTTTCAGGTGTGTTTGTAAGTGATAATCTCACCTCGTATCCTCCCCCCCCCTTCAGATACAACGTATCCCCGTCAACAATCCTCATTATTGTTTCTGATAGACATAATTCATCTCCACTACATTGAGGATTGTCAGGATTCATTATTTTTTTAGGATTTTCTTTATCGACTGAAAATTTAATTTGAATTGGGGGGGACAAAGCAGTTGGATTATGTACACGCTCTCCCACACAAACATTGTTGCAACATAATCTCTACCTCTTTTTGTGGAATCCATGAAGAAGAAGGGCCAAAGTAAGATTCAGGATTCAATACTCTGTCAATCCATGACAATGATTCGGTGGTACCAGAGTCATCTTGAATCATTACAAGATATGCAAATTTTTGTTCCCGACTCTGTTGATTGACAATGTCTGAGGTTATCTGTATTTGTTCCCCGACTGAAAGAGTGACAATTGAATTTCCAAACACATCTAAGATTCTTGCATAAGATGCCAGGTGCTCGCTCAAGCAGAGGGCCGTACTTCCAATTAATGCATAGATATCAGACTGTTATCAGAACCAAAATGTCCTGGAGGCATTGTAGAATCTACATACATTACGCCTTTGTATCTCCAAACTGAGTGAAAACCACATTGGGAGCAGAACGAGAATTGCTTATGCCAAACTTTCTCTCAAATACTCCTGAATCAGATTCTGTTTCTCGGAGTTCGATAACATGTAATTCAGGATCACTGTCAGAATATACAGACACATTTGCTGTTTCTTTGTAATTTACATCATTGTTCAAATCAGGATCTTTTAGAATTACAGTGACAAAGCCTATTCCATTTTTTATAGGAAAACTTGCTTCTTTCTAACTTAATTCAGCAAGAGTGAAACTAGGATCAATTCCAGAAGGAGTTAAATCAGTATTGATATGATCAAAATACTTTGAATCAATACACGGTGCATATCTGGTTACATAATGACAGTCTTCTGCATGTGCATATTGCATCACACCAAATAAAGAAAATCCAACATGTGCCAATAATTATCAAAAGCCTAGTTTTCATTTTTTAGCTTCAATGTACAGTGATCAGTATCAATCCAGTGAGTGTTATTTCTAAATTTGATATTTGGTTTAATACTATAGCGAAGAGACAAAGTTCGTGAACTAAAAATCATCGAAAAACTAGCGATTAGTGGATTTTACCAAGGTAAATGTGAATAAGCAAACTGAAATGCACTGAAAATGACTCACGAACTTGTGCTTCTCGCTATATTTCAATATCAAATGTCATGGAACATTTTTCATATTTGAAAGATTTAATCTTCATTTTCTTTTTCTCCAATTAATTAAAAGTATAATTACAGATGCCAATATTGCCATAAAAAATAAACCCGAGGGATTGGGTTCAAAGCCCACAAACGAACAATCACCACTAATTCGATCTATTATAGGAGACCAAAAAAGATGAGACATATCACGTGAACATCCAAATGCCTGAGGAACTATAGAGAATGTCCCAAATAGAAATAAAATCAAAAATCTAATCTTCATTTTCAAACCCGGCGCTATCTATTTTCTTCATTTTCATTTCATATTAATCTGTAATCCACTCTCCAAGATTTTCTTGGCAATTTTGCTCAAATGTATTTGAAAAATACTTTATCCTATCTGACAAAAATCAACCGTATTAAGATTCCATCATATGACATGGATGAAAAAAAGAAGAAAAGGACCATTGATAAAATCAATGAGCTTGGTTTGGGAGACAAGCTAGAATTGGTTCAGTAGATGGAAAAGTAACCCGTTTTATCCAAAATAATAATTCAATTCCTCAAATTATTCAGATAGAATAATCCAGATACGAGTCTGCCTATCGAGTTTGATGTGAAATGCTGGGAAATATGCCTTGAAAAAATCTGTGAAATTGTCAAAAGTGGTCAAAGCCCTTTGTTACATATCCTTTATATAGAAATAGACATATATGTCCAAACTATAAATACTCTGCATACAATATATGCTATATGACACAACAAAAAGTATCGATTTTAACACGATACAAAGATGCAGTGCAATTTGCTCAGGGGCTTCCACCCAGACCTGTCTATAAAGTCAAAGATGTTGCAAAACATGTTCATGAACGAACAATTCGCAGAAGAATAAAAAAATTAACAGAGATAGGATTAGCACAATATAATCGGGGAGAGTTTACTATCAAAAGAGAAGTTGTTGCTCAACCAATTATTATTCTAGAAAAATTAATTCCATCTTTTATTGCATTAGTGCAAGCAAGGAGATTTGGAAAATCATACAGACAATCAGACATTAATTTTATGATGAAGAATTTACCGAAAAACTCTACAATAACATTAGATTATTCAGCACATAAAATGACAAAATTTCAATCTGCTCATGACCTTTATGTCTATGTTGACGATGTTGAAAAAACAGCCCAATTTTTAAAAAAAAATAATTTTAGAGAAGGAACAAAAGGAAATATTGTACTTCTTCCAAAAACAGGTTCGTTTGAAAATCCAACAGAACGAGTCTTTTTAGACTGTGTTGCAAAAGGAGGAAGAAGTATGATGGATGCAATTGCAATTCAACTAAAACATAGGGATAAAATTACTATCAAAGCTAGATTTACAACAGAGATGTTGCTAAAAGTACAGGAAGATTTACCACTTGAATCCATACATTGAAGAAGCAGTTCTGATAACACAAGATTTAGGAGATGCAACTTTTGTTGGGGCAGTAGCTGTCTTTTTACATACCAAAAAAAGCAGAAAATCTCAAGATCTTGATTTTGTCGTGGCAAAACAAATCACCCGTGAAAAATTTCTGAATTTAGAATACAAATTTGTAGAGGAAAATGGTAAAGAAAGAATATACACTCCTAGAAACTATAAGATTGATGTTTATGATTCACGTGAATTAAATGAAATTTCATTACAGAGAATCATTGATACAAGAGCAACAATCCCCGTCGACAAGAAAGGTGCTGCAGTTAATGCAATTTGCCTAGAGGGATTAATTGTTACAAAACATAGAGCAAATAGAGACCAGGATCATGAAGATTTGAGCCTAATTGCGATGTATTGTTATAGAAATATTGATTGGAAGATATTGAAAACATTCACTAAAAATGACCTTGAGTTTAGGCAAATTGCAACAGATATGAAATTCTATAAAAACAATCCCTTGGATTAAGAATTGATTTTAGAGTCTTGAACTAAAACACAAAATATTCCAATGATAGAGGGGTTAAAGGCTTTGATGTAATTGCCGTTAATGGTTCTTTGAATTCTTTTAATTTTGAATCAGGGCAAATTAACGATTATTCCATTAATGATAATACGGATTCTTTTGATTTAGTTAATGGAATTGCGTTTAATCTGCATACAATAGAAAATAAAGTGTCAAGCGGATTTGTTAATGCTATAGCGAAGAGACAAAGTTCGTGAACTAAAAATCATCGAAAAACTAGAGATTAGTGGATTTTACCAAGGTAAATGTGAATAAGCAAACTGAAATGCACTGAAAATGACTTACGAACTTGTGCTTCTCGCTATACTGTATCTTATGATCAAAAAGTTTTTTGTTTTGGAATAATTTGTTCACGAACTTTATCTTTTCGCTATATCAGGCAGTTCCCAAAACTATTCTCACAAATGCTTGATGTTACTGCAATGCAGATTATGGTATTGGACAAAGGATACGATTCAGAACCAATACACAAGATGATTCAAGATGAGAATATAATTTCTATGATTCCTGTGAGAAATAGAGACTGTCTGATTAGTAGAACAAAAGGAAGGTACAGAAAACTAGTGAGACGAGAATTTGATGAAACGCTATATCATGAGAGAAACAAAACTGAGACGATATTTTCCGTGATAAAAAGAAGATTTCACTCTGAAATCAAATCGTATGATGATTATTCCATGAAAACAAAAGAGTTGTTGTATCGAGTGTTGGCTTGTAATTGTCACAGAATGTGTTTGATTTCTTTAGTTTTGATTATGATTTCTAGGAAGCCTATAGATCGTAAAGTTTTAAAATAAAGATCAGTATATTTTTTGACAGTGCTTAGAAAAATAATCAACTATGTGATTGTATCTTTATCTCTTGTTGCATTATTTTTTGGAGACATAGCCATTCCATTGCTAAGAGATTTCAATATAGATCGAATAACATTTGAAACTGTTTTGATGCCACTTGGAGCATTAGGCACAAGTAGTTTGCCTTTTTTTGTAATAATCTTGTTTTTTCTGAACTTGAAAAGAAGATCACTGTTGTTGGGAATAGTTTTTCTTGTAATTGGAAGTGTGGTGACGGCATCAGGATATGCTGCTTATGAAACTTGGCAGAGTCTACTTGAAGAAAATAGTGAGGATCCAAAATTCCAGAATAATTTTTCTAAACAGTTACCTTTTCACAAGTTTACAGTAATACAGGGGGGTCTAATTTTGAGTGCAGGAATTTATTTCATTGTTCGCTATTTGTGGAAGCACAAAATTGATCAAAAAATTACATAAACATGACACTAAAAGGTAAAAAATCTCATTACAATGTATATTATACCACCAAAGTCAGGTTTTAATTTTAATTTGTGCAAGGCCATTTATTTTAATTTTTTAATTTTTAGGTTCTGGGGACGGGAATTTTTTTAATTTAGGGTGGCGACTATGGAACTTTGTGTTGCATGGAGATGCGCGATAAAGGGGGAAATTGAGCAGATAGTGATTTATGAAATGTAACAGGATTTGAGATGTGTTTGCCATTCCTCAGGCTTTGCATCAAGTGCTGGCTTTAAAAGATTATTATTTTATTTAGGAATAACATTAATCATTTTCAAAAAACCCACCATCCACTCTGTATCATTTTGATAAACCCATCAAATGTGGAGGGAAATCCTACTATTTTTTTGGTTCTATACTTTCTCCTAATGGTGTATCATATGTGAAAAAAATAATCCAAAATTCACAAGGTTATAAAATATTGGTTGTAAAATTATGATTATTGCAACAATTATAATTGCTAAAAATATTTTTTTCATAAATAAAAAATAAAAAGTAGATAGTGTTTGTGTATCGCAGATAAGAAAGATCAAAGCCATGTCAAGTCACACCCTTCCTGTCCTGTATGGTCAGGGCAGAAGCATCAATAGATTATAGTCAAAAAAGGAAACATCAGACTTTGGAAGACCAATACATAATATCAATAATTCTCAAAAGAAGAGAGTTTTGGAATTATTACAAAAAAATTACTATATTTTAGAAAATACAATACAAAAAAAGAATTTCTAAAGTTTAACAAAATTCAAAATTAATTGATAATACATTTAAAAGAAAATTAATTTCTTAGATATCAAAAAATTACATTCAATCACGGAAGGCCCTGCAGAATATAAAATAATGACTGAAGATATGGGCAGAGAGTGGGCTCAGATAATACAAAAGACGACATATTTCAGTGTGATGATCATGGATTTCTCTTTCAGAATTAAAAAGTTTCAATTTGTATAAAAAGCAAAATTAAAAAGAATTAATTTAAAAAATAGTTTGTAACACCATTATTCAACTCATCAGTATACTGGCATCCTCTATAGTTACGGTGCTTCGTCCTACATAGTAGTCATTAACAACACTAAAGCCTGCTGGAGGCGCATATGCAGGTGAATTTGATTCACTAATCTCAGAAGTTATGAAAAATTCCACAAAGTCTCCAGGCTCTACAGATACGGAGAACGTCTTACTTGAGACAGATGATGGAAAAGTGTATTGTGCGCCAAGCTGAAAAGTGCTAGGCCATGAAAACGAGACTGAACCAGAATTTCCACCATAGGAATTAAAATATGATCTAAAAGATGTGTTAACATCAGATGTACCATCAATATTTGCAAAAACAGGCGATGTTGTAACTGCAAGTGTCACAGTATCTCGATATTCACCGTTAACATGAATCTCTACTTTGTTTGATTGTGATTTTGAGACAACATCATCAGTTGCAGAATATCCAACCCAAGGGTTGGCATTAGAACATGGCACATAACTTGAATGCGATGTATTAGAATAACACGGGAATGTGGCCAATCCGTCATATTCCAACTCATACACGTGTGCAAGAGATGAAGAGCCAGATACAGTCATGTCTATTTTTGCACTAAGATTTCCATCACCTGTTGCAATAGCAAAAGCATACGTTCCAACTTTTTCAGATATGGAATTATCAGAATCAGATATTGATCTAGTAGATGACACTGAATCAGTAATGATAATGTCAGGAGTGTCCAACACACCAGAGTATAGAAAAGAAAAGTCAAGGCCGTTGACTTGCATACTTACTTTGTTATAGCTTGGAATTACTGGAATATGGATAAACCCATCAGTATAATTTCCATTCAAGTCAAGTTGCAAAGTATCATCTAGTTTCACATCTGTAATCTCTACAGTTCCAACTATCGGCACTTGCACCCATGCAAAAACAGTGTTGATAGAGGGAGGAAATTTTAAAGTATGAATCATTTTATCATTTATTGTATCAAAAATTAAACTAGATATGCTGCTGCCCTCATACACCAAAGAATCAGGATACAAATTCAACAATGCTATAGACTCCAAGTCAATCCCATCTATGCTGTTTAGAACAATTGTTCCTGCACTAGATGTTACTCCTGATGCTATTACTGAACCATTTTGGGTCATGTCATAAGGTACACCAGCATCAAGACCGCTAATGTTTATGACATTTGAGGTGACAGAAGTAGTTGCCTCGCCCTTTATCGTTACAGTCCCACCATTGGGCTCTACTATCAAATATAAATCCCCTTCAGGCATTGTGTATAACATTTCAGTATCTGCACTAGTCAATAGTTGAGTTTGATAGGGACTAGAATCTTTCACTGCAAAACTTGTCGTACTTGCTGTACCTACACATCCCCTATTTCCGCAAGATGTTGGAGCACTTTGAGATATGCTGTTTACTTTTTTGTATTCACCAACATTAGATACAGAATATGTTGCTGTACTTGGTGTAATTGCAGTTGCAGGGTCGGCTTTGATAAAAACATCTACTGGAGATACAGATGTTCCAGAATGAGAGTATGCATAAGTTGTGGTTTCTCGTATAAACAGAGCACCCCAACCACAGTATGAAGATTTTGTATATACAAGTCCATTTGAAGACCATACGCCAGGCGTGCCATAAGAACCGCCACATGATTGGTATTTACGGTATACATCATAGTTGTACAGTATTTTGCTTCCACCAAGTGAGCTTGAATCACTTCCAGTATACAAAACAAATCTAGAACCATCATACAAAAGTGTAGACAAATCATTTGGAGATTCAACCAAATCTATTGATGCTCCAGCGGGCATGGTTGCTCTATAAATTAAATTTATCCCATCCATCGGGTTTACTTTGATTACTCTAAACCCGCTTCCAGATACGTGAATTCCTTCGGGTTGTATCGAAATAGTATTTGTTCCAGATTTGGATTCACTGTTTGAATATCCTAAAATATTTGGAACACTTGGAGTAACATCAACAAGAAAAGTTCCTGAAAATTCATATAATTTCCAAAAATTAGAAATGACAAAAGTGTTTTTAACATCAGAGTTTTCAATTACTGCTGCAAAGTCTACATTTGCTGAGACATCTTGATAAGGCAGGATTGCAGTGGCTTTACCCACATCATCACTTCCAAAAATCATAGTCCCTAAAACATCATTTATGATGATTCTTTTTTGAATTCCCATCCCATCAAGTACTGAAGTTCCATCCCCTTCCCCTTTACCCTCATTATCAGTATTCTCTGATTGTAAAATTATGGGAATTTCCACACCATCACTTGTAATTCCAACAAAGGAATATCCTAACGCATAACTAAATCCAAAAAATCCAAACAGTAATCCAAAAATAATTAAATAAAATATCTCATTCATTGTGTTGCATCTCCCAACATTGTCTGTAATTCACTAGGTAAATTTTGAAATTCTAATGAGGTATTACCTGAAACAGTATTGTTTAGAGGGAATGATTTTACAAAATTCCCCTGATCATCATATGCTCGAATTTGTATAATTTCTACATCTTGATTCAAGGAATTTTCAAATAGAACATGGCCATCATTTACATAACTTGAAACACCGGATGAAACACTCATTGCGTTATGTTGTTTTTGGGATATTTCGTTATTGATTTCTGACAAGTCTTGATTATCTTGAATTACACCAAGAATTGCAGTTATAGATACGCCAACAATTGCCACAAACCCAATGACAACTAAAACATTCATGGAAATTCCTCCGCCATATTTGAAGGGTTTTTAGAATTTATAAAAAAATCATCAAAATTTTCATCAGATTCAATTTCAAATTCGTTCAGACATGCAGCACTAGAAAACAATTGATTATTGTCTGCATCAATTAGCCCATATTCTAATATCTCATAACTATACAATTCCAAAGGTTCTGGAAAAATAATATTTGGAGAATATATTATTGCTAAAAGTGGAAACGGAAAATCCTTGTTGATAAAATGGCTTGATGATGTAACCACATCATATCCAAGTACAAAGGTTTCAACAACACCAAAAGAAAGCTGAACTGATTCATTTCTTTTAATTTCAAGTGACACATCATTTGTAAAATATGAATCAATTGAATCCCAAACATTACCAATTTTCAGAGATTTGTTATTGTAACTTGCCAAGGAGAAAATTGTTTTCTCCAAAGATTCTGCCAAATCAATGTTCATAACATCTGAACCTACTTCAAACGTATCAGGATCTATCTGTAAAATCAAAAATCGTTCTTCAGTAGATGTAGTTAAAATTCCTTGAACAATCCATACAGAACCATTTGAAGATTCCAAAAGAGAGACAAATGTTAATTGTATATCATAACAATGTGATGAGACAAAAGTTTCAGGAATTGCACCGTCACAAATTCGATAAGAAAAATTATCTCCCTCACTGAGATTGTCCCCTACATTCCACAAGGATTTTTGATGTTTCTCAGAGATTTGAGAATAATACGAGTCAAAACTCATGGCCTCTGAAGAATCAACCATCATAGGAACAACACTCAAAGACAAGATTCCAGTCAGCAAAATTGTACAGTAAATTAATTTTTTAAGCTTTAATTCCACCATCTAAAATAGATTTTTTGTTTTTAAGGTAAGAAATATCCACATTTTACGAATTAAAAAGCACAATTCTGCGCCATCTTAGAGATTCCATCTGTCTCTTGAAAATATCAGATTTTAGACGATTGAACATTTGTAGTTCACTCTCAACAAGTTCAATATCTCGATCCAACCATTTCAAATAATCAGGGTTTGATTCTATTTTTTTTTCTAGGTGATTGGGCAAATATTACCCCTAGATTAGTTTAGAATTAGGATCATTTTCATATTACCGTGAAATCATTTTACTCTATGGGGAACAAGGATTTTATAATTGACAATCCATCTCTGGAGAAACGTTACAAGTATTCAAAATGTCCAAAGTGTGAAGAATCATTCCTATGGGGAGACAAAGTTCATTCCCACACAACAAAGAGATCTTTGAAAATATACCATAAGATATGTTGGGATTCAATGTTCCAATAATGTTGTTTCAAAATACATGTTTTAGTATACTAATAGATCCAGGATATCATGAGTTTGGTGTTTGTGGTAATGGATACTATCTATTCCAAGTAGACTGAGAAAGAAATGGACTGGTTCCAAGAAAGATCTGTAATAAATGTAACGTGAAAGTATAGAAATAGTGTCCAGATAATTCCAGATACCTCAGAGTTGTATCCCAAGTAGACAAAAGAAATAAGGATTCCAAAGAAAACAAACAGATCACAGTACGCTGGACCAAATGGAGGGTTAATGATAATTCAATATGATGTAATGACTACAAGATACAATGTAGAGTTTTTTGATGGAACATAGATAAAAAAGAAATAAATTTTAGAAATTATTGTAAAATAATAGATCAAAGATTCAAGTGTTGTGAGATTTCTAAAAGGAATCAAGCAGAGTCTAAAATAAAATAATTACCTGTTATGACCTGTTTCTTCTTGATGCTTCAACAAATCTTCCAGATTAAAAAATTTCTCATTACATCCTGCTGTCATACACTGAATTTCTCCCATGAGAGACAATTGTAAAATAAACAATAAAACATGGTTAATTTCTTAATAAGATTTCAAATCTACAAAATTCCATCTATTCAGATTTCCAATTACGAGATAGTTTCTAATTTTATTTGCCGATTTGCTGGAAAGAGTATATTACGAATAACAGGGTTTTTGTGCCTAGAAATGTGATTTTTGAGGATTATTTGTCAAAATGATTGTTTTTTCAGAGGTGTTTATTTCACATGATTGTATTAAGCTGAATTAGCTGATGTATCTTATTTATCTGATTAAGCTTAATTTGTGCCTATTAAACAAAACATTTCTTTAGATTCATGGAAAAATCTCACTTTAGAAAAATTATCAAAGATAGATTGGAAAAAGAACAATATTCTTTGAATTTGCCGTTGGAAATTGTTCAGATTCTAAATCTAGATGATTCAATGGTGGAAATAAAAATCAGGGACGATGCCATGATAATTAAAAAAACTGGTGAAACTCAATACGATGAAACAAAAGTCACTAAAGGTGAAAGTGACGACATATTCTAAACAACAAAAATTTCTACTCTTTCTTTTTCTTGTTCAGTTAATGAATCATAGACATCTTGAATTTTTGGATTAATAGACCACACATGACATTCTTTGAATCCGAGTTTTCTCCATTTTATCATGTTTAGTTTTACATGGCTTTTATGAGAATTCATCTCAGATTTAGATTCTATTTCAATAGATATTGGGGATTCTGTCTCATAGTCATAAGCTACAAAATCAGTTCGCAGTTTGTTCTTTTTTACTTTCTGTATTGCCATAGTTACAAAATTTCCTTTGGAAATGTAATGTTCAGTCACCTTGTTTACCATCATTGGAATATCTTTAGCACTTCCCACAGTCTCTTTGGAATAATCAAAGAATTTGGATCTTGTTTGTTCAGACATTGAATACAATCCTTGACGGCCATCGGATTTATCAAGCATTTTTCTATCAAGCATGAATTTTAGAATTTTAGACACCACATCTCGATGAATTGTCCCATTCTTGAATTTATCAACTATTTTTTGTAATCCTAATGCTTCATCTCGAAGAATGCATAAAATTAGCCAGTGCTCATGAGTTGGTGGCTCAAAGGGTATGTTTTTGAGCCAGAGGTTATTTTCTGATGAATACTGCTCCATCAATGACTCTCCAACTACACCATAGCCGTATTTTTCTTTCTGAGATTTGATGAATTCATCAAGAAATTCCTTTGATTGAACGTCTTTTTTTGGAAACACTGGCCAGAACTGGATAGGAATAGGCTGAGTTTCCCCAGATGCTGCAATTAATCGGGCTGTCCAATGATGGTATTCCTGAGTTGCCAGTTGAGATTCAATCTCTTTTGTATATGTCGGATCCCATATGCCACCAAATCTTTTACCATCTCTGCCCGATACTTTACCAACAAATTGTGTTCCGGCATTCCCTGTAATAATTTCAAAGAGTTCATTGTTTAGCTGAGTTGATGTTTGATGTGCTAGGAGTAATGACAGTTTGTATGATCTAGCTTGTGTCAACATTGATTCGATTATTGGCAAGTCTGCAATATCTTGGAATTCATCTAAAGCTAGAACTACCTGAGGTCTGTCCTCTTCAAGTTTTATTCTATCTGCCCTTTCTTGGATTACAAACCACATCTTGATAACAATAGTTTGCTTTGCCAGTGTGATAATATTTTGGGGAATGTTTAGTGGAGATAGTCTGACAACAGTAATGTTTCCAGGCTCTATTAGTTTCTCAAAGTCAACTGTTGATTCTCGTACACAAAACAAATGTCTCAATACAGGATCAGTTGCAAACTTTTCAACTCTATTCAATACAGGCTCATAAGCTTCTTTGCGCATTCCTGCAATTGATTGAATAGCTTGTGATAATGCAGCATCAGGCTTTCCCAATTCCTTGAACATTTTTGATAATATTTCTTCTCCATCAGCTTGAATTGCTATAATGATTTCATACAAGTCAAGGAATGTTGGCTTGTCATGTTGTAGATAGAGATATTGTAGCAAAGTATCAAGAATTCTTTCCAGCCTTACAAAGCTATCAGAACCACCATACCAATATTTTATCATTGTCATGATGTAACCGACATATCTGGAGACAACATTTTCTCTATTTTCTGGATCATGTGGAGGAAGCTCTAAAATATTCATAGAGAATTTTGTCTGTATCGGGTCTAAAAAGTGCACAAGATTATTGTGTATTGTGTAATCTTCACACTGTCTTAGAAAATCATATGAATCTGACCCCTTTGGATCAACGAAGATAAACGCGTTTGGAAAATTGTTTTTGATGTTGGATAATTCCAGATGCTTTGCAATTGCTCGAATCAGAGTGGTTTTTCCTGATTTTGTTCCTCCAACCATGTAAAGATGGGTAGGAATATCTTCAGTGGATAGTACGATGCTTTTGGTTTCTGCTGAATGTATAAAATTTCCATAAAAATCTGAAATATCATACTGCAAAGTTTGGTTTCTAGAGTGATATCCTAAACAATATCCAACCTTGCTCATCTGCTGTTGTGGCATTGATTGTTTTCTTGTAATTGTGAGGTGTTTTGTTTTTGAATCTGGAAGATGAACAAACAATCCTATTTCTCCTGGTGTCAGTAAAAGAAATGGCGGTGATTGTCTAGTTTTGTAAGAGCCAGTCCAAGATTTGCAAATGTAATTGTTCACCATCTTTGAAAGTGTCTGCGACGGATTTGGCAACAATCTATTTTCAAACATGTCAATTCTTTGCAGTTTTGTTTTAGAATCATTAACCTTGATGTGTTGTGGTTTTTTCTCAGAGTAAAAATTTTGATGAAGATATGTGTTTTTTGTCACATACTCCATTGCAGAGCGAATGTTCTCAACTGGAAGTGATTCAATTGGTGAGAAATCAATGTCTAGTTCGATGTTTGATTCCACAACACCCCTCACTGATGCCAACACGTGAGAGTTTTGAGTTTTCAGTGTTGTGTGCTTGTCCAAGTTTTTGTAATTTGTTGCAAAGTCTCCAAACTTTTCTGGATGGTCTTTTAGCTCTGTCTTATCTGAGAACAGCCAGCTAGATGTTGGGTAATGCTGTCCTGCAACTGTCTGATTGTGGTTTTGCAAATTAATTAAATGCGATTGCAACTCTTTTACAAAGGAATGACTCTTGAAGACAATCTGAATCCATGCAAACTTTGATAGTTGGATTGTGTTTGCAATTTGTGTAATGATTAGATGTGCCTTTGCCTGATCAAAGACAGTACTGAAATGTCCGTGCTTGTATCCAACATCAAAAATCTGATATTCTTCTTTTGATGGTTCAAACCATTCAGGTTTCAAATCTTCAATGTCTTCAAAGTCAATGTTTGGATACATGTTGTAAAATGCCTGCTTGAACTTGTCTAAATCATGAATTGATGCAACCAGTATAATTTGCAGTTCCTGTTTTTCTGAATCCCACCAAATCTCTAATGAGCGAATTCCAGCTGAAATCACGCCTCCCACGTTGTTTATGGCAGTTTTGATATCCATTGATGTAGGAATTGATACCAGACATCCACTCAGTTTGGTATCCATTCCTAGAAATTTATCTGTCTTATCTAGCAAGCCTGGAATATTTTTAGAATTTGCTAGCTTCCAAGTTCCCATAAACTAAAAAGAGATTTTTCGATTTAAGGCAAGAAAATTGCAGATAAAGTGCTACCTTTATCAAAACGAATTATCTGAAATAACATATGCATGATTTACTTGTTAAATCAATTCAAGCATTACAAAAAAGTAAGTACGGAAAAGGAAACAAAAGCAAATTAACATCGATTCAAAGTGCACTAAAACTAGCAACCCCATTATTCACATCTGGAAATAATCAAGACGGTGGAAAAATAAGCAAGATGATAAATTTTAGAAACATAGAACAGACAGAACAAATCCCAAAAATTCTAGACGAGTTTGCAAATAATTTTGAAATTCAGTGCCTTAAAAATAATGGTGCATCTGCAAAAAATTATTCATTATTTTTAGTTACATTACTTAAAATCATTAAAACTTTAGATGCTGACAAAAAAAGAGGTTTGCTATCTGCACATGTCATCAACATACTAAATAAGATGTTTATGGAATATCCAGTAGAATATAAAAAAATAGAAATTAGAGATCCTCTACGATTTGTATTTGTAATAATTGAACTTGTAATAGATATAGAAAAAAATCTTTCAAAAGATTATGAATTTGATATTATTTTGTTACGTCAAATAGTACCACTAATGCAAAGATATTATCTAAAGTATGACAATGCCATTTTACAAATAATTGATGAATTTAACAAAATGTCAAAATTTAGATTAACGGTATCCATTGAGGAAAGGCATAAAGAGATAGTACAAATATTTTTAGAATATAGCATGGCTCAACTTTCATTAAAACACAAGATATCCAGAACAGAAAACATTATAGAGAAAATAATTTCTGAGGATACGGATTCTAGTGTGTTGGAATACTACAATTTGTTAAAACTCTGCTTTAGTGACAAAGAATTATGTCCACATTTGGTAAAAATTGTAAAAACAAGGAATCGTTCAAAGCGAAGATTTGCAAATACTATTTTAGATGAGATCTTAAAACTTTAAAGAAATTTACAGATATTTTTTATTTTCTTTGAAATAATTTTTCATGAACCATTTTTGAAAATGTATCGGATTTTCTTCCAACTGTGACCTTTCTAATGACTTGAAATATGGTTTTCTGTTTTTGTTAAAAATGGTCATCAATGGGTAATCATACTTGAATAGAATGTAATTCATTAACAGTCTAGATATCCTTCCATTACCATCCCCAAAGGGGTGGATTCCTACAAAGTCATAGTGAGCTTTGCATGCCATTTCTACTGGAGACATGTCTTTTTGAGAACCGTCAAGCCATGTGAATAATTTTATTAATCTTGGTTTGATTTCTGGAACTGTTGCAAATTGAATATCAAGGTTGCCCTTTATTCCTACTACATATGTCCTAACGGAACCCGCTTCCCCAATCTGTGTTTGCTTGAAAATTTCTCCGTGCCATGAAAGAATCGTATCAAGTGTTATTTTATCTAGTTTTTTGGAGGATATCAATTTTACAAACAAATCATAGTGTTTCTGAGTTTCAATGGTATCAATTTTTGATTTTTTGTTTGGAGTAATGCCGTGAATTAACAAATCTTTAGTGTCTTCTTGAGTAAGTGTTGATCCTTCAATTCGTTGTGTATTGTAAGTAAAGGTAATTCCAAAACTCTCAAAATTTTGTAGCTTTATTGTAGCTGGAATGGATTTTGTTTCACTTTGATAGTTTTTGTAAATATATTCAAAATTAGGATTCCATTCATTATGATAAAATTCCAAAAGAAAATCTGCTTTTAATTTTTCAATATTTTTAGGGATTTTTTTGCCTATGTACCTCTTTAATTGATTTTTACCTGAACTGTGTCTTAGAAAATAATATGTCTGATTACCTTTCTGTTCAGGTACAAGATTAACCATAATAAACATGAGTACATTTAATTATAAAAATATTTAATAAAATAGAAAAAACTGTACTCAATCTTTTTGTATTAGTGATTCGTAAAACAAGTATGAAAAACAGGTTGAATTTTACGCCTAAAAATGGCATTATTGTCATTAATGATAAAAGAAACCAAATTGTACAACAAAATATGGCTTTTATCAAAAAAGAAAGCATTTAGAGTATATGACGTTAGTTCTAAGAAATGATGAAAAAATAGAAAATCAGTTAGAGATGGACTCTCCACATGGGAAAGGAATCATGTATGTTACAACAAACGCCGTTATCCTGGAGCAAAAGTCAAAAGGAATATTCTTTGAGAGATTGCATTCTCAGATTGCATCAGTTGAGGCAACTGACAAAAAACATATCAAAATATCATGGCCAGAAGGCAAACAAATGTTTGATTATACATTCAAGATTAAAGATGCAAAAGAACGTGTCAAAGAAATGGTGGAGAGACACAACTATGAAGATAATTTCCCTGATTTGATTGGAGCAAACTCTGTTGTTTTAACTGAGAAGGAGCAAAAAGAAATGGTTCAAAAAAGATTAGAAAATACCGAAAAAAACATCATAGAAATACAAAAACAACTAGATGAAGCAAATCTAAAACTAAACATGATTGCTTCAGACGATCCAGATAAAGCAAATAAGATTTTAAAAGCTGCAGATGAAACTAAAAAGATTCACGATATTTTAGAAATGTGGACACAATACAAAAATGACATTCCAAATATAGCAATGAATCGTTCAAAGAAGATTTCAAAAGACATTCTAAATTATAAGTGTTGGAATGATTGCTGGTTTGATAAGGAATCAAAATGTTTCATCACATTTAATAAATTTTGGAGTAGAGATGATTACAAAGAATTTGAAGGGCCAAAAAAATTCTATGAAAACAATACAATTCCAAATGCATATGCAATTCCAGGCGAATTAATAAGATTCACACATGGTTATCCTGCATGCATTTTATTTTTTGATAAAAATGACCTTAGAGAGGGTTTGATTCCATCAATAACGGACGAGATGCTTAATGATGAAATGATTTCAAAGAAATTTGGATTAGATGAAGATGTAAACTACCCAACACCAATGAAGAAGAGCATATTAACATACAATACAAGTCCAGACTCTAAATTAATTTTAAAAAATAGTGTAAAATATAGATTTACAAGAAAAGAAACAATATTTTTCTTAAATCGAAAAATGATTCCTGAAAATGAAATTCCATTATTGCCTTAATTTTTTACAAGTTTAATTTATTATCAAACTAAACCACCAGGATCTGCTTGGTATTTTGCATCAAACATGGCTCTAGCCTGTTCTTTTTGAGGGCCAGCAAATCCAGATACATCTTGATCTAAACGTTCACCATATGCAGGGGTTTTCATGAATTCTTTTCCAGTATCCATTTTATGTAATCTGTCAACATGATTACCAGGATTATTCATCAACCCATTGGATATTCCAGGATCAACAAGATTTGGATTAGTTGCATCAATTCCAGCCATTTGTCGATTCACATTTCCTTCAGCTAAATTACTATTCACAGCATCTGTCACCCCTTTCTGAGATGAACCCGGAATATTCATCGGAGTAATTTGTGATGCCCCACCCATGCCAGCTCCCGCCACCCCCGAAGTCAGTAATGTCTTAAACTGTTGACCTTTTGACATGTTTAGTCCATTGGTTCCAGGTAATGCACCAGATGCTGACATTCCAGATGCTGCACCAGATCCTGCCATTGCACCCATCATTGCAGATGATTGTAATGCAGTTTGAACCATGCTAGTAGTTTGAGATGCAATTACTGATAATTTTGGAGCCAAGATAATAGGCCACACAGATGCAAAGATTCCAATTCCCAAAACAGAAATCCATTCTTCCAATGCCGGAATTGGTTCACTGTCAATGTATGACAATCCTACAAACAATGTCAAAGCAGAGAATATTGGAGCAATTGAAGCTCCAATCATATTGGATATCATATCATTTGCATGTTTTTTCAAAAATGGCAAGTTCATGCAAACCATCCATATCGGAATTGTAATCAAGACAATCATGATAAACAAAACACGTATCTTTGCAATTACAAAAAGACTGATGGATAACATTGCAACAGGTATCGCTTTGAACAATGGTAAAATAGCATTTGTCAGTAACTCTTGTCCAAAATTATTTGGACTTGCAAATGCAATCTTCCACGTATCTTGATTAAGTAATTCATTAATGTCAACAATACAGCCCATCTTACACCAAAGTCTAGCAGTTGTAATCTGAGGATTTCCATTAAACGGATCAAGTAAATATAGTGAAAACCGTTTCATCATAATTGCATACGTATCCCAAAATTCAGGAAGTAGTAAAATTACAACAATTCCCAATACAGAAGTTTTTAAAATTCCTATGGATGTTCCTTTCTTGAATATTGAAAATGCTTTTTCCCAATAGTATGCAACAAATGCAAACAAGACAGTAAAGCTCAGTATGATAAGGGAAGGAATTGCAAACATCCAGTACAATTCCAGTCTTTGATTAGGTTGAGTGAATAATCCAAAGTCAAGATTTTCTAATTCCAGATTTAGGACCTCTTTTTGAGATTTTAACTCGGCATACAGACTCCAATCACTATTTTGAACAGCCTCACTCATCTTGAATTCTAATTCACTTACTTGAGACTGTATTGTTGCAATTTGTTCAGTAGTTTGACCTGAATCAATTGCAGATTGATACGTGCCCTCCATCCTATTTCCAGCATCATCATAATCATACAAAGTAGGAACATCAGTTAGAATTTCAGGAATTGTTGGAGCAATAACACTGATGAAAATATTCATTATTGCCAAAAATGCTGCAATTCCAATAAACGCAAGTCCAATCATAATTACTGCATCTAAAATACCGCGTCTGGAACCGTATACCTGCACAAATACAAAGATAGATTCGACTTAAAAGGTGAAAAATTACAATTTAATTTGGCCTTAATAACAAACTCAAGATTCTAGAACGTGAATGAATGCAACAAAGTTAGACACAATCACCTCACAAGAGATGGTTTAAAAAAATGCCCAATCTGTAAAATTCTTTTATGAATAAAAGGTTCTGTCAAGTTAGCGTCAGATCTTTTAGATGTCAAAAATCGTCGGGTGGAGTTTTGAGCAGTACCTACTTGATGTTTGCTGTTAATCTAAATTTGGATAATACTGTTACAACAAATTGTGGTTTATATGTTGGTTCTCTTGAATCATTTTTACTCAATTATTATACAAAGCTAACTTGATCAATTTTTTCACCAGTTCTACCAAAGAGTTCACTAAATTTTTTATTCAAATCTCCTTCGTCTTTATAGTCTAATTTAGCAATAATGTCTGCATCTACTATGTCTGTTTTTTCTTTAATTTCGGTAAATCCAAGATCTGACATTTCAGCCATAACTAGTTTACATGCTTTTCTTTCTGCACACATTATTTTTACATCAGTTCTAGTCAAGATCACAACTTCCTCCCGTCATACTAAAAAATGTATTAGTTATTTCAATTGTTTGGCATGTAACGGAGTTATACAATACTATAATTATCATAATTTTCATACGTTATTAAGGTATTTAAGATCAAATTTTGAAGAAAATAACATTTTTTATAATATATTGTATTTTTGTTCAAATTTACATATTTTATATACAGAAAATCAAAAAATGAGCCAAGACTTGACAGAACCCGCCAAAGCCTGTGGTATTGACGTGCAAGGAGAAAACAAATGGAAAACCCTGATTCAGAACGCAAGCAGAAGATAAAGAAAGTCGCTAAGCTGGGCGTGAAGTGTGCTTGGTTGGTAGTAGATTTTCTGTATATAAAAGACAGACAAAATCCTTATCATCAAAAAATTTATGATTGAAATTATTATGACAAAAAATCCAAAGAAACACATTATTGATTTTTCTTTGCATATTGGATCAAAGTTTTCCATTTGGTATCACCATCAATCAGAATACCACAAGCCTCAGCAGGGACCTTACCGTTCAATCCCATATGAAATCAAATGTAATTGTGATAAATCAGATATCCGTCAAAAATTATGGAATCTATCTTTTTATCCCTCGCATTATTTTCACTCTATCTTGAAATGAACCGTTGAATCTTTCTTGTTGATTGTTGACAGGTCTAGAAAAGTCAATCGTGAGTCACCAACTTTACAGAACAGAATAAAATAATAATAAAACAATAACATATGCGCCTAACAGAAATGGGAAAAAAGGTAATGCAGGAGAAACAAGTTCTTTTTTTACACTATACTCTTTGTCAATTATTGAATTTTTAATTGAAAATCCATCACAGGTTTCAACAGATACAGTATGTTTTTCCCAACTTCTTCTCTGATGGACTAATCCAATTGATGCAATTTTTTTAAAAATGGATACATTGTATTTTGAATAAAGAGATTCTTTGTGGCATAAAGTCAACATGTTTAATGAGAAATTATACAGCAATCCAAATATCAAAACTGCAAATGCCCCACCAATTATTGCAAATAGCGGAAGTAAAATCCATCCCGAAACTATAGGAACAGTTACTGCAAAAACCAAACAAACAACAATGTCTCCAGATGCCGCTAATTTTATTCTCCACATAATCAAAACCAAAGTCACATGGATAACTAGCATAAACAATGAGAAAGATAAAGAATCAACAGAGTCAAGCAAGAATAAAGAAAATCCAATCACACCAAAAATCAGATAATATCTGTCACGTCCAAAATAAACACGTTCTTTCAAATCTGTAAATGCATTTACTGCCAAAATACAAAGGACAAAAATAATTCGAATCATCTCCAAATTTAATATCGAAAATAAATCAATCATAATGACAAGTCTCAGAAATCATTATCTAAACATCAAAACACAATTAGAAGTAGGGTTTTTTTCTAGAAAACGAATGATTTCAGCATTATTCTCAAAGCATTTTATTTTCACATCAAGGGAATCTCGTAATTTCAAATGAGATGTTACTTTTTTTGGTAAAGAGTAGACAGGCGTAGTAGGCATCTCAATTAGCGTTATAGCATTTTTTTTCTCATCCAAAATTGATGCTTCACGGGTTTTCAGATTTACTTGAATGGATGGCCTCCCATCAGTTCCAGGAATTATTAACACGTTTTTTTGAATAGATATTGCTTTTTTTGCAAGATCATAGTGTTTCTTTACAGGCTTTTCACCTGAAACTGCAACAATTGAGGATAATCCGCATCTCTCCATTGCTTTTTTAAAAGTTATTTTTGCAATGTCGTATTCGGTTCCAGAAATATGAGGTGCAATCTCTGCACACATTTTTTTTACATTTTCAATTATCTCATCAGAATACTTTCCTTGAAGAGATTTTAGTTTTGATCGAAGGACAAAATTCATGTTGTGATCAGTTAAAATATTGAATCCAATCTTGTCTAAAATTGGAACATTATCATCATCCAAAAATGCATTAGCCTCACAAATTACCTTCAGAGAAGAATAGGAATTCTTTGTGTTAAAGCAACTCTGAATTGCAGAATTTAATTGCTTTTCATCAAGAGGAATTTTGTTGTATCGGCATAATTGATAAATAACTAAAACTAGTATCTTTCCTTTTGTGAATTTAATGTTAGAACGTATTTTTTTGTACCAATACAAAATATCATGGCTCAGATATTGTGGATAATTTAAAATATTACAAAGATTAGATATTGCGCTAAGTTCAATTGATTGCGATGAAGAATATTTACCAATACATAATGAAGGATCTTCTCTTCCACCCAACTGCTTATCATGGTAAAGATTTGTTTTAGAATTTATCGTAATATGTGCAGTTGATTCTACACCTTTGACACATCCACATTGTCTACAAATAATTTCACCTTCAATTATTGTTTCAAATTTCAATCCACAACGACATGAAACTAAACCTGTTACTGACACTATCAATCATAAAAGAATGTTAATCAAATACCCCTCTAATCATCTACGAATAGAAATTATGCGTAAATTAAATTTCATATAAAGCCCTTAATTTTTAAAGTGTTAGATACAAAAAAT
>JARPSM010000023.1 GCA_029782475.1 Nitrososphaerota archaeon
CTTGAAGATATGAGACAAACCTTCTGAATGACAACTGAAGGTTTTCTCGATATATCAGCAAGGCTGCATATACGATGTCTTTCTTAGACAAACTGGTATGCCTTGACAGCAAATTTATGAGGCGGGCGAACTTTTTGTAGATCTTTGTTCCCTTCTTTTTTTGTTTTCTCTCATAGTTTTTGCAATAGTCCTTGGGTTTTTGGTATTTTCCATTCATTGAAAAAGCATAGGACAAACTGATCAAAAAGAGTTAGCAGTCGGGTTTTCATGATCTTTAATCTTTTCGCTACTTTCGGGTTGAAAAGTGGACAACGCCTCTGATTGACCAATATTTATAAGATAATATTGTGAATTTTAAATATGAATACAGCACGAGAATATCTACAAATTCCTATTGAAAATATTAATACTACTCATGTCCAAGCACGGCAAGGAAATATAGATAAAAATGTGAATGAACTTGCAAATAGCATAGAATTACAGGGACTGTTTTCTCCCGTTTTAGTCGTATCTATAGATAATAATCGATATGAGTTAATTGCAGGACAGCGGCGTATGAAGGCTTATAGAGATATTTTATCGAAAAAAGATTCAAACAAATTTTCAAAGATCCCTGCATTTGTATATGCAAATTTACAGGAATGGGAGAAAAAAGCAATGTCAATTAATGAAAATTTTAATCAAGAACCAATGAGTGAAGAGGATAAAATTGCTGCCGTGACTGCATGTTTTAATGAATTTGGTAAAATGACAACAACTGTAAGCAAAACTGGTATCTCATATGATAAGGTTCGAAAATATGTGAAATATGAACGTCTACCAAAAATATTAAAAGAACTTAAAACTAATGGCAAAATTTCATTGTCAACTGCACTAGAAACTGCTGATCTTTACAAGTTTGATACTACAGATATTGGTAGTCAATCAGAAGAAGAGATCGAAAATTGTGCTTTAGAATTGGAATGCTTAACTCCTAAACAGAAAAAAGCAGTTAAAGAAAGGCATAATGAGACCCAAGAAGAGATTAGTAAGATAATTGATGATACTAAAAATGAACAAGACTCAAAACAGACTATCACAACAGAGGTTGTATCAGATACCTATGTACGTGTTGAACAATACAAAGACAGTAAGGATTCTCATAATGTTTCATGATGACTCTCTCAAAATCAGCCTCTAGACAAATTAGGGATTTTTCCAGAACTGCTCATCTGTGGGAACGTGTGTGACAGATGCTTCAGCCAATTACGCATAAAATCTATAGATCAATAGCTGGTATTCACCCTACATTTCGATGAAAGAATATTTGAAAAAATACCAACCATTGAAAGAGATTGTAACAAACGAAGATCTAAACCTTTAGGTTGAACAATTCATAGACGGGTTATTCCGTGACAAGGAATAATTTTATTTTTTTAATCCTTTTTCTTCTCTAATTTACTTAACAGTTTCACCATTCTAACAATATACGCTATGAACCAAATTAACATCATCATAATACCGACTATAATTCCAATCACCAAAACTTGATATGTTATCGTCGAAGGTTCGCAAACCCCTCTAGCCATCAGAAATGAAGATATTTTCTCAATATTGCTCGATTATATTTGGGGGTAACAGGTTTATAATCGCCTAATTTTTTTACGTTTTTTATCCCAAGTTGGTAGTAAATGTGCACATCTGCTAACATTTTGCAACTCAATTAGTCTAATATGGCAACTTTTGGTCATAAATGATCATTTTTAATCAAAACTTGATGACTCCTAAAGAGCGAGAACATTTGAAAAAATTAGATGACTTGGTACTAAATGCTTCATCTGAAGAACTCAAAAAAATTCAAGAAATTGATAATCAAACCCAAATGGAAGGATTGTCATTATATGATGTATATCTTGATTCAAGTTCATTGATAAACCAAAATATCAAAAAACCTTTTAGAAAATCTTAATTTTACATTCTTCATTTAAATGAGGGTTTGTGATTTTTGAATTTGTATTGGTATCCTCTAAAACCAAAAAAACAGCAGCTAAAAAAGTAACCAAAAAAACAGCAGCTAAAAAAACAACTACTTCTAAGCGTACCAAAGTAATTTGTATTTCACACAAGGAGGATTGTGATGGAATTAGTTCTGCAGCATTAATTCGTCAAGCATTTGGTGGAGATGCCATATTAGTTGACTATCCTGGACAAATGGAGGCACTAAACCAAGTAGTTTTAGATGAAAAATTAAAGACATTATTTATTTGTGATTTAGGATTAAGCAAAAAAACACAAGATGAATTTATTGATATATTGACAAGATTGAGAAAAAATAAAGTTTCAGTTACGTACATTGATCATCATGATATTGATCCTAATGTTATAAAGGCATTAAACAAAATCAAAGTAAAAGTAATTCATGATATCAATGAATGCACTGCAGTTCTAACTTATACTGCATTCAAATCAAAACTTAATGATCATGCATCATTTGTTGCAGCATGTGCTGCAATTACAGATTATATGGAATCTAGACCTCTTGGTTCAAAGTTACTTCAAATCTATGACCGACAATTTGCATTAATCAGTGCCACTGTTATGACTTACAATATTGTTGGACGTCAAAGAGAACCTGATTATTTACAATATTTAGTTGAGGAATTGGCAGATTCTAAATTCCCACATGATATTCCAAACACCTATGAGTTTGCACAAATTCAAGTAGAAAAACTATCTCAAATGATTGCCAAAGTAAAGGCAGGGCTAAAAACAATGAGTAATCTTGGCCATATGGAAATTTTAGATGCTGGTGCAAGTGGTGCAGTTAATTTTGTAATGGGATTATCTGGTAAAGATGTGGGTGTGGCCTACAAAGAACGTGTAGATCATGGAATTTATGCTGTATCTGTAAGAGGTTCAAAGGATTGTAAGGTTCACTTGGGTAAAATTGTAAATCTTTTAGCAACCAGTCTTGGTGGTTCTGGTGGTGGACATGACAAAGCATGTGGTGCAGTTGTTCCAAAACCAAAAATAAAAAAATTCATTACAGAATTAAATAAAAAAATAAAATGATTACTGTAAGACTCTAGGAATTTTTTTCGCTAGGTGTGAGATTGATATTCTTCCAGGTCCTGCAACAATGATTGCAAGAACTGCGGCTAACATTACGAGATCCCATTCCCATCCTCCTTGAGAAACAAAAAATCCATTTTCCCACCTAATGTGGAATATTGCACCAAGTAAAATTACTGCAAATATAGAACCTGTGACCCTTGTGAGTACTCCGACCACTAGTAAAATACCTCCAATAAATTCTGCTAGAGCAATTGGTAATTGCATTTCTGGTGGTATTCCAATACTTATTAGCCACTCTTGCCAACTGGGATCAAATTTTTTCAAACTATGAACTATGAATATAGCTCCAATTGATGCACTGATTCCCCAATGAGTAATGTCGTGTAATACATTTCCTTTTAGGTTTGCCTCTGTATTCATGGTTAAACGATTTACGAATTTATTAAAAGGGTTTGTCCAAATCAAACTTGGAATAATTTTCTAATAATTTGTAAATCTAGTTTATTTTAAATTAAATTTGAAGATACTTGTTGATAAAATTAAAGGTGGGGGCCACCAAAAGATGGAATTCCATCAATTGATGAATCCTGTGTTTGTATATATTCAAAATTCTCATTTTATGTCTGATTCTGATACTGTGATTGGATTAAAAATTAACGGAGATGCAAAAGCCTAATCCTATTTTCATCTTAGTTTGGCATGAAATTGTTAATGACCTCGTAGGTGATGTTCTGTGTCTGTTACTTGTTGTCCTTATGTTACACCAATCAGGTCTTTGAGCGAATCATTGATGGACAAGAAGTAGAATTTGTAACTTCTGGAAAGTTATACAACAGTAATTTGTTGATGTATGATAGGTATACTGAATCCTATTGGAGTCAAGCTCTTGGAACTACACTAAAAGGAGAATTAACTGGTTATGAATTAAATTTAATTCCATTTGATGTTATAATTTGGGGTGATTGGAAAAAACTTTATCCTGATACTTTGGTACTAACTGCTGACACTGGTCATATTCGTTCGTATGCAACTGATCCTTATGGAAACTATTACACTGAACCACGAATTATGTTTCCAGTAGACATAAAGATGATAGATTACCGCCTAAAGAAATAATTCTTGGATTTAATCAAGATGATACTTGCAAAGCTTACAAACAAAATGATGTTGAATCTGAAATTTTAATTAATGATTTTATTGGTGACACTTGTAATGCTGATATCTTTATTTTCTGAAAACTCTCGTGCATTTGAGAGAACTGTTAATGGTAATACGTTAGATTTTGTTTTTGATGATGGAAAAATACTAGATACACAGACAAATTCTGTATGGAACTAATGGATTATCTATATCTGGTGAGAATGTTGGAATGCAGTTAAAACGAATGCCAATTGAGCCTGGATTTTGGTTTGAATGGGTTGCATTTCATCCCCAAACTCTAGTTTATGACGGTGTATGATGAACCATTAGAAAGGCAACACTTGTTGGCATAATTACAGTTGTAGTGTATCTTTCTGTAGTTGTAATTACAACTCCTAGGTTGGAGCCTCTAGATGCAACAAGTGCGCATTTCAGCTAAACGCCATAGTGATAATTGGAATGGGTGTTGGAATTGGATTGCAAGTATTTCTTTTAGAGAAAAGTAAAACTTTGGGTTGTAAACTAAATGTAAAGAAAAAAGCTTTTGGCAGTAATGCTGGAAGTACTGCTACATATTCTTTTCATTTTTCTCCCTCTAGTTCCTCTTGGTTGTTGTAGTTGGTGGTGACTCTATGCATTATCTTTACTTCCAGGTATTGTGGGAACTGGAGTGTCTGCAGTTTTAATAGAATTTAGTCAAGTTTAGCTTATTTGGGATTGATTGTTATCTTTGGATTTGCAGGGTTGACTGCTTACAAATTAAAACAAGAACAAAAATTACAAAAAAAATAATTTGATTTCTTTTTTTGTATTGATAGTTTGTGAAATATTATAATCTATGATTGCAGTATTGTAAATGCAAAAAATTCTCCTTTATTTTTACTGGCAAATTTTGCAATTTTTGCCATAAATCCATATTTTTTATCTCTCATTTTTACTGCTTCTTTGACTTCTTGATCTGCCAATATTTTTGCAGTACCTGAAACCCATTCTCCAGTAACATTGCCTTTCATTGTACACAATGCAAATTTTACTTGCAAGTTATTTCTAAGACGTTTTACTTTGCCTGTTTGCTCTCTAGTTACAACATACACTAGATCATCTTTAATTACAAACCACACTGGAGTTTTTACTGGTTGATTGTTTTTTCTATAAGTTTCTAAGGATATGTATTTTTGAGATTTTATATTTTCTAAATCCAACATGATTATTTTAGATGAATTCTAGAATTAAAATCTAGTTGGTATGGCAAGTTTTGATTTTGATGATGCTATGATAATTGAAATAATTGATATTGCCAATACTAGTGACACTATTACTCCAAATTCAGGTACAACTACTCCGTCTTTAATTTCAACTTGAATTGATTCTTTATGTTCTGATGTTGTTCCTTGGTTTGCAGTAATTGTGTATAATCCATCTTCTTTCCACATTGGACCTCCTGTTTTAATTTCTATTTCAAAATTCCCATAAATTCCTGGAGTTACTTGTGCTATGGTTATCAAGTTGCCAACTGGGGAACTTACAATTAATGTAATGTCTGAATCTCTAAAACTGGCATTTCCGGTAATTGTGATTACATCTGAACCATTTATTGCATCAGCCATCAATGCAATTCCACTTGATGGCACTGGTAGTTTTTCCTCAATCACACTCTCTTGAATTATGTCTGGGATTTCATTTCTTGGCATTGCTTGTGATACTACTGAAAATTGTGTAGATGCTGTCACGTCTGAATCTTCATGAGTTGCTGTAATCAAATATGTTCCCACTTGAAAGCTTGGAACTGGGGGGTTTAACAATTTTTTAAATTCACCATTATCTCCAATTGCCAATTGAGGGGCAAAGACTAATGCGCCATCAGGTCCTATTATTCGAAGTTTTACAGGCTTGAATTCTGAAACATCTGTAATTTTACCTGAAATCCAAATTGAATCTAATGCTTTAATTTCATCTGATGATACTTGTAATTCTAAAGTTGGCTCTGCAAATGCTGAGGTGGATGCCATTGAAACTATGATTAACATAAACAAAGAAATCTTTAGCATTCCTATTCCTCAATCATAACTGTATATGAATTGTTTCTATAATGCATAGTAATCTTCTTAATCGTGAATTTTTTTTACCTATCTTTTCCTATTTCTTAGAATTCTCTTAATCTGTCTGTATCCTAATACTGGTAGTATGCAATAAACACAACCTATTTTTGAAATTGAACAACAACACAGACATTCACATTTGTCTTTTTCATGGTTACATTCTGGGCAATTCATCTTTTTTACTCCTAGATTTAGTTCCAAGTCTTGTTTTGCAGCACGGACATGTATTTTCTTCAGTTAGTAAAAATAATGCACCCAGTGAACACCATTTTTGTCCAATTTTATATCGTAAATTGTTTGCAAGTGATGTTGATTTTAATCTGTCGCATAATCCTTTACACATCTGTACCATAATGGCTAATCTCAAAAATCTATTTAAGAAAATTTCCAAATCAATTATTCTGAAAATTCTACAATTGCATCTATTTCAGTCATTGAATCTAATGGTAGACAAGCTACTCCTACTGCAACTCTGGAATGTTTTCCGTTATCGCCAAATATCTCGTAGAACAAATCTGATGCTGGATTGATAACTTTTGGATGTTGTGTAAAGTCTGGCATGGAGTTTACAAATCCTGAAAGTTTCACGATTCTTGTAACTTTGTCTAAATTACCTAATTCTCTTTTAATCTGAGCAATGATGTTGATTGCACACATTCTGGCCGATTTTTGTGCTGTCTCTAAATTATCCTTTGAAACTTTTCCTGTGAAAATCACTTTTCCATCTTCCATTGGAATCTGACCTGAAATAAACAACAAATTCCCTGTACGTATGACTGGAACGTATGATCCTGCTGGTGTAGGTGGATTTGGAAGTTTAACTCCGATGGATTCCAGTTTTTCCTCAATCATGATTATGATGCTTAATTTTAGCCTGATTTTAGTATTTAGAACTGGTTTCTCGAGTTTTTTGATTTACATTGATTCGAAGATATTGTATATGTGAAAAATTTGATATTAATTGTCACTAGTGATGTTTTATGATGAGGATCTAGTAAATGTCACTGGTGACACTGAAATTTATCTTAAATTTTCAAATGTCCCGCTTTAGGAATTTTGCCTGTAAATTCTCGCTGTAACACTATTCTTTCTTGAGTTTTTCTTCCCTCAAGTAATCTGTGATTAATCTCTTCCATGAATTCATTTATTTGCTTAAAGCATTTTGCTAATTCTTTTCTTAATTCTTTATCTTCACTATTCTCTTTAATCCATAATATTGATGATGCTAGCCCAAACATACTGGCCATACCAATTAACAATGATTCGTAATCTGATTTTGTATATTTGCTAAATTTGTATGTGCTGAGATCTTTTGATATGTCTAAGAATATTTTTTTCTCTTCTAATTTTTTAATTGCAGAATTTATTTTAGATTCATACGTAAAAATTAAGTTATTGACAAAACCGACATGCTCTTCAAGTGAATAGTGGTAATGTTTTACATAATATGCATTATCTTTGTAACCGTGTTTTTTAATATGTCCCAAAACTTCCATTTTTTTTAAAACTTCTTTTAGCTTGCTTTTTTTGAATCTTTTATTATTATTATTTAGACAAGTTTGCCATAAATCTCCGAGGTAGTTTTTTTCATCATTCATGCGTTCTAAAATATATTCAATTGAAATTGTTTGCATGACCTATCTCTTTATTGGAATTATTTATTGGTGATGAATGAAATCTGGTATGTTTTAGAGCCTACTGATTATACCATGGTATGAAAACTGAGTATTTTGTACATCTTTCTTACCTACTATTGTAATGAATGTTGGACTATAATTCATAATTGTAATGTTATATCATGATGAAGAATTAGATGAGGAAGAATTAAACAAATGCTTTGCAAAATTTGATTCTAAGACCATTGAACTAATTCAACAAGAATACAAAAATGATTGATAGTGAAAAATTAGCAAATACAATGTCTGCATTTATTGAGAAAAATCCCCTAAGGTAATGCCCCTTTTCAAACCACTTTAGAGTTATCTCATATATTGCATATAAAGAATCTCAGAAAAAATTCAATAACGATTCAAAAACATCTGAATAGATTTTTCTAACTTTTACTTATTTTTATGTGGACTTTTTCACCCTTGTTTGAATTATTTTGATATGCTGTTCTTGTTTTGTATCCTTGTTTTTGAAGAAATCCATCTAAAATTGATACCCATGGTAAAGAATGACCACTGTTTAATTTTGATTCAATTGTAATGTTCTTAGTGTTTGCCTCAAAATTCACATGACCTGAACACGTAATTTGCATCACTGCATCAATGATTTCAATTAGATCATCTAGGGTTTTTGTTTTTAGGGAAACTCCATTCTTCTCTAAAAGTTTGAACATATCTGCTTCTGGTTTTTTAGATGTCATTGTAGAGTTTAATAAATACAATAAACCTGCTTCATTGACAATTTTAATAATTTTGTAAATCTCTTGTGCCTCCGTTTTTGTCATATCTGCTAATGCTTTAGTTTTAGTTGCATTTTTCCAAATGTTTGAAAATACTTTTTCTTGATTTATTCCCAAAATATCTGTGGATGAAAATATTGCGCCTTTCCCATCATTACTATTTATCATTAGTAGTTCTGTTTCATCAAAAATAAAACAATTCTGAGTAATATCTGATGCTCTAATTTCAACTCCATCTGGAATTACTCTAAATGATTCAGAACAAATTTGAGATGGTGCGACTAGAACTTTGACATCTAGATTTCTGCGTAATACTGATAGCAACTGCTCTTTACATTCAGCCAATAATCCAAAACCCCATTGGTCAGTCATTATTTTGATTGATGATTTTGAACCTTCAATCATTGTTTGTAGTTGTGATAATACGTTGTTTGCACTTAGATGAAAATATCTTTTTTCTTCAGACCCTCTTGATTTCCTGCTTTCTTCACTTGCTTTCTTTAAATTTGAAATCAAAGTATTCATTGCGTTTACCTTGTTAATTTGCTCATGAATTATTCCGTCAAAAGCATCTTCTGGAGCGATTGCTGTACACATAATTGGTTTGCTTTTTGAAATAATGACTAGTTTTTTATTTTCTAATTTCAATAATGTTGGATAAATTTTTGTTCTTGGAATTTCTGAATAATATGCAAGGTCTCCTGCTGAAATAGTGCCCTTTGCTATTAATGCCACATATGCCTGTGCCTCATATTTGCTTAATCCGAATTCTTCTAGGCTGACTGTTAAAATGTGCTCATTTACCATGTTTTTCCTTGATTTATTATTAGGTAAAATTGAGAGCTAAATTCCTTTACACAAACACTCAAAAAAAATCAAAATTGTATCTGTTGACTAGTGTAACTGTGGTTACTAAAATATTTGATACACCGTCCTCAAATACAAAATCTAAAAGTAGTATTCGGTATGTTGGTAAAATACAGTGTCAATTCAATAGATATTGAAAATATCTCTCATTCTGTAACTCTTGTTCCTAGATTGGAATATTCTATGAATATACTTGATGACATAATCGGTGTTCTTGATGAAAAACAAATCCAATTAAAAAAATCAAATCAAGATTTAATTCATGATTTTGATGATTCTGACAAGCTTTATGTTGATGCATTGAAGCTTGAACATCTTGTGGTGTTTTCTTTAGAGATTTTACTTTCCGTAAAAAAGAATATGGGGAAAATTTCTAACATAGGCAGTATACCTAAAGTTTTACCCTCTACAATCCCTATGATTAGAACTGTTAGTGCACAACTTTTTGATCTTATTCCAAACTGTAGCCAAAAATTATCTGAAATATCTGTTCACTTGGGTAGTATTGTAATTGATTCTGCTGCTTTAACTACTGCCAGATTTGATTTTAGTCAATCAAACTACGAGTCTTCATCTAAACTTGATGAAGTAAAATTGATGGTAGACTCTAAATTAAATAAGCAGTATCCTAATCTTGATTTTTTGAAATTGTGCAATACCTAAGATGTTAAATCAAAAACGAGATTTTTCAAAAGATATGGATAGAATCAAGTCTATATCTTCAATAATTGATAAAAAACTATCTAAAGTAAAACCCTCTGAGGATTCAAAAATTGATAAACTCTCCTTGGAAGAATTGCAAGATTTAGACAAAATTGTTGGAATTGCTAATTTTATGATGTGTAAATATGCCGATAAGAAAGAAATGCGCTCAATTCTCAAGCATTTTACATCTATAATCTATGAAACTGCAGGCTCTCTTGAAAATTTGGATGATGAGGTTTCTGAATTGATAATTTCTGCTGAGGACTCTATAAACAAAGTCAAAGATATGCATACTCATATCTCAGACAAGTCTGATTTTAAAAAAAAGTACCTTGATGGGCCTGACTATGATGAGCATGAAACAAGTCCAATTAATTTAACCAATTTTGTGACACAGGTTAACACCGTAGAATACCAACAAAATTCTTGAGAGGAAACTGCGTAGGTAATTGAAATGAGTTTAGCCCCACAAGAATTAGAAAACACAGCAAGCCGATATGCTTCTGAAGCCATCAAATTTGATTCTCAAGGTGCTCGTGGAATGGCAATTACTCACTATCAACAAGCAATAGATGCACTAGTAAAATTATTACAACTTTACCCTAACAGTAAACTCAATCAAATTTACAAAGAACGATGTAACTCTTACCACGGTAGAATTCAAGCACTGCAACAATCTCATGGTATTGAGCCTGCAGTTGATCCAAAAGCTTCTGATTCAGACCAAAAGAAATCTGTACAAAGACAAGAAAATGAAAATGATTTTGAAGAATTAATTATGAAAGAAAAACCTGATGTTACTTGGGAACAAGTAATCGGTTTAGATGATGCTAAAAGTGCATTACGTGAATCTATTGTATATCCTACTAAAAGACCAGATTTGTTTCCACTTGGATGGCCAAAAGGAATGTTACTTTATGGTCCACCAGGTACGGGAAAAACTATGCTTGCAGCAGCTACTGCAAATGAGATGGATGGCTATTTCATTAATGTAGATGCATCATCAATGATGAGTAAATGGCTTGGTGAAGCAGAAAAGAATGTCTCAAAATTATTTGCTATGGCAAGAAAATATGCTGAAAAAGAAGGAAAACCTGTTATCTTGTTTGTAGATGAAGTTGATTCTCTCCTAGGATCTAGAAGTAGTGAAGTTGGAGGAGAAGTTAGAACTAAAAATCAATTTTTAACTGAAATGGATGGAGTTAATGGCAAAGGAAAAGATTTGATGTTGTATGTAATTGGTGCAACAAACAAACCATGGAGTCTTGATTGGCCTTTTCTTAGACGATTCCAAAAAAGAATTTACGTATCACTCCCTACTCTAGCTGCAAGAGAAAACCTCTTCGAACAATACACTGCCCCTTTGAGTAAAAATATTGGTCTAAACAATACTGAATTAGCAAAATTATTTGATGGATACAGTGCAAGTGATATCAAAGACGTTTGTCAGGCAGCACAAATTAAGACTGTTCATGAAATTTTCGATTCTCCTGATTACCATGAACCAGTTGAAGGTGAGGCACCTGTTCAACCAAGAGATCTAACAACTGCTGATTTCAAAAATATAATGGAGAGGCGAAAACCTAGTGTTTCAACTGAAATGATTCGCGCTTATCACAAATGGAGTGACGAGTTCCAAGCACTTTGATCGTTTAATTTCCTTTTGCGATCAACTTTCTAAATTTTAATTTCTCACAAAACTTAAATTCAGATTCTTGCGGACTCAACGAGGGTCACAATTACTACAAAGAAATCAAACCACGCAAACAAGTTTGGAAAACTGATTTTTGATGACGGTACTGTTATTGACGGTCAAGGTTTTGGTTATTCTACATCTGTTTTTGGAGAAATAGTTTTCAATACTGGGATGGTTGGTTATACTGAGGCCTTGACTGATCCTTCGTATAATGGTCAAATTCTCACTTTAACTTATCCGTTAGTTGGAAATTATGGTGTTCCTGACCCATCCGTTGTTGATGTGGATGGAATTCCAAAATTCTTTGAATCTGATAAAATACAAATTCGTGGTTTGGTTGTACATGAATTATCATTAACTGCAAGTCATTGGAATCTTTCTATGACTTTGGATGAATGGATGAACAATGAAAAAGTGCCTGGAATTTCAGGAATTGATACCCGTGAATTAACAAAAAAACTTCGAACTAGTGGGGTGATGATGGCAGCTTTGGTTGTATCTGACACTGAGATAGATGTTGAATCAATTAAAAATCAACTAAAATCTGCAAAGCACTATGATTCTGAACAATTCATGGATAAAGTTTCTACAAAACAAGAACAAGTTTATGGTGATGAAGAAAAATCCGTAGTTGTAATTGATACTGGTGCTAAAAATGCCATTTTAAGAAATATTCGTGAACTTGGTTACAAGGCAATTTTAGTTCCTTGGAATACTACGTATGAAAAAATAATGTCGCACAATCCTGAGGGTGTTGTATTGAGCAGTGGCCCTGGTGATCCACAAAAATGCCCTGATACTATTGACACTGCAAAAAAATTAATTAAAAATAATGTTCCTACATTGGGTATTTGTTTGGGTGCACAAATTATTGGTATTGCAGGAAATACAGAAACTTATAAATTAAAATATGGACATCGAGGACAAAACAAACCTTGTATTAATTTGGATAATAACCAAGTCTATGTTACTAGCCAAAATCATGGATATGGAATAACTCCAGAGTCTATTGAAAAATCTGATTTCAAATTATGGTTTAAAAATGCAGATGATAAAACAGTTGAAGGAATAAAACATGAACAACAAAGTTGCATTGCAGTACAGTTTCACCCTGAAGCCGCACCTGGTCCTTTTGATTGTAAATTTATCTTTGAAGAACTCAAGGAACTAATGGAGAAATAAAAAATTGCCAAAGAATGAATCCTTGAAAAAAATCCTTGTGTTGGGAAGTGGTGCAATAAAAATTGGCGAAGCTGGAGAGTTTGATTATTCTGGAAGTCAATGTCTTAAAGCAATACATGAAGATGGAATCAACAGTGTCTTAATCAATCCAAATGTTGCAACTATTCAAACAGATACTAGATTTGCAGATCAAGTGTATCTTCTTCCAGTTAATGCAGAATATGTGGAATCCATTATTGAAAAAGAAAGACCTGATGGAATTATGCTGGCATATGGGGGCCAAACTGCACTAAACTGTGGAGTGAATTTAGATGATTCTGGTATTCTAAAAAAATATGGTGTTAACGTACTTGGGACTCAAATTCCAGGTATAAAAAAAGCCGAAGATAGACAGCTTTTCAAAGATTCTATGAAGGAGTCTGGTGTACCTGTTTGTAAAAGTAAAACTGTGACTAATTTTGAAGATGCCAAAAAAGTTGTCGAAGAACTTTCCTATCCTGTAATTATTCGTGTTGCATATACGCTTGGAGGGCGCGGTGGTGGTGTTGCTTACAATGAAATTGAATTACATGAAATTGTAGAACGAGGTATCAAGGCAAGTCTTGTCAGTCAAGTGCTAGTTGAAGAATACATTGGCCATTGGAAACAAATTGAATATGAGGTGATGCAAGATTATGATGGAAATAATGTTATAGTTTGTAATATGGAAAATGTACTTTCTATGAAAGCCCACACTGGTGATAATATTGTTGTAGCACCATCGCAAACAATTGATAATCACGAATATCATATGTTACGTTCTGCTGCTTTACGTGCAACAAAACATGTTGGCATTGTAGGTGAATGCAACATACAGTATGCTCTAGATCCTGATTCTGATAAATATGTGGCAATTGAAATCAATCCTAGGCTCTCTCGTTCATCTGCATTGGCAAGTAAAGCTACTGGATATCCGTTAGCATACATGTCTGCAAAAATTGGACTGGGCTATAATTTGTCTGAACTTGTAAATAGAATTACAAAAAATACCACTGCTTGTTTTGAACCCTCACTTGATTACATTGTATGCAAACACCCTAGATGGGATTTTGATAAATTTGAATTAGTAAATAGAAGACTTGGTCCTACAATGAAATCTGTTGGAGAAGTAATGGCAATTGGTAGAACTTTTGAGGAATCATTCCAAAAAGCAATCCGCATGTTGGATATTGGAAATGATGGATTAGTTTTGAATCGTACAAATGGAAAAAAATACACTGAAGAAGAAATAGAATACAAATTATCTCATCATGATGATCAAATCCTTTATCATGTTGCAATTGCATTAAAGATGGGAATTACAGTTGAACGAATTTACAAATTATCTACTGTTGATCCTTGGTTTATTGAAAAAATAAAAAATATTGTAGATATTGAAGCGAAACTAAAAGATTCTGAACTTGATGAATCTTTAATGTGGGAATCTAAAAAATTAGGATTTTCAGACAAACAGATTGCACGGGCAAAAGACCAATCTCCTGACGAAATCCGTGATTTGAGAAAGAAATTAGGCGTAATTCCTTCAGTAAAACAAATTGATACGCTTGCAGCCGAATGGCCTGCAGTTACTAATTACTTGTATTTGACATATGGTGGTCATTCTAATGACATTGTAATTCCACCAGAGGAAAAAGGAGTTGTTGTACTTGGTGCAGGCCCCTATAGAATAGGTAGTAGTGTTGAATTTGACTGGGGTACAGTAAACATGGTTTGGGGCCTTCAAGAAAATGGAGAGAAAAGTGTCTCAGTAGTAAATTGTAATCCTGAAACTGTATCAACTGATTATGATATTTGCACTAGATTGTATTTTGAGGAATTAACTCAAGAGCGAATTTTAGATATTACTGAATTTGAACATCCAAAAGGAATCATTACTTGTGTTGGAGGTCAAACTGCAAATAATTTGACTCCTGGTCTTGCACAACACGGTGTAAACATTTTGGGTACTAGTGCACAAGATGTTGATAGAGCTGAAGATCGTTCTAAATTTAGTGCAGAACTTGATAAACTTCACATTCAACAACCTAGATGGCAGGCATTTTCTAATCTGAATGAAGCAAAATCTTTTGCACAAGAAGTTGAATTCCCAGTAATTGTTAGACCTTCTTATGTTTTATCTGGTGCTGCCATGAAAGTTGTTTGGTCTCAAGAAGAATTAAAAACATATGTCAAAGAAGCTACTGATGTATCCCCTGATCACCCTGTAGTGATTTCTAAATTTATGTTAAACTCACTTGAAGTTGATGTAGATGGAATAAGTAATGGAAAAGAAGTTGTCATTGGTGCTATAGTTGAACATATTGATAGTGCTGGTGTTCACTCTGGAGATGCAATGATGGTAATTCCTCCTTGGCGTCTAAGTAACAAAACAATTGATACGATTAATGAGTACTCTAAAAAGATTGCATTAACATTTAATGTAAAAGGCCCATTTAACTTGCAATTTTTAATTCATGATGATCATGTCTATGTGATAGAGCTAAACATTAGAGCGTCGCGTTCAATGCCTTTTGTATCAAAATTAGTCAAAACAAATCTGATTTCTCTTGCTGCAAAGGCTATTTTGGATAAACCACTGCCTAAAATCCCTGAAAATAAATGGCAAAAAATACAAAATTATGGAATCAAAGTACCTCAATTCTCCTTTATGCAATTAGAGGGAGCTGATATTGCATTAGGTGTTGAAATGCAATCTACTGGAGAAGCAGCATGTTTTGGAAATAGTTTCTATGATGCATTATCCAAAGGATTAACTTCTGTTGGTTATAATTTGCCTGACAATGGTTCTGCACTTGTTACTGTTGGTGGTGCGCAAAATAAAGAAAAACTAGTTCCAACGATTGCAAAATTAAAACAATTGGGATTTAAAATATTGGCAACAGAACACACTGCAGAATTCTTTGAAGAAAAAATTGGTCAAGTTGAAATCGTACATAAAATATCTGAACCTAAACGAAAGCCAAATATTTCTGATTTATTATATGAACGAAAAATTGATTTTATCATAAACATTCCAAGTACGTCTACTTTGGAAAAATATGTGGGAATGCTTGATGATGAATATCAAATAAGAAGAAAATCTCTTGAATTGGGTGTTCCTGTTTTGACTACTATTGAATTGGCTGATTCTTTTGTAAAGACATTGGAGTGGCTAAGGAATAATAAAACAACAAAAGATCCGATTGAACCCTATGACGTGTATGAATAATTATAAAAAACATAAACGCAAGTATCTATGAAATAATATGACAAAAAAATTTTCAGATGATGAACTTGATGAAGTTCTAAGTAAAATTGAAAAATTTAATTCAGACGGAATTCGTTTCATTCATCTAAAAAAATAATGTAAATCTAAACTTTGTGAAAATAAAAATTGCTGAATTTAAATTAAAAGATATTCTAGTTTTTTTAGATGAAAATGGATTAGTTCAGCGAATTCTTTTTGATGATAAACCTGGTTTTCATGATCTAACTTTATATCGTATTTCTGAAAAAGGGCATGACTTAATTTCTAAATTCACTCGTGATCCGAATGATGATTGGAATAAGAATAATTACTAGATCGGTTGCACAATTAACATAATTTGATCACATTCTCAATATTTCCTCACAATAAGATCCAAAGCGATGAGTAATCATTCTCAAAATATGTTCAACCATGCAAAATTATCAAAAAAAACCAAAACAATTCCTCTGTAACAGGATTAACTGTTGCACAGTTTGATTCTCTATCCAAATAGATTCAAAAACAATACAAAACTATAGAAGAAAAGCGATTCTCAAAACAAAAAAGAAAACGTAACATTGGTGCAGGACGACATTTCAATCATACCATTAAAGACAGAATCCTAATGCTGCCAATATATTATCAAATGTATACAACATATGATATGTTGGGCATGATATTTGATTTGAGCAAATCAAATGTTATGCGAGATATACCATATTTAGAGCCTGCAGTCAAATCATCATCAATCCCAATTCCTGCCAAAAAATATGCAGATTCTAAAGAGGTTACAAACATACAACAACTGCATAAATTCTTTCCAGAACTGATTGCAATTACAGATGGAACAGAGCAACTGATTCCAAGACCAAAAAAC
>JARPSM010000151.1 GCA_029782475.1 Nitrososphaerota archaeon
GGCACACATGTCCCTAGACTGGAAGAACCATGAGACACCTGCCCAGGCATATATTCGAAAAATGCCACCTATAGGCGAAAAGATCATAGATGAGGAATCAAAGGAGGAGTATCGTGTCAGTTAGAGATAATTATGATGGGGGGTATACTACTTTATGTACACCACAACTAGTACAAACTAGTAACAAATTTTTTAAATGATCATAAAAGAATGAAGATGAAATGAGTGTAAAATCAAATGTAATTCTAATGGCATCAATTATGATAGTATTTGGAATAATGACTATTCCAGGAAATGTTTCTGCCGAATCAAATCAGATTACGGTAACTCCAATTAATGCAGAAGTTAGCCTAGAAAAGACAATTACCACAATGAGTGTACCTCAAGATAATATATTACCATGGGGAACCATTAGAGGAGAAGCATCAGACGTTGCTGAAAGATATCCAATTATAATTCAATTCTACCAAGGAGAAGACCCAGTTCACTTTGCACAAGTAGATACAAAAGGAGATGGCTCTTATGAATACAAATTCAGAGTAAGAAATCTAGATTTGAACACAGGTGAATTTGTCAATGTATTCCAAGGAGATTACACTGTACAAATTTACAAAGTAATTCCAAATACGGATAATTTAGTATAATCAGTAAGGAGTTCCAGATTCTCTTTGTTTTGCAAATGCAGAAACATACCATTCAAACTCTTTTAAGGCAATAAGTAAGATATATGATGATGTATTTGGAGCTAGTTAGATATGAGTGATGATTACTATCTAGACAGTGCAGCCTATTTGGATAAGAATCATAAAAGATTACCAAACGGGGCAGACAAGTCCAAGGCAGTATTCAAAGAATACTTGGAAGAACAGAACGGGGAAAGAGTGAAAGTTTTAGAAGAGATTCCTCCACCAGGACCAAACCCTTTTGCAGATATTTAGACTCTTTTACGTTTTTAAACACCCTTTACTTCCGTTAACTTATCGTGATCTGTCATAAAATCTTCCTCATGTTAACTGCCGTGAGATAGAGAATGTCCAAGACTGGAGAAACAAAATTTTTACAATCAACATTTCTTTTTAAAAATAATTCCCTCTAAATGTTATTGTCACTCTCATCATCATACAGTTTTTACCAAAATACAAAACTCGAAGAAAACCTGTCCAAGATAAAACAGATACATGCAGCAAAAGATCACAAGGAAAAAGAGGCACTGGTAACACATGGCAGAATCGTACTGTATACGCAAAAGCCTTGAGTGCCGCAGAAAAGAAAGCCAAGGACCACTGGATAACCACCGAAAAAAACCACAGAATAGGAAACAATAGCAGAAGGTTTGAAAAAGTATTCTTCAAGGAAATAATCCAGCGTGTTTTTTAATGCTGAAGATACACATGATTATACTCGAGAGTTATTGGAATATATCCATCGGTTTCTTTGATGGTTTTTTGTAGTTGTTGTAATTTCTCAGAGGGAGATTCCATCTCTTTGTACATTTTATCTAATAACGGTAAATCTAATTCAACAGGATCTACAAGTGAGACAGTGTGACCTTTTGCTTCAAATTTTGATACAACCCATTTTGCCACTTTAATGCCTTTCTCTCAGACCTTACAGATCCTACTATAACTACAATTCTTGCCATGAAAAAATTACATCTAAACAGGATAAAAGATTTTTACTAAATTAAAATTTGTTAGATAATTTCATAGAATTCATATACTGAATATCTAAACGAAGAGCTAGAAAATGAGTAAGAATTTTTGGCATGATATAGAAACAGGTACAGATGTTCCTGAAATCATTAATGCAATTGTAGAGATTCCAAAAGGGTCTATGAACAAGTACGAATATGATAAAAAACACAACATGATAAAATTAGACAGAGTGTTATTTTCACCATTTCATTATCCTGGAGATTATGGATTAATTCCCCAAACATTATCAGAAGACGGAGATCCACTAGATGCACTAGTGCTAGTTACAAATCCCACATACCCAGGAATTCTAATTGAAGCAAGACCAATAGGATTACTTCAAATGAAAGATGACGGAGAAATGGATGATAAAATTATCTGTGTTGCAACAAACGACCCAAGATATCTACACACTGCAGATATTACAGATCTTGAAGATCATTATCGTTCAGAGATTGCTCACTTTTTCCAAGTGTATAAAGAATTAGAAGGGAAAAAAGTAGAAATATTAGGATGGAAATCAGCTAAAGAAGCTAAAATAGTAATCATTGAATCAATTAAAAGATACAAAGACACTTTGAAAAAATATTAACATAGCAAAAGAATGTGAGTAGTTCACACAAGAAGGAAAAGTTTCTCAAAATACAAAAAATTGTCAAGAATGTGAAAAAGAACACTTGCCAATAGTTGCACTTGATTGTGCTTAACATGTGGACATGTTGGTTGTTGTGATTCATCAATTGGAAAACATGCAACTAAACACTTTGAAGAAACTGGACATCCTGTAATGCAAGCAGTTCCAGATTAGATTTGGTAATGGTGCTACATCCATGAAGAATATTATTACTCAAAATAATTTTAGACGTTAGATTAGAAATTTATTTTTACGAGTTTAATCGTAAACCATCAAGTCTTTTTCTTCAAGCAATGCATGAATTTGGTTGACAGAGCGATGAACATCTTTCTCAAGTTTTGCTCCAACACAGACTAGTTTACCGGATGCAAAAATTAGAATTACAGTTTTTGGATCAAGCATTCTGTGAATTAGGCCTGGGAATTGTTCAGGTTCATACATACTTCTTGGCAAAGTTCTTGCAGCTTGCTCCAAGTTTACTTTACCACCAAGATTAATTGAAGATACAATATTTTGAATTGAGACTATAGGATCATTTTTGATTTTGATTTTGCCTTTTCGTAGAATTTTCACTACTTCAAACACAGCAGTTTCTGCTAATTCTTGAGATTTAGCGCCTGTACATACCATTTTTCCAGAACCAAATAGTAGTGTAGCAGTCTTTGGACTTTTTAATCTGAATACGGCACCTGGGAATTGTTCTGGATGATACTCAACTGCTGGGAATTTTTTAGTAATATCAACAAGGTCTAATTTTTGTTCAATCGTGGCTGAAGCTACAACGTTTACGATTGCAATAATAGGCTTAGTTTGAGTCATCTCATTTACCTCCCATCATATCCATATTTTGGTCTAATCTTAAGCCTTTGTATCTATTTCTAATTGTTACCTCAGTAACATTTGCGGCTTCGGCAATATCACGTTGGGTTTTATCTTCACCATTTTTAACACAAGACAAGTATAGAGCAGCAGCAGCTAATCCCATAGGATCTTTTCCTGCTGATTCCTCATGTGCTTGTGCATCTTTTAGTACTTTAACTGCAAATCGTTTTGTTTTTTCTGTAATTCCAATAGAGCTTGCAATTCTTGCAACACATTGTACTGGATCAACTACAGGCATTTTTAGTTCCAACTCTTGATGTAAAATTCTATAACATCTTGAAATATCTTTTTTCTTAATGTTACCTGCATCTGAAACATCTTTCAATGTTCTTGGAGTTTCAGTATCTCTACATGCGGCATAAAGAGATGCAGCAATTAATGCAGAAATAGAGCGACCTTTTACAAGTCCTTTCTCCAAAGCTTTTCTGTAAATGTATGATGCTTTTTCAATAACTGCATCAGATAATGAAAGTTTGTCTTTTAATGTAGATAATTCACTTAATGCTTGTCTAAGGTTTTTGTCAGATGAAGCATTGACTTTACTTCTACTATCCCAAGTTCTTAGTCTTTCAATAGTACTCTTCATTGTAGATGTAAGTGGTTTTCCAGAAGAATCCTTATTCATCGGACTGATAATTGTTGCAAGGCCTCTATCATGCATTGCCAAAGATGTTGGTGCACCAGTTCTTGTCGGATCTGCCCCACCTTCTTTTGAAAAGGATCTCCATTCAGGTCCAGAATCCTGTAAAGTTTCAGTAATGACATAACCGCATTTTCCACAGAATCGCTCTCCAGTTACATTATCAGTAAGCATGGAATTCTTTCCACAACGACCACATGCTGAATCTGCATTCATAATTTCTTGAACCATAAGGATTACTCTTTTTGTGCTAATCATTTCCTATATAAACGACTTATTTACTAGATTTTGAGAAAAAGATCGAGCCTAGTTTTTAGGAACAAATCTTTTAAAAATTTGAATTTTAACAAAATCTCTTGAAAAATTCTAAAAATTAGATAACTTGGAGAACAACCTACATATTCATTTTTTAATAGTTACAAAACAGCAAGATTAGATGTCATTATATCAATTAGGTAAATGGGATCTATCAGAATTAGTAAAAAATCCAAAAAGCCCTGCATTTCAAAAACAAATTAAAGAATTAGAAAGACAAGCAGAGAGATTTGAAAAGATAAAATCAAAATTAGATCCTAAAATGTCATCAAAACAATTTATGAACATTCTACATCAAATTGAAGATATTTCAGAAAACATGAGTAAGATTGGAGGTTACGCATCATTGTCATATTCTTCAGATACTCAATCAGATGAAGCAACATCCCTTATGACAAAAATGTCAAAACTAGGTTCTGAAATATCCAACAAGATTTTATTTTTTGATTTGTGGTGGAAAACACAAGTTGATGAAAAAAATGCTAAAAGACTCATGAAGGATGCAGGGGAAATTACAGAGTATCTTTCACATAAAAGATTATTTGCAAAATATGCTCTAAGTGAACCTGAAGAACGCATCATCAACACATTAGATGTAACAGGAATATCTGCGCTTGTGAAATTGTATGATAAAATAACAAATTCATTTGAATATAAAATGAAAGTTGGAAACAAAACCAAAACAATGACAAGAGAAGAACTGACAAATTATGTTCGAAGCACAAATCCAAAAATTAGAGAAACAGCTTACAAAACAATTCTTTCAAAATATTCTGAAAACAAAGGAGTTGTGGGGGAAATATATCAAAATATGGTTCAAAATTGGAAAGATGAAGGAATTGAGATTAGAGGATACAAGTCTCCAATATCAATGAGAAATATTGGAAACGATGTAGATGATAAAACCATAGATTCACTCCTTTCAGTTTGTAAAAAAAATTCGCCTATTTTTCAGAAATTCTTTGTTCAAAAAGCAAAGATGCTAAAAATGAAAAAACTACGTAGGTATGATTTGTATGCCCCAGCAGCAACAAACATCAAAGAAAAAAATTATTCTTATGATAAATCCGTAAAACTAGTTTTTGAATCACTAGGTAAATTTAGCAGTACATTAGAAGAGCATGCCCGTAAAGTATTCAATGAAAATCACATTGATTCAGACATCAGACAAGGAAAAAGAGACGGAGCATTTTGTAGTACTCTAACTCCCAAAATTACTCCCTATGTATTAGTAAATTTTACAGGTAAATCCAGAGATGTGTTTACTTTAGCTCATGAATTGGGGCATGCAGTACATAGTCAAGCAGCACAGGATAGATCTATTCTGGTTCAAGATGCACCATTGCCTCTAGCTGAGACAGCATCAACATTTTCAGAATTATTACTATATGACAATTTATCAAGTAAAATTTCAGATAATGAGAAAAAGGCAATGCTATCAGAGAAAATCGATGATTTGTATGCTACAATACTTAGACAATCATTTTTTACAATCTTTGAAGTTGATGCACATAAACAAATTGGAGAGGGGACCACAATAGATGAAATATCAAAAACATATTTGAAGAATCTCAAAGTTCAGTTTGGAAACTCGGTTAGTTTGTCAGATGACTTTGCAATAGAATGGAGCTGCATTCCACACTTTTACCATACTCCGTTTTACTGTTATGCATATTCATTTGGGAATTTACTTGCATTGTCATTATTCCAGAGATACAAAAAAGAAAGGAAAGACTTTGTTCCAGCATACACAAGTATTCTTGCAGCTGGAGGTTCCAAGAAACCTGAAAAACTTCTTTCAGAATATGGATTTGATATTACTAGTCCAAAATTCTGGCAAGAAGGATTTGATTACGTAAAAGAGCAAGTGAACACACTTGCATCTTTGAATTAGTTTTTAGAATAAATGGGGCCGACAGTCCAACGCATGGACTGCCGGCTTGTTCCCCGAACGGTTTGAATTCGATGTCAATTAATTGGCTTAGATAATCCGATTTAAACGTTTGAAATTATTTCAAGTCCAATTTTTTGGGCTTTATCTTTCGAATAGAACCCGCGAGAATCCCAATAGTAATTCCCAGTTGATACAAGAAATACAGTAAAACTTCAAAAGTGGTAGGTGTAAGATCAGTGAAGCGACTTACAGCAGTCAATATCAACAAAAGTGCACTGAAAAAGAAAATAAATCCTTTAGCGATACCAGTTAGATTTGTAAACTTCAATACAACAAAACTCATCACAGTTACAGAAATTGCCAATACAGTCAAAAATCCAGTATTCATCCCAAAAATCAAAAAAAGACCAGATGCAATCTCACCAGGAGAATTTACAGATAAATTTGATAAACTCACTTTCTCAGGAGAAGCAAAGCGCGGAACACTCAAAATTGCATTTATTAAAAATAAGACAAACATTGTGATTGATACAGTTTTAACATGATTTTGTAGACGAGGGAATCTTACCAGAACTGCCCTACCAAGAATAATTCCTTGAAACAACCCAATTCCAAAAGCACTCAAAACTGCAATTAATTGAATAATTGGATTAAGGAACAGATCTACTAGAATTGGAATTAACGCCATACTATCCAGATATTTTCATTAATGAGCATATTAGTTACCAGATAAGATATTCTGGTTTAGAAATAAAAAGAAATCATCCCAATAATGCACATAATGAATAAAACAAGAGTAAATTTAATAATTTCATATTTTGAATGTCCAATATGCAAAAGAAACTAATTTCGATTGCCATGATTGCATCAATTATTTTAATTGGAACTACAACAAATTTTGCACATTCCCAAGAAATGAGTCATGCAACATTTCAAGAATCAGCACAAATCATTATTGACAAGAGTATATCTCAAAATGTAACAGCATCAATTACATTACAAAGTACAAGCATTCAAGAAATTCAAATTCCAGCAGAATTAGAAAAAAAAATTAGAGAAGATTCACGAATTAAAGCAATAGTTTTTACAAATCAAGATCAATGTATTTTGGGAGTTGTGGATAAATCATGTATTATGATCAATGTCATCAGAAATCCAGACGATAAAGGAATTATTGCAATTCAAGATTCTACAAAAGAAATATCCAAACTATACATTAATGAGATAAATCAGGCATTTGATACAAATGCAGAATTTCATTCAGTTTTTTTACATAATGATGACGAATCAAACAAGGCACTAGAAACGTCAGGGGTGATTTCAGGTAGAGGAATGATTTCTGCAGTTTATACATTACCCATGGAGGATACTGCATCCATGTATGAAAAAATATCAGGAATTCTATTACCAAAAATCATAAGGGATAGTGGCGGATTTTATGATGTAGCAAAGAAATTATCATCAGATGAAAATGCGAAAATGACATTTTCATGGATTCCATTTGATTCAAAATCACTGTTGCAGTTAAAATTATCAGTAGATTATCCAAATAAAGCATCAGCAATTTCAGAAATTAACCCATTGGAATTTCTTAAAATTGAAAATCTTAAAAGATCAGATTATTTCAGTTCAGGATTCTATCCCCTAAATTCAATTATTCAAGTTGCAGTATTATCATCTGAAAATACAAATTTCTCAGATGTAAGTGGAAACATCATTCCAACACAAACCACAGATAATGAAGAAATTCCTTTAGAGATTACAAAGGAAGGATGGGTTTTTGATCCTAAAGAAGGGCAAAGAATTCAAGGAAAATATATTTTTGGTGAAAAAACAACTGTCAGCAACCAGGAATTAAAATTTTCATTAGGAGGAGAAAATATACAAAATAAAAAAATTGAATTTGATGAATCAATTATTGTGGTAATGATAATTACAATTGTTGCAATTGCAGCTGCATTGTATTTTCTTAAAGGGTATAAAAAATAATTAAAGTAAAAGAACTGCTGCTGCAAAAACAGTGGTCCATTTTCCATCTTTGTCACCTTTAGTGGTTTGAGTAATGTTATGAGTTTTGTAAATTTCTCCAGAAATTGACCATTGTTGTCTCTTTTCATTCCATGCTTTATCAGCATCAAAAGGAATTCCTAAAGAAGATGCAAGCATTTGTGCTGCAATATCCTCAGCATAATCACCTGCTTGTTCTTCATTTTGTCCAAAAGATTCGTATTCAGAAAGATAGCCATATCTAGATTTATCCTTTGGTTGTGCAAGACCCACAGATGCAGCACATACCCTATGCGGTTCGTTTGTTTGATTTTTTGAATATATTGTAAATAGAATTTGCCCAGGCGAAATTTTTTTCAAACCCTCTTTTCTTGAAATTAATTTTGCTTGTGGAGGAAAGATACTTGAAATTAGTACAAGATTAGTTCCAGCAATACCGGCATCTCTAAGTGCATATTCAAAACTAGTTAACCTATCCTCATGAACTCCTTTCCCCTTTGTAAGAAACAAATTCTTTGCAACAAGATCTAACATTTATGAATTCATGAAAGATGGTTATTATTTATACTTTAATTGAATCTGAATCTTTAAAATAATTTTAAAATGTACTGAAAAAATCTAATCGGTTTTTCTTTTCTTCTTTCTCTTATCAGGATCTTTTCGAGTCTGAGTGAGATAGATAAATGCGAAAAATGCCCCCAATCCAATGTTTATCACGCCCATGAAAGTAATCATCATCTTAAATGAAGGTGGAGTGAAACCAGATAATCCTATAACTATACCAAGTATACCAGTTGCAAAAAACATCATTGTCAAAAATTTGACTCTGGTAGGTTCTATGTATCTCATATCTACTATCAAAATATGGCATTATTATAAACTGACGGTGAATTTGATTGTTTTAGAATAAATTATTTTCAACTTACCCACTGGTAACACTTTACCAGATGCCATAATGTCGCCTTTAATGGCGCTCATGCCAGATATTGGATATAATCAGCTAAAAAGGTTTCTATGAATCTAATTTTCTTCTATCTGTTACTATTCTGTTATCTCTCAAAGCATTTGTGTATAAATTATGATTTTCATGACATACGCCACAAATTTCTAGTGTTTGGACTTTACCATCTTTGAAAGGAGCTTCCCAAACATGATGTGTGGTTAATGGAACTGCTGTATCTTTACACATTGTACATATTCCAACCATGTATTTTTTAGAAAAATAATGAACTTAAGCGTGTTGATTGTTATCTAAGTTCTTTCAGCCACGTTTCTTACCGAGTTTAACTACAGATTCAATATCTAATTTTGCTTTGAATCTGTCAACATAATACTGAATATCTTCAGTTAGTTCTTTCTCCTCATTATTCAAAATTAATGCAATAATGTTTGGATATTCTTCTTGATATTCTTCTAACTGTGCAGACAGATTCCTAAGTTCGGTTCTACTGTTAGGGATTTTTACCTCTATGGCATACTTTCCATCTACTAATACATCAATAGAATCCTTATTTTTCAAAACTACTTCTCTTTCTACCGTTGCTTTTGGAAATGCCTGTTGTAAGAAACTCCGTAGAAGGTTTTGTAATTCTTTTTCATCATATACTTTTTCAGGTTCAAAACTTCGTTCTAATTGTAGAATTATTGAATCCATCATATAGTCAGAATCTTTTGATTTTGATTCGGAATCTCCATCAACATCTCCTTCTTCTTCATCCTCATCATCTTTACCATCTTCATCATGTGTTGTGATAAATCCATAATCCTCATCATCCTCTTCTAGAAACTCATGTTTGATGAGATATTTGGCCAACATCAAGTCATTTACTTCTTCTAATTCCTCATAATGAGAATAAAAATCTGCATAATCCCCACGTGAAATTGGTTCTACAAATTCTAATATTTCCTCCCCATCTTCATCTCTCAATACTTGACCATTTTTAGGATATGACCCAATCAAATCATTACAAAGTTTCCTTAATTCAGAAATTTCTAATTCTTGTTCTAAGATTTCATTTAATTTATCAGATAATTTTTCTTCATGTTTTTCATAATCACTTTTTCCAAACCATCCCATAATTTTCAAATAATTATGGAAACTTAAGCGTATTGTCTATTCAACTATGCATACTCATTTGATGCGCTATGTAATCTACGTTAGTATCAAATTTTCTAGCATATTCACAACTTCGACATATCCACATACTGGAGTGGACCCCTGTTTTTAGTACCACTTTTTGCATGATTTTACATACAGTTGGTATCATTTA
>JARPSM010000155.1 GCA_029782475.1 Nitrososphaerota archaeon
GTATTGGTGTGCAGTGCTAAAAATAGTACAATGATTAACATTTGATGGAAATGTACACTTGCATCAAGATTTTTCTGTCTGAATAGTTTGAGGAAATGATCGTTATTTTTTGATCCGAATTAAGCACTTTCCTATCTACTGTTTCTCCTAGAAATAAAATTTCAATTGGTATGAGGGTTGAAATTGTTCAAAAACAGGATCAACGTTCCGGAAAATTAACTTCTGGAACTGTAAAACGAATACTTACCTCAAGCCATGCCCATCCACATGGAATTAAAGTTGAATTGGATTCTGGTAAAATTGGTAGAGTCCAAAAAATATCTTGATTTTAAAAAAAGACGAGAGTGAAACGAATTCTAGGCTTTACTAAGGCAGAAAAGCAAATCTCTCGTCATAGTCCTATACGCGATCATAGAATTTAAACATTGTATGAATGTGTGAAAAATAACAAATAAAACTTTGAGATTTATTGATTTTGTATGAGTGCTAATACAATTAGAAAAGCAAAAAAACTTGTTGAAAGTGGTGGGGTAGTAAAAATTGAAGATGATTTATTTCAAATAAAATCTTCGTCTGATCCTGACAAATCATACTTTGTGACTTTTGATACTTGTGAGTGTCCTGGATTCAAAAATTTCTATAAATTTCACCATGGAAAAGGACTAAAGGCAAATTGCTCTCATTTAGAAGCAATTAGAATATTCAAAGAAAATTCAGATTAGATTATTTTAAATCATTTACATCTATTTTTCCAACATGTGCTTTGTTTTTTGTAATCACAATTGGACGTAAAATTAATCCTGGATGCTTTACCATTAATTTAATTAATTGAATATCTGTTTTTTTGATATTTTCTAAGTCTAATTCTTTGTACATTTTGTCTCTTTTCCGTAACATTTCTTGTGGTTTTTTACCTGTCATTTTGATGATTTTTTTTAATTCAGATTCTGAAAAAGGGTCTTTAAAGAAATCACGTGCTTCTACATCTAGATTCATTCGCTCAATACTTGAAATTGTCTTTTTACAGGTAATACAGGCTGATTTGTGGTATATTTTCAATCTGTTTTGATTTATAATTTGGACTAAAATTTGTTTAGAAAAATATCCTGTCTGTTTTCAACACTCTCTAGTGTTTGATTTTGAATATAGGGTCAACTGATCCCAAAACCAACCATTTAGACAAATTATGATGATCATCTGGTTCTATGAATAATAATAATATTCCAAACCAAGTTGTACAATTCCAAGAAATAACAAATAACCAATGGAGCATATGGAACCTCATCTTCCAAAACCAGCTAAAACCTGACGACGCCCAAGATGTAATGACAGAACAACAATCAATGCAATTATGTTTGTAGCAATAACTGGATGCAGAT
>JARPSM010000156.1 GCA_029782475.1 Nitrososphaerota archaeon
ATCATTTTAAATGTTTTTTAGAAATTTGATCATTTACTTTAGATTTGTTAATTGTTGAATCATTCATAAATCATGATGGATATACTTGGATCAATTTTTTTTGGTTTGAAAAATTTGAATAATTGATCATTATTTTTTTACAGATTTGGCACATTCCTATCTACTGATACTACACTACTTTCGGGTTGAAAAAGTGGACAACGCCCCAAGCCTTGTAAAATTTATCAAGTAAAATTAGCATTAAAACTCGTCAGGGTCGCATAATGGTATTACGATGGTCTGAAAAACCATTTCCACCTCGGATCTATGGGTTCAAGTCCCCATTCCTGACAGGTTTACATACCCTTGTAAACATTGAGATTAAAACATTTCTGACTCGGAGATTCTGATGTTAAATGTAGTCCAACTTTCGACGAATGTTTGTCCAAAGTTCCGACACCTGCCAGAAATGGTGACTTTTTATGCAATTACACCTTTACTAGTTGTAAGGAAAAATTCCTGTTTCTCTAAAAATTTGATTTTATGTACGAAATTCATGTTATAGTGAAGAGACAAAGTTCGTGAGCTAAAAATCATCGAAAAACTAGAGATTGGTGGATTTTACCAAGATCCATTGAAAATAAGATCGGCCTATTTTGCAAAAATGAATAATATTCAAGGAATAGGAATGTATGGCAAACTAAATGAGCCTGAAATACCACAATATAGATCAGCAATCAGTATTATCAAAACCATTGAAAAATTGACATATGGAAAACTAGGAGATACAAGTCAATTAGAAATCATGGCTCAAGAAATTGGAAGGAAATTCAAAAACTAAACCTTATGAGATGACCCGACTTCGTGAGGTGCCGTATTTTCATCATGGCAATCACAGCTGCAAAGATGAGTATTGTGATTATTCATACAATCAATGCATTCAAAATGTTTTCGAGTTTCACAGGCCGCACAAATCATTCTATTAACACTAAGAAGTAGGAGGATTTGAGTTTTTTCTATTTTATAGTCTCAATACTTGACTTCACTTCGTTCAAGTAGATCATTTGTCAAATCCACATACCCTTGTGGATCAAGTTCCTTAGCAAAGCCTTTGTCGATATTGATTAGATATATCGAGTGAAGATGAGCATTCAAAATATCATCATATTCTATTGGCGGATTTTTGTAGTATCGATCACATAGATCTTTAATCCTCTGCACATCTTCCTTTTTTCTGGCACTTGGAGGCAATAGGAATATTTTTGAAATAGGCAATAATCCCACCACAGGAGTAGCTAGAGAAAACTTTGAGCAGTGTTTACTATATCTTGCAATCTTACTCATAATTCTTGCAGAAAAATAATCTATTGTATCCATAGCATGTTCAGGGGGAGTAAATCCAGTTTCAATTTCAATAATATGTCCACCGCCTTTTTTTGCAAAAATATCACAAACAAGAATATCCGAAACATCTTTTTCAACTTCAACAATAAACCCTCTAGAAATCAGATTACTAGCACAAATTAGTTCTAAAATAGAGTGATTGATTTTGACGAGGTTTTTCTTATACATTCCAATTAATTGCCGACCAACATAATTCAATTTAGGAATATCTTTTTCTTTTAGATTTTTTGAGAGTTTATCAGACATCTCAAAAATATCATTACTGAATTTTTTCAAATCCATGATTGAAGATAGAATGATTGTGCTGATTTAAGAATTAGTAGGGATTGTTAAATTGACAAAATCTCAAGGTCCAAATCAAGTGGAATTACTCAATTAAAATTGAAAATTAGCGAATTTTTATTCATACTTGGTCTTAACTGTAAAAATCAAAATCACATCATATGTTCAACAAGCCTGTAATTATTGGATTATTTTCATTTTTGATGCTATTTTCATTTATTCCTAGTTCTCAGGCAGAATTATGGGAATTCATAGTTGAAGTAGATATGGAAAAAGGAGCAGTGTATTCAGGAGAAACAGTAGTTGTGACAGGCAGAATCGTTGACCACGCATATGACCCAACTCGAGGAGTTGAAGTTCTAATTAGAACAGGTGCAGATACTACCAAAGCATTTACAGATACAGATGGAACATTCAGAGGAGAATTTGTTGATTTTCAAAGAGTTCCGGGTACATACATTGTCAATGTTGTAGCATCATGGTATGGCATGACAGGATTGTCAAGTACCGAATTTCAAGTAAAAGGAGATTCCAACCCATCCTCAATATTACAACAACAATTATCAACTGATCAAGCAAGAAAGTATCTGAGTTCAAATGAGAGTGACTTTGAAAAAAATCCAATAGGTCAAACTTTATTCAAATATTATCATGAATTACATGACCAATTGATTGCAGAAAAGAAAGAAGCCAATGAACCAAATGAAGAGCAAATACTTTTAGAACAACAGAGAAGAATGGCAGAAAATCTTAGAAACCAAGCAGTTGAAGAACATAAACCAGGATTTGGGACTTATAGTGGATACAACTATGAAAGTTACATGGCAGGTCTAAATCCAGAAATTAGAGATTTAGTTAGTAATCAATTGAATTTCACTCAAAATAACTTTTTAGATGCTCAAAAAATCAGAGCAGAGATTATTGAGAACGGCGGAACATATGAAGAAGCAAGAAAGGCATATCTAGATAGATTAACAATTCCAAAAGAACTTCTTGAAAAATTCAATGAAAATCACCTAGAAGAACCAGAAGTAGAATTAGAAGATCAAACTAGTGAAGAATAAACAAAGGGTAAATTCCACATACACCCAACTGATCCCAAAACCAACCATTTAGACAAATTATGATGATCATCTGGATCTATGAATAACAATAATATTCCAAACCAAGTTGTGCAATTCCAAGAAATAACAAATAACCAATGGAGCATATGGAACCTCATCTTCCAAAACCAGCTAAAACCTGACGACGCCCAAGATGTAATGACAGAACAACAATCAATGCAATTATGTTTGTAGCAATAACTGGATGCAGAT
>JARPSM010000030.1 GCA_029782475.1 Nitrososphaerota archaeon
CTTCTCAGACTTGACAAGACCTTAAAAATAGAAAAAAAGATGAAATTTAGTATCTTGGTATAATACTAAGTCTTGATTTTGCAGATACTGCAATTATTGAGATAATTGCTACTGCAAGAATCATAGCTGCAATTGTACCAAATTCTGGAACTACCCATGTGCCAATAATTTCAATTTCTTCAGCACCTATTGGGAATGGTATGATGAGTGTTCTACCTGTTGATTTTATTTCTTCCTCAAAGTCTATTTCTTCTCCATCGATTAAGATGAACAAGTCGTCGTCTATACCATCGATTTCTGCTAATAACACTGATCTAGGAATTGTGATGGTCAATGAACCATTCTCTGTTGCATCAATGCCTATGACTAGTGAATTTGTATCCACATCAGGCATAACACTTGTTATTTTTCCTCCTATGATCTCATATGTTATCAAATCAGTAGATCCTTCAACTGACACTGTGCTGTCAGTTATTGCTGGATCAATTACGCCACTATCAACAATTGGTGTAGATCCACCAAATGCAAATGATGTTGTTGCTGAACGATTCTCGGTTCCATATTGGACTGTAATTGTGTATGAGCCTTCTGTTTTCATCAATCCACCGCCAGCTGTTACTTCAGTACTGAATTTTTTATCAGCACCTATTGTAACTTGTGCAATTGATACCAAGTTCCCATTGGGAGCTTTAACAATTACGCTTACTGGCGTACCTGAATACAGATCTCTTACTTCTCCTGTTACTAGGATTGTTTCACCTTCTGTATACGAAGATTTGTCTGTAGTAACAACAATCGAGCTTTGAATTTGTCCAAATGCTGGTGCTAAACCAATACTTGCAAAGATAATTGCAGATAAGGCAAACACCGTTAGATGAGCTTTCATTGATTTTACGCCCAGAATTGGACTATTTAAGGTTGTGAAAAAATTTGTTGACAAAATAGAAAAAAGACTGATTTCCGCAGAAATTCAAATTACATATATATTAACCCGAGCGTGAATTTTTGACAGTTTGTGTGTTTTCATTAGTGTTACATGTTATGTTCGATGTGGGAGAATTCTAAATGGCAACTAAGAAAAATCAAGTACTAGTTCCAGATCATATCTATGTCCCAAAACACGAAATCATTCCGAAACAAGAAGCCGAAGAAGTTTTAAAAAAATACAATTGTAAACCAACTGAATTACCATTAATTTTTGTAAATGATCCTGCAATTTTGGGACTAGGAGTAAAACCTGGCGATATGATAAAAATCACTCGAAAAAGTCCAACTGCTGGAGAAAGTCTCTATTATCGATATGTGGTGGAAATCTAAATGGCAGATCCTTCAACTAAACGATGGCCAGTAATTCAAGATATTTTAAAACGTGAAGGTATTGCACGTCAACATCTAAACTCATTTGATGAATTTTTGGAAAGAGGACTACAAAGTATCATCAATGAAGTTGGACAAATTGACATTGAAAATGCAGAATACCCTTACAAAATACAATTAGGAAAAGTAAAACTCCAACAACCAAGAATGATGGAACTTGATGGTTCTATCACACACATTACTCCAGCTGAAGCAAGATTGAGAAATGTTTCTTATTCTGCCCCTGTTATGATGGAAGCTAGTGTTGTTGAAGATGGAAAAATTTTAGAATCAAGATTTGTACATATTGGAGACGTACCAGTAATGGCAAAATCAAATGCATGTATCTTAAATAATTTTTCTACTCAAAAATTAATTGAACACAGTGAAGACCCACAGGATCCTGGTGGCTACTTTATCATCAATGGTTCAGAACGTGTAATTGTTGGATTGGAAGATCTTTCCTACAACAAAATAATTGTAGATAGAGAAACTGTAGGTGGAAATATTGTTTTCAAAGCCAAAGTCTATTCCTCAATTGTTGGTTATCGTGCAAAACTAGAACTTGTCATGAAAAATGATGGTTTGATTGTAGCCCGAATTCCTGGTTCCCCTGTTGATATTCCCGTTGTTACTTTAATGAGGGCACTTGGATTAGAATCAGATCGAGAAATTGCATCTGTAGTTTCTCTAGTTGATGATATTCAAGATGAATTGGAAGGTTCTTTTGAAAAGGCAGGAGATGTTCCAACATCAAAAGATGCTATTGTCTATATCAGTAAAAGAATTGCACCTGGAATGTTAGAGGAATTCCAGATTAAACGTGCTGAAACATTACTTGATTGGGGACTCTTACCACACTTGGGTAAACATCCAGAAAATAGAAAAGAAAAAGCACAGTTCTTGGGTGAAGCAGCTTGTAAATTATTAGAATTAAAACTTGGCTGGATTACTACTGATGATAAAGATCATTATGGAAATAAAGTAATCAAATTTGCAGGACAAATGTTGGCAGATCTGTTTAGAACTGCATTTAGAAATTTGGTTAGAGATATGAAATATCAACTTGAACGTTCTGGTCAAAAACGTGGAATTAATGCAGTTGCTGCAGCAATACGTCCGGGAATTATCACTGATAAATTAAACAATGCAATTGCAACTGGTAACTGGGGACGTGGACGTGTAGGTGTTACACAATTACTTGATAGAACTAATTACCTTTCAACAATCAGTCATCTTAGAAGAATCCAATCTCCATTAAGTAGAACTCAGCCAAACTTTGAAGCAAGAGATTTGCATGCAACTCACTTTGGAAGAATTTGTCCAAGTGAAACTCCTGAAGGTTCAAACTGTGGTTTGGTGAAAAACTTGGCATTATCTGGAATCATTTCAGTAAATGTACCAAATGAAGAAATTATAGAAAAACTCTATGATCTTGGAACTGTTCATTTCTTTGATGCAAAAGAAGATTTGAAAAAAGATGGAACTCGTATATTTGTAGACGGTAGATTGATTGGCTATTACAAAGATGGTGGAGAACTAGCTGAATCACTTAGAGACCTAAGAAGAAATTCAAAGATTCATCCTCACGTTGGAGTATCATTCCACAAGTCTGAAATTGAAGGTTCAACAAGAAGATTATATGTTAATTGTAATGCCGGTAGAGTTCTTCGACCGTTAATTATTATTAAAGATAATAAATCATTACTAACTTTTGAATTATTAGATAAAATTTCAAAGAAATTACTTTCTTGGACTGATCTTTTGAGAATGGGAATCTTGGAAGTAATTGATGCAAATGAAGAAGAAAATTGCTATGTTACTTTGGATGAAAAAGATACAAAGAAACATACTCACTTGGAAGTTTTCCCACCATCAATTTTAGGTGCAGGAGCTTCAATCATTCCATACCCTGAACATAATCAATCTCCAAGAAACACTTACGAATCTGCAATGGCAAAACAAAGTTTAGGATTTTCAACACCTATGATGAACACTAGTACCTATGTTAGACAACACTTGATGCTATATCCTCAAGTTCCAATTGTTAATACAAAAGCAATGAATCTTTTGGGATTGGAAGATAGACCTGCAGGACAAAATTGTGTTGTTGCAGTATTGCCATTTGATGGTTACAATATTGAAGACGCTATTGTATTGAGTCAATCATCTGTTGACCGAGGTTTGGGTAGAACTTTCTTCTTTAGAATTTATGATGCTGAAGCAAAACAATACCCTGGTGGAATGCGTGATAGCTTTGAAATTCCTAACGCTGAAGATAACATTAGAGGTTACAAAGGTGAACGTGCTTACAGATTACTTGAAGATGATGGTGTAGTTGCATCAGAATCTCCAGTTAAAGGTGGGGATATTTTGATTGGTAAGACCAGCCCTCCAAGATTTATGGAAGAGTATAAAGAATTCGAAGCTTCTGGTCCTTACAGACGAGATACCTCAATTGGTGTAAGACCATCTGAAACTGGTGTAATTGATACTGTAGTTATGACTCAATCAAATGAAGGCGGAAAAATGTACAAAATTAGAGCAAGAGATATGAGAGTTCCTGAAATTGGTGATAAATTTGCATCCAGACATGGACAAAAAGGTGTACTTGGAATTTTAGCTAAAGCAGAAGATTTACCATATACTGCAAATGGAATGTCACCTGATGTTTTGATTAACCCACACGCATTCCCTTCAAGAATGACTGTTGGAATGATGATGGAATCTATCTGTGGAAAAGCAGCAGCATTACGTGGAAAACGATTTGATGGTTCTGCATTTGTTGGTGAAAAAATGCCTGAAGTCAAAGAAGTTATGGATGCACACGGTTTTGAATATTCTGGTAAAGAAACAATGTATGATGGAAGAACTGGAAAATCATTCCCAGTAGATGTCTTTATTGGAGTTGTATATTATCAAAAATTACACCACATGGTTGCAGACAAAATACATGCAAGAGCCCGTGGACAAGTTCAGATGTTAACCAAACAACCAACTGAAGGAAGAGCAAGAGGTGGTGGATTGAGATTTGGTGAAATGGAGAGAGATTGCTTAATTGCTTATGGTGCTTCAATGATTCTTAAAGATAGACTGTTAGATGAATCTGATAAATCTGATATTTTTGTATGTGAGAGATGTGGACTGGTTGCATATCATGATGTTAAACAAAGAAAATACGTTTGCAGAGTATGTGGAGATAAAGCCAAAGTATCTTCTGTTTCTGTAGCTTATGCATTCAAACTACTCTTACAAGAAATGCAAAGTCTTAATGTCGCACCAAGATTATTGATAAAGGAGAAAATCTAGAATGTCTGTTCAAGCAATTAAAGCAATTGATGGAATTCGATTTTCAGTATGGTCTCCAGGTGAAATTAGAAAATACTCTGTAGCTGAAATTACTGCTCCTGAAACATACGATGAAGATGGAATGCCAGTTCAAGGAGGCCTTATGGATGGAAGATTGGGAACACTTGAGCCTGGACAAAAATGTCTGACATGTGGAAATACTGCAGCAAGATGTCCTGGACACTTTGGACACATTGAACTTTCAGAACCAATTTTACACATTGCCTTTATTGATAACATCTACAAATTATTACAATCAACATGTCGTTCATGTGCAAGACTCAAAGTACCTCAAGATGATCTAAATGCATTCCAAAAAATCAAAGAGAAACATGCAGCTTATACTGTAATTTCACAAAAACGAATTCCTGAGCAAATTATAGAAAAGGCAAAAAAAGCAAAAGAGTGTCCTCACTGCGGAAAAACACAATACGAGCTAGTCTTTACAAAACCAACAATCTTTGTAGAGAAAACTGAAATCGGTGAACATAGATTATTGCCAATTACAATTAGAGAACGATTTACACAAATCTTGGATGATGATTTGTCATTACTAAATTATGATCCAATCACTGCAAGACCCGAATGGTTTATCCTTCAAGCATTACCTGTACCTCCAGTAACTGTTAGACCTTCAATTATTCTTGAAACTGGAATTAGATCTGAAGATGACTTGACACATAAAATGGTGGATATCATTAGAGTTAATCAAAGACTAAAGGAAAGTAAAGAAGCAGGTACTCCTCCGTTAATTGTTCAAGATTTAGTTGACTTGTTACAATATCATTCTACAACATACTTTGATAATGAGGTTTCTGGAATTCCACAAGCTCATCATCGTTCTGGTCGTCCGCTCAAAACTTTAACTCAAAGACTAAAAGGAAAAGAGGGAAGATTTAGAGGTTCATTATCTGGAAAGAGAGTTGACTTTTCAAGTAGAACTGTAATTTCACCAGATCCTAACTTGGATTTGTCTGAAGTTGGAGTTCCTGAACAAGTTGCAACGAAACTAACTATTCCTGAAATTGTTACTGAATGGAATATTGAAAGAATGAGAAAATTAGTAATCAATGGACCTGAAAAACATCCTGGTGTAAACTATATCGTAAGACCAGATGGTGTAAAGATTAGATTAGATTTCGTAGAAGACCGTTCTACAATTGCTGAAACACTTGAGGTTGGATATTTGATTGAAAGACATCTTGCAGATGGTGATATTGTCATGTTCAACAGACAACCATCACTTCACCAGATGTCTATTATGGCTCACTATGTGAGAGTACTTCCTGGTAAAACTTTCAGATTACATCCTTCTGTATGTCCACCATACAACGCAGACTTTGATGGTGATGAGATGAACCTTCACGTTCCTCAAAGTGAGGAAGCAAGAGCAGAAGCAATTCTTTTGATGAGAGTTCAAGATCAATTAATTTCCCCAAGATATGGTGGTCCAATTATTGGAGCTCTGAGAGACTTTGTAACTGGTGCTTACCTTCTAACTAAAGATGACACTACACTATCAGTTCAAGAATTTTCAAACTATGCAATGCTTGGTGGTTACACTAATGCACTTCCAAAGCCTGGTACCAAAACAAAAGAGGGTCCTGCATATACTGGAAAACAATTATTCTCATTATTCCTTCCAAACGACTTTAACTATGTTCTTACATCAAAATGGTCAAAGGGAACAAAAGGTCCGGAAAAAGATGTTGTAATTAAAAACGGTGAATTAATCAGCGGTGTCATTGACAAAACGTCAATTGGTGCTGAGGAACCTGAAAGTATCTTACACAGAATTACAAAAGACTATGGAAATGCAGCTGGTAAAACTTTCTTAAACTCTATTCTAATTATGGTAAAACAATTCATCACCCACTATGGTTTCAGTTATGGTTATGGTGATCTTGAAGTACCAGAAAAGAACGTACAACAAATTTTAGATGATATTCAAGTAACTTATGATACTGTATCTGATTTAACTAGTCAATATGAAAAAGGAACTCTAAAGCTAACAAGAGGTATGAAAGCTGAAGAAGCTTTAGAGGCATACATTGTAAATGAATTAGGTAAAGCAAGAGAGAAAGCAGGTGCTACAGCCAATGATTCTCTAGATGATGGTAATGCTGGAAAAATTATGGCTACAACTGGTGCCAGAGGTTCAGCCCTTAACGTAGGTCAGATGGCAGGTGCATTAGGCCAGCAATCAAGACGAGGAAACAGAATGAGTTATGGTTACAGTAATCGTGCATTAACACACTACAAAGAACATGATAGTAATCCAGATGCACATGGATTTGTAAAATCAAATTACAGAACAGGTCTTACAGCTTTAGAATTCTTCTTCCACGCCATGGGTGGACGTGAGGGATTAGTAGATACTGCAGTTAGAACCCAACAAAGTGGTTACATGCAGCGTAGATTGATTAACGCTTTAGAACACATTAGATTAGAATATGATGGAACTGTAAGAGATCCACACGGTCACATTGTTCAATTCCTTTATGGTGAAGATGGAATCGATGTGCAAAAAAGTGATCATGGTGAAGCATTCAATGCAAGTAGATTGGCAGAATCTCAAACCATTATTGATTCTGGAAAGAAGGCAACCAAAGATGAAATTGATACATTAACTAAAAAATACACAAAGATATTCAATCCGCGATTAACCCAACTTGTAACTGATGCTTTACACAAATCCAATTTGAGTAAAGGCGGTGTTGAAGCAGTATGTAAAAAGGGGCTTTCACTATACAACAAAGCACAAGTTGAACCTGGCCAAGCAGTAGGAATTGTTACAGCACAATCCATTGGTGAACCTGGCACTCAGATGACTTTGAGAACTTTCCACTTTGCAGGAATTAAAGAAAGAAACGTAACTTTGGGTCTTCCAAGATTAATTGAATTAGTTGATGCAAGAAAGAAACCAGTAACTCCAACTATGGATATTTACCTTGATGAGGAATCCAAGAAATCTCGAGAAAAAGCAATTGAAGTTGCACGAAACATATTGCAAACTAAAGTCAGCGCATTGATTGCTGACACTGAAACAGATTACTCTACAAATATCAAATTAATTATGAGTACTAACAGACTAAATGAAAGAGGATGTTCTATATCTGAAGTAGAAGCAGCACTTTCATCTAATAAGAAATTCAAAATGGAGATTGTAGGTGAATTAATCACCTTGAATTTAGTAGATGAAGCTGATACTGCAACTGCAATTGCAATTAGAAATAAAGTTCTCAATACTACTGTTAAAGGCGTTCCAGATGTCGAACTAGTTACTTTGGTTCAAAAAGATGAAGAGTGGGTTATTCAAACAACTGGTTCTAACATTGCTAAAGTACTTGAGGTTAAAGGAATTGATAAAAAGAATGTCAGAACAAACAATGTCTTTGAAATTGCAGGAACCTTGGGAATCGAGGCTGCAAGAAATTCATTAATTAATGAACTTAATCATACTTTGGGTGACCAAGGATTGGAAGTTGATAATAGATACATTATGTTGGTATCTGATTTGATGTGCTCTAGAGGTTACATGCAACAAATTGGTAGACACGGAATTGCAGGTACCAAAGATAGTGTTCTTGCAAGAGCAGCATTCGAAATTACAGTTCCAACAATTGCACATGCTGCGCTACAAGGTGAAGTTGAACAACTCAAAGGCATTACTGAAAACGTTATTGTTGGAAGTAACATTCCAATTGGAAGTGGTACTGTTGACTTGTACATGCAAGTCTCCAAAAAGAAGTGATTTGTGACAAGAACGGCGTTGTCCACTTTTTCAATCCAAAAGTAGAGAAAAGATTAAAGATCATGAAAACCCGACTGCTAACTCTTTTTGATCCGTTTGTCCTATGCTTTTTCAATGAATGGAAAATATCAAAAACCCAAGGACTATTACAAAAACTATGAGAGAAAACAAAAAAAGAAGGGAGCAAAGCTCTGCAAAAAGTTCTCCCAACTAGTAAACTGGCTGTCCAGGCATACAAGTTTGTCTAAGAAAGACATCGTATATGCAGTCTTGCTGATATATCGAGAAGGCCTTCAGTTGTCATTCAGAAGATTTTCTCTCTATCTTCAAGACCAGACACAGTTAGTGGAACGCTACTGCCTAAAAAAGATTCCAGGCAAATCGTGTCTACACAAGGCAGCAACAAGAATTGCAGGTTGTATTGACAAACTACAGGATGTGATTCTTGCACAGGCAGGACGAGACGCA
>JARPSM010000032.1 GCA_029782475.1 Nitrososphaerota archaeon
GTCTTTTTGTATCATTTGAGTTAATTTTCCAAAATGTGCTAAATTCTTGTATCTAGTATTCTCTGCAATACTATGAATAATCATATCGTCATTGTAATCATATAGTAATTGCAAATTTTTTGTAGATAATATGCCCTCTTGCTTGTCTAGAAATCTTTGAATCCATTGTGCTCTTCTGTGAATGTTTTCTTTCTGAGAGATACTTGAGACTTGTTTTGACATTGATGTAATAGATGTGAGTCTATGTTAATAACAGACTCGTCAATATCATTGAGATATAATTTTACGATAAGTATGCCCACACAAGTTACAAGAAATTCTGATCGACTTGACAGAGGCTCTACCTAATCGGAATCTAGAATTTACCCCAGGCGCAATAAAGGATTTACATTTTTTACAAAATACCATTCTAAGATAATATGGCATTCTAATTTTATATCTAGTACTAATTCTTCTCGCAATAGAAGCTTGTCTTTGAGAAAGTTCAGGATCTTTTTTTGCATTAGTAATTGCATTTTCAATGAGAATTTGCATTCTCTCCATTGCAATTTTTTTTGCCCCAGGCTTCACAATATGATCTAAAACTTGACCTAAAAATTAGTTCTCATAAGTATTGAAAAATGCAGTCAGCGGGATTCGAACCCGCGTCACAGGGTTGGAAACCCCGAATACTAACCAGGCTATACTATGACTGCAATAAAATGAAAATTTAATTTCCTACATAAAAATGGTTTTTTCGTACTCATAGAGTATTCTAGCAACGATAACATGCCCTTCAAATGATTCATCTCCAACAGAATAAAGATCTGTTATTTTATTTGAAATTGAATTAGAGAAATGCCCCTTTTGGAATCCTCCAATCACAATGCAAGCATCATTTGGAATATCTTTTGCAATTTTTTCATATGTACTATTATCACCTGCTGTAGAAAAACCAAATATTTTTGAAGGATTTATCTCATCAAGTAATTCAGAAAATGTTTTTTTTCCAATTTCTAATAAAACATCGTCTTTTGATGTAATTTCTTTTTCCTGATACAATTTTTCTATAACTCCTGCAAATCGATGATATGATTTTGGAATGTGGACATTTTTTCCAAAAGAAATTACTTTGTCATCTAATGTATGAACATAAAGTTTCATTTTATCTTGAAGATAAAGTGGAATAGTTGTAGCTTCAAGTATAGAAAAATGTACAAGATCAGGTCTGCCTCTTTTCATTTCATTTTCAATTCCTTTCATAGATGCAAAATGCCATGAATTATCTAGTAAAATTTCTGATGAATGTTTATCAAGTTTTCTTGCATGAGAAACAACTGATGGATGACGTTGTAATTCAGATGGGATAAGCTCTAAAGAGGATTCAGCTAAAATTAGAGAAATCATTCTAGTTTATCATTTCAATTTGCTTCTTAAATTCATTCCAACTTGGTTTAGAATTACCGTCGTTGTTGATCATACCTGTACTACAAATGTAATGACTTAATCTTTCAGATACGTGTTCACTACTTCCAAAACTAGAGCCTCCAACAGTAAGAGTATCATCACCAATTATTGGAGCTTCAACTATGCAAGTTCCTTCAGGTCGGTCATATTGCCTATACCAAGTAAAAAATTCAATTTCAGATTCATTTTCAGAGTAAAATTCAAAGGATTTTTCTAGAAATTCTGTTTGCCCAGTTTCACTTCCTCCAACAAAATCAGACGTACTCCAACTAATCTCAAAAATTCCCACTTTTTTGCCACCTGCCAAATCAAATATCTGTCGGAGTTCTTTTTTTGCCTGTTCTGGAGTTTTTACAATATCATTTAGAGAATCAACTGGAGAATAAGAAAAGGCAACAAAATCCCCGACAGATAATTCAGTCACGATATGGTCCAGATTTTTATTTAATACTTGATCTAATGCAAATGCATTGCCTATTTTTACATCAGGATGCTTTTCTTTAATTTTTTCATAGACTCCATTGAATAGTTCTTTGTAGACAGGGATATTTTGCTCATAAAATCGAAATTGAGATTCTGTCTGTCCAGCAAGTATTACAGTATCCACTAAATCATATCTTGATAGTATTTCATCAAGAACACTAACTACTCTATCTTCACCTATAGAATTTAGAGAAGGCTTTCCAATCCAATTTGGGAATGGTCCAAGTGTTTCACCATTAATTATTGAAAAGTATAGAGTAACTTTGAGATTATTGTTTTTGTTAAAGCTCATTAATGCATCAGATTGTCTCCAATCAAATTCTCCACGTTCAGGTTCAACTAAATTCCAAAAGAGATAGACATTGCTTCTTCCAATTCCAGAATCAGATGCTTCTGAATAAACATCACTTAATTCCTGTAGCGTTGTTGATTGGTTTGGAGAATTAATTACAAGACCAATTTTTTCATTGGTTTGCTGAGGAAAAGTAATATCAGAATTTGAAATGCTCATAGCCACAAATATTACAGCAATAACAAGACCTATGCCTACAATTATGCCTAGAGATTTGTTATCCATACAGATTCAAAAATAAAAGAAAGTAAAAAAAAGTTGTTATTCTGTTTTATCCAGAAGTACAACCACTGTATCCACATTCAATGCAGATACTACAACCTTCTACGAACACCAAGTTGTTTTTACATGTAGGGCATAATTTGTCTTCAGAAACTTCTGCTTTTGGAGTCTCTAGTACGATTTCCTCATCATGTACTTTTAATGCCAATGAAGCATTGACTTGGGATTTGATGTATGGGTTTGTGATATTTTTGGTAACAAATGCCGTCATGAACTCACTTGGCAATACCTCAAATGTTTTCGTGGCATTCTCACTTGTCATGTGAAGAACTTGTTTGTGTCTTGAACCATCACGATAAACAGTCATTCCTTTTAGACCAATTTCGTGTGCAAGTAGATATGCAGATTTCACATCTTCTACTGTTACATCATATGGCATGTTGATTGTTTTTGCAATTGCATTTCCAATCCAATCTTGCCATACACCTTGAGCCATTAAATGATCAGCCCAATGGATATCCATTGCTGTAACAAAGACATTTTGCATCCATTGTGGAATTTCATCTAATCCTTTCAATGAACCATAGTTGTCTGCAATCTTTTCAAGGATTTCATCTGTGTAGAGACCTTCTTCTTTGAGGGCTTCTTCAAGGATCTTGTTTGTATAAAAGAATCTTCCAACAGTAACTCTCTTTTCAAACACTAAAGCAAATGCAGGTTCCATTCCGTTTGAACAGTCTGCAATCATAGATAGTGTTCCAGTTGGTGCTACTGTGGTAGTTAAGACATTTCTGATACCATGTTTTTTGATTTCTGCAATGAGTGGCTCCCATTCGTATGAATGAGATTCTTTTGATTTCTCATAGTATCCAGATACAGGAATCTTTCCTTCAGGATATTCTGTCTTTGCACAAAGTGGGAATTCACCACGAGCTCTTGATAGTGCAACACTTTCTTCCATGGAATAGTATGTTAGGGCTTCAGATAGTTTTGATTGTAGTTCATATCCTTCTTTGGAATTGTATGGAATTTTTAATCTGTATAACAGATCAGCTACTCCCATAACTCCAAGTCCAATTCTTCTAGACTCTTTTGAGGCGGTACTAATTTCTGGAACTGGATAATTATTCACATCAATGATGTTATCCAAGAATCTTGTTGTCTTTCTGATAATCTCTTCATATCCTTGCCAATCAAATTCATATGAACCATCAGCTTGTCTTTGTGCAAGATTTACCAAATTGATAGAACCCAAGTTGCATGATTCGTATGGATAGAGACTTTGTTCACCACATGGATTTGTAGCTCTTAATGGTGCTTGTCTTGCTTTAGCAAATACATTGTATTTGTTAATTTGATCAAAGAAGATCAAACCAGGTTCTGCACTCTTCCATGCAGATAATGCAATTAAATCAATTAGTTGATGTGCATTGATTTCTTTTACAGGTTTTCTGTCACGCGGACTACGTAAGACATAGTTACCATCAGTAGTATTAACAAGTGCATGCCAAAAGTCTTCCCAGATTCCAACACTTACGTTGAAATTTTCTAAAACTCCTGCTTCTGTTTTGTTTGTGATGAATTTTTCAACATCAGGATGCCATGCTTCAATAATTCCCATGTTTGCTCCACGTCTTTTACCACCTTGTTTTACAACTTCAGTTACAGTGTTGATAATATTCATGAAAGACACTGGACCAGATGCAACACCAGATGTTGATGCTACAATGTCACCTTCTTCACGAAGATTTGAGTAGTTGATTCCAACTCCACCACCAGACTTGAAGATTAATGCTGCATCAGAAGTAGATTTCATGATTTCTTCCATGCCATCATCCATACCAAGTACAAAACATGCTGAAAGTTGTCCTAGTCTTCCACCAGCATTCATCATGGTTGGTGAGTTTGGTAGGAAGTCTTGACCAGTCATCATTGTAAAGTATTCAGTCATTTTATCTGCGTAACTTTCTAGTTTTTTGCCTGCTAGCAATGTCAATAGATCTTTGAAACTTATTTTCATTTGACCTTTGTTTGCAAGGGTCACATAGTGAGTGATTAAAGATCTAAAATGCCATTTGTTGAAGAAATAATCTCCAACTTTGAATTTATAATCAAAGGCATCTAATTTTTCAAGATATGATTTTGCTTCATCAACATCCTGCTTGTTATTTCCAGATTTGTCAAAGATTTGTGAATCATATAACATATCACCAATTCCAACTAGAATTGCGACTCGCTCAAACATTTGAGTTGGTGATTCAGTAATCTCACTTTTTGAATTTCTGAATAGATATCTTGATGCTAGTACTCTCAAACAGTTCAAATTGAATTTTTTTGAGACTGGATCAAGGGCTTTAAGATTTAGGACCTTCTTTTTCTCATCTCTTAATTTTCTTCTCTCATGTCTGTAAACGATGTATGCCTTTGCAATATCGCTATTACCGCTATCGATTAAAGTTGATTCTACAATATCTTGAATATCTTCAACTGTAGGTGCTCTAGAGCTTGTAAATCCTTGCTCTACTAACTTGTTAACTACATCTGTTGCTAGTTTATCGGCAACGCCACGATCGGCTTTAGAGGTGGCTGCCAATGCCTGAAATATGGCATTTGAAATTTTATCTTGATTGAAAACCGTTACTGCGCCACTGCGCTTACGGATCTCAGTGATCGTATTTTCTATTTGTGAATTGTCCATTATAATCTCCCCACAGTGGCTAGAATAATAGATGCTATAAACTATTTGCCCGTTTTTCTCAAAACTTCAGTTCAATAAAATTGACAACGCTACAATGTGTATCGTAATGGTGCTTAAGATAAATATGAACTTCATACTGGTCTAACATTATAACAGTTAACGATGATCGCGATAACTGGAATTAAACAAAAAGTTTTCAAAAATGATCGGAACTAGTTTTTCATTTACGATATTCAGACAACATATGGTGACTTGCACTTTGGACATTTGTCATCAAATGGTTCATCTTTAAATCCACACTCACCGCAAATTGCAGTTGGTCTTGCAGGTTTGAAAGAAGGTGTAAGTGTAGATGTTTTCTCTATTGCTTTTTTGATATCCTCAACTTTGGCATTCTTGTCAATTTGTAATGTTACAAGAAGACCACCATTGAGTACTTTTGAAAGTTTGTTACATTCAGTAATTACCGGGCTTTTTGTAGTTAGACTAGAAACTTCTGAAGCATCAAATACTATACCTTGAGAATAATAATCAGTATCCATAGAATTTAGGCTCGAATTCTTACCATATTTTTCACCATCTAGGATTGCAAAGCGAGGAGAACCTTCAGTTTCAGTCATAGAAATAGCCACTGTATCGCCTAATTCCTTGCCTTTTTTAGCACCAACATCAACTGCGGTTTCTATAACCTTGTTTAGAATATCTCGTCCTTCTTTGTTATCTTGGAATCCAAGTATGTTAAAAACGGCTTCCTTGAGTCCTACTAAATTCACAACAAGAGATACAGAACTTCTCTGCATGTATTGTGTATTCTTTGCTAAAATTGGATTAAGTCCTCTTCTAGTAAGATCAGAAATCTCTTTCTTTCTTAATGCCATAGAAGCCAAAGCTGGTTTCATTAGTAAAGCTAGTCTTGCTCTAAAGTAAGTTTCATCTTTGTTTGATTCAAATGCCAATCTTGGAAGATTAATTGAAACAGATTGTAATGTAATTGAAAGAGGACCAGATGTTTTAGTAGAGCCATTAGTGATTCCATAACTAGATGTTTGACCTTTTGCAAACATTACTTTTCCACCAACAGAAAGAATTTCAGCTACGACTTTGGATACATCTGTAATCTTTCCTTTATCAGCATCAATTATCAAACCAATTTTTGGAATTGGAGTAATCTTTGTATAATTTTTGTATGCATTAATGATCGCAGTAATTGTTTTTGTGTCAGTTCCTAATTGTAAACGAATTGAAACGTTAGTACTATTTTTATTATATTTGGAAGTTGTTGATGAAGTTGCAAATGCATTAGTTAATTTTTGTTCAAGTTCTGGAATAGATTTTGAGTGTTTTGCAAGTAGCGGAACCAAGCCATCAACAACAATTTCTTGTGAAGCTTCTTTTGATAAAAGGGAAATAACTACAGATAATGAACTTGTAATTTTATCTAATTGTTTTGATGTAGAAATTCTTGATACATCAAGATATTTTCCACCAAGATCAACTCCATCTTCAATTAATTCTTTAATGTTAACAAATATTGTATCAGGAATCATAGACCAAACTCCAGGATTTGAAATATGCAAGTCACCAGAAAGATGTGAATCTGCTACGTCTTTAGGTAAAACATTTGTAAGAAGATGTTCAGAAAATACTTTCTGTCCAGCGTTGAACAATAGTCCCTCAGCACCGTTATCTACATCATCTAGATTAGAAATCATCTCTTGAACATCATAAACAGGTAGTCCTAGGCGTGCTAGTTTGTTCCTGTACTCTTCATGACCGTGCTCAAGAAGTACAGAATTAACCATTTCACGGATTAATGCGCCTGTAAGATAGGTTGTTTGATATTTGTAAATTCTATTTTCAACTTCTTCAGTAATTTTTTGTGCCAGTTCTAGTGGAAGACTTCCTTCACGAACTAAGGATTGAATAATTTTATGTGAATTAAATTCTTCAATTGATTCAGAAGATGTTCTAACATACATTTTTCCACTTTCAATAATTGATCTTTCTTCAATTTGTCTTGCTAAACTCAAAACAAGTTTTCCAAGATTTGTAATAGTGTAGCGTCTTTCAGATTTGTTTAATGCAACAAGTGATTGTCTAAGTAATTTTCTCAAATGGTATGCAAATTTTCCACTTTCTTTTTTTGATTTGAAACCAGCTAATGATTTTAATTCAGAGTAAGTTAGGGGGCCTTTAGAATTTAAGATTCTAAGGATATCAATTCTGTTTGGACTAGCCATAACAGAGAAGATCATTCTAACACGTTTTGAGGTAGATTGTAAGATTCCACCTCTTTTTGGATCAGATTCATCTACATCATCTAAATCCATATCTAATTCAGAATCACCATCTAGATCTGCACCAGCATCTAGATCTAATTCTAAATCTTCTTCGGTTTGTTTCACTGTTGTTCCCAAATTATATGTAGTAAATAAAACTTGTGACTAGATAATATGTTACAATTTTTGATCAGATTTGTGAAAAGATAAAAAAGATCTTCAAAGAAGATCAATTCGTTTATTTTTCTTGGACATCAAGTGAAAATTCTGATGTAGAAAGTTTCTGTCCACATGATGGACACTTTCCATTTGTTGGATTTAGTACATCTTTGAGAGATTTTAACATCTTCATGTTTGTGATCTTTTCTCCACATTTACCACATGTAATTTCTACTGACATGAATTAGATCAGATATGTAAAATAATTAAGAAATGATTTTGATTTTTTTTAATAATTCAAGCAAATTATTTTACTGTTTTTCGATGAGAATTCCGCGTTCATCAAAACCAGCAATTTTTGCTCGGATACCAACCGGGAGATCATCAGGGGTAGCAATATTTGGCATAAATCCTGAAATTCTCAAATCTGTATTATCTACATCCATAACAACAAAGGCATATGGAGTGTATTTTTCAAAGCCTGCAGGAGCTACTGTGATTATAGTATAAGTGGCAACTGAGCCTACACCATCTAAAACATTATCCTCAAATCCCTTGCTACCACATTTTTGACAATAATATGCTGTAGACAAATGAAGATGTCCACATTCAGTACATTTGTGAGTTAAAAGTTTGCCTTGTTTTGCAAATTCAATAAGTTGTTCTTCAATAGTCATTTTATACACTTTGGAATACATGAACAGCACAACTTGCACCAGTTGCACCAAAGTTATGTGTTAAACCAATTTTTGCATCTTTAACAGTTCTATCGCCAGCTTTTCCAGTTAATTGATCAAATACTTCTACTACTTGTCCAACACCTGTTGCACCAATTGGATGTCCTTTTGATTTAAGACCACCGGAGGGATTAATAGAAATGTCAGAATTTAATTTTGTTCTACCTTCACGAATAGCTTGAATACCTTGTCCTTTGTCAAAGAATCCCAAGTCTTCAGTGTCAACTACTTCTGCAATAGTGAAACAATCATGTACTTCTGCAAAGTCAACATCTTTTGCAGTAATATCTGCCATCTTGTATGCATCTGCTGCTGCAAGTTTTGTACTAGGAATAGTTGTCATATGTTCACGTCCTTGTAATGCAGCAGGAGAACCACCTCTGCCAGAACCAGTTACTTCAATATAATCACCACCATGTGCTTTTGCAAACTTTTCAGAGCAAAGAATAACAGAACTTGCACCATCAGAGAATGGACAGCAGTCATAAAGTTTTAGTGGACTTGCAACTACTGGAGATTTCATTACATCATCAATAGTAATTTTCTTTTGCATGTGAGCTTTTGGATTAAGAAAACCATTATCGTGATTCTTTACTGCAACTGCTGCAAAGTCTTCTTCAGTTGCATCAAACTCTGTCAAGTAAGCTCTTGCCATTGATGCAAACAAACCTGGAAATGACGCACCTGCTTGACCTTCATAAAAAAAGTCAGAGCAATATGCAAAGTAAGTTGTAGTCCATTCAGTTCCTGTATGAGTTACTTTTTCAACACCGGTAACAACTAGACAATCATAAAATCCCGCTGCAACATTTGCATAGGCCTCTCTAAAAGATACAGAGCCACTTCCACATGCAGACTCTATTGTTAATGATGGTTTATCTGGAATTCCTAATCGGCTCATCAATACTGGACCGAGGTGGACTTGCTTGTCAGCAACTCCGAAAACGTTTGAAATGTAAGATGCTTGAACCTCTTTTGGGGAAATTCCTGCACTTTCTATGGCTGCAACTGATGCCTGGGTAGTGATATCTGCAATACTTTCACTTAATTTTCCATATTTAGTGCTACCGGCGCCAAGAACACAAACCTTTTCCACAAATGTCACTGACCCATTTCCCTATAAAAATCGTTTTAGTAAATTCATCATAGAAAATGCCAAGAAGAAAATCAAGTCTCAAAACAGTACAGATCAAAAAACCTACAATGAGACATGTAGTCAAAATTACAAAATCAAAAACCAGTATCTTCAAAAAAGAAATTATTCAATATTTTGATAGTAATGGGTTTCTTTCTTGGTCTTCAAAAGAGAGAAAGTACATCATACTTGGAACAAATTCTCCAAAAAACGGTCTAGTACCATGTCCTGAATGCAAGCTTGGAGAGTTGATGGTGATTAAAAATAAAGCTACAAGAAAACGATTCATGGGATGTTCTAATTTTTATGGTGGATGTAAAGCATCATCACCGTTATTACAAAGAGCAAGAATGAGGGCAATGAAAACACCTTGTGATGTATGTAAATGGCCAATGATAATTTTTCGCTATTCAAGAAATCAAAAATGGACTAAACAATGTGGAAATTTTAATTGTAAAAGTAGAAAGACTAAGCCTTCAAAGTAGGATAAACATCTGTTCTTCTATTTTTCAATAATGGTAAAATTTTTCGTGTTTGTTTTACTTTATTTAGATCAATATTTACAAAACTAATCCCTTGTTTCTTTTTCATATCTAATAAAATTTTTCCATATGGATCAACTACTAAACTTCTCCCACAGTAAATATTTCCAACTTGATCAGGTGCAATAACATAACATCCATTTTCAATTGCACGTGTTTTGTTAATTGTAATCCAATGTTCTTCTTTCATGTTACCTTCAACCCAAGCAGATGGTGCTATAAGTACTTCAGAACCTGCAACTGCAAGTGATCTTGACATTTCTGGAAATCTCAAGTCATAACATATCATTATTCCAATTTTTCCAATAGATGTTTTGACTGGCTTTGCAATTTTTGAGCCTGATTTCATCTTATCTGACTCTTTAAATCCTAATGCATCATAGAGATGTATTTTACGATAAGTGGAGATTACTTTGCCAGATCTATCAATTACAAATGCAGTATCGTAAACACGATCTTTTGTTCCGCTCTTCTCATAAAAAGAGCCTATAACCTGGATTTTATTTTCTTTTGCAGCTTTTGCAATAGTGCCAACAAAGTTTCCACTAACTGTTTCAGATAAATCCGCTAATTGTTTTGAAGTTTGAGACGAGTTTGTGTAAAACATCATAAATTCTGGAAATGCACATAAAGTCGCTTTTTTTGATGCAGCTTTTGAAATGAATGAGACTATTTTTTTGAGGTTGACTTCTTTGTTAGTTGAAGCTGTAAATTGAACCACTGCAACCTTCATGAATTTGATTAGCGACATCACAATAAAAGGATAAACTTGTGGTACAACTCAGAAATGTACCATTTTCTTCTTATACAGATTCATTGTGTACAATACAAACCGATCAAAGTGTGTATGTCATCCCTTGACTGGAGGGATATTTTCCAGTCAAATATTTTTAAAAATAGTTAAAGTTGATTTCCTGCTATTAATCAGAGCCAAACGTATTCTTTAAACGAAACCAGCACCAGGAATCAGACGGTTATTGAAAACATTAGAGGATGAAGACTTGGTATTTACGAATAATCCTAATGACATTACTGTTAGGAATAATGAAGAAACCATATGGAATAGACTGGTCAAAAAGATCGGTTTTACAGAGAAATACAAAAGTGGACATCTAAAAAAGAACATTCACAGTATAGGCACATTACCATTACACAACTGAAAGAAGCAACGAAGGATCCAGACTTTGCACATGGTTATGGAGGTCACAAACGGTATCTCCAACAATACATCAGATTACCAGAAGAGAGAAAATAGAACTGTTCAAACAGGCTGAAGCATATCTTTCAATTTACGAAGTCATGCCTGAAGTAACAGATCAAACTGAAAAGATTCGTTCAATTGAGGCTAAGTTAGAAAAATATGAAATGCTTGACAAATTGATCGGTACTA
>JARPSM010000011.1 GCA_029782475.1 Nitrososphaerota archaeon
CCACCACCACCACCACCACCTTGCCGTGCCGTCCCTTGTATGGACGAACAATTGGCTCTCCCTTTTTTGACTGGTACTTTACTCCGCTTGCAGGATCATCTATGAATATTGCCTCATCAAAGACGACAACTGCAAATTTATTAGATTCTAGGCGTGAAATCCTCCTTTTTGCGTTGTGTTGCCATCTTTTGATCTGTTTTATCTCTGCCCTGTTGATGTGGATGCGCTTGAGAGTCTTGGCAGACATGTCAAGCTTGTGCAATATCCTTCTCTGATGTTTGTAATGTGGTAGTTTACTCTGAATCTTTTTTTTACTGTACACTTGAGTTTCTTTGGAGTGATGATGATGTCGTCTGCATTAGAACAACCTTTGCAATCTTTTCGAGTTCTGCCTTGGGTTATCTGCCTGACTTGAAAGATCCACGAAGGTGGTGTCTATGCCGCCCTCTTTGAATCGTTGCACCCACCACATGGCGAACCCAGTTGGGGCACTGCAAGAGTGAATCGGCTGCAAACTGAATGCTTGCATTGTTCATACAAACCATGTTTATGGCAAGTATCTGGCACGTACGTGGAGATCCTTTTCCTTTTTGCATGCTTTCTTTAGATCTTTAAAAGTTACTGTTGTCATACGAAAGATGCGTTATCTTGATCAATATCTATTACTAATTATTAATTTGATCTCTCATGAACTTTTTCTCGACAGTATACGTAGAATACACTTTTTGTATTTATTATTTTTATCAACACTTTCCTACACAAGTCGGATTAATACTTTCAAGCTTTTTTCATTGGTTTTAGATGTTGACGTTTTATCCACCATGCAATTAAGAAAAATGGACCACTACCATATGCAAAAGTTATTAAAATTCCAATTAAAGAAATCCAAAATTCTTCTTCTGTATTGTGATGAAATTCAATTCGTAAATAATTTGTAACAAAACTTGAAATTCCAATAATTATTAATCCTATTACAATTAATTTGATGTATTTTTGTTTCATTAAACGGTTCAATGACTTTGTAGATTTTCTCCAGTGGCATGTGTGCCTATATTACACCATGTATTATTAAACATGGCGTAAATCTGCATTATATCATTCCTATCTTTGTTGCCAAATCTCTTGCTTTTTCGGTATTTTCAAACTGAACATATGCTTTTTTACCATAAATTGTTCTTGCAGTGTTTACTTTTTTGACATTTTGATTGTAAAGTGCCTTTACTGCTTCTGAAATTTCTGATTTATTTGCAGATATTTCTACGATGAAACAAATTTTACTTTCATTCTCTATCATTGCAAATGTTTTTTCCGTAATGTACGGCTTTACGATGATTCTCATTGCTTGATCTACATTCATTGTGTTTTCACCATTATTTCAAGATGTGTTGATTTTATTTTTCCAATTTCTTCTATTGCTGATTTGGAATACACTGTTAATCTAATTGGATCAGAACCTGGGGCTAAATCTAATACACTCAAATCTTTTACATTTCTTACTTCTACGCCTGGTAGTGCTCCTGTTGCTTGTAGAAGATTGGTTGAATCTGCAGTTACAAACAAAACACTCTTGCCTACTTTTTTACTTCTGCCTCTGAGTCTTGATTGTCCAGAACGTGGCTTTCTTGCGTCAAGTCTTTTGATATCTTGTGTTAATTTCAATGAGTCTAATACTTTGGTGATTTCACTTGTTTTAGCAATAGATTCAATGTCATCTGTTATTACAATTGGGAATGATTCTATTCCTTTTACTTTGTGACCTCTTAGTTCAATAAGATCTTTTGATGCTGTTGCTGCAATTGCAGAACATAATGCTAATTTGTTTTCTTTCTTGTTTAATTTTTTGTAAATTACTTTCTCTACGATTGGCGGATGTGCTTGTCTTCCGCCTCTGGTAGATGCAACTTCAGCTCCTTGTCCTTGTCTTCCACCTCCCCCGCCTTGCATTCTTGCGACACGAGATACACCTTGACCTGTTGGAGGATCATTTGAATCTGCAACTACATCCATACCTGCCATTGGTTTTCTTCCTTGTCTTTGGAATTTGTGAGATGTTAAATTAGTAACAGCTTTGTGAATTAATTCTCTTCTAAATGGTGTTGAGAAAATTATTGGTAATTCAATTTCTGCATCTTTTGTTCCAGTTGTTGTGTAAGTTGTCGTCTTCATTATACTACAACCTCCAAGATGTTTGGTTTATTGACTTTAACTGGTGCGTTTCTAATTTGACTTCTAAGTTTGATTAATCTCTTGTAAGTTCCTGGAATTGAGCCTTTTAGAATGATAAAGTCCCCTTTAACTAAACCAAAGTGTTTGTATCCTCCATCTGGATTAATTTTAATTTCATCTGATTCTGTATTGCCCATAATCATAATTCGTTTATCATATTCTACTCTTTGATGGAATCCTGTTTGTCCTGATCTTGGAACTGTATACATGACACTTTGTGGTGAGATAGGGCCAAGTGAACCAACTTCTCTAACTGTCTTTCTTGATTTATGTTGTTTCTTTTTTACACCCCATCTTCTCATTGTACCTTGCCATCCGTGACCTTTGGTGATTGCTGCAACATCTACAGTTGAACCTGTTTCGAAAATTTGATCAATTTTAATTTCTTTACCTAGATGTTCTTTAACATGTGCAAACTGTTTTGCAATGTCTCCTCCGCTAACCATTGCTTCAAAAACATACGGTTTCTTCATTTCTAATCCTGCTGCTCTTGGAGATACTGCAACAATTGCGTAAATTTCTTTAATTTTTCTTAATCTTGATTCTGCATTTTCCATTGATCCTGCAATATTTTTAATTGTAATTTCTTTAGCAATGTTTTTTGGAATATCTTCTGCATACACGTCAAACTCTGCATGTTTACCATCATGATCTTTTGAATATCCTCTAATTCCTAAAATTAACACTGGTGGTGTTACTAGTACTGTTCCTAAACTTACTAGTTGTTTTCCTGCGTTTGGAACTTTATCACGGTCATCGATACTGACAATTTGAACACATCCTGCTTTGAAACCACAATGTGCTAAAATTTTCGGTTCTTCAGATGCTGATCTTGATGGCCAAGCTCTAATTCTTGCCTCCATTGTCTTTGCACGTACTCTACGTGAGTATGCTAGACTTCCTCTACGTGGTTGGTGTCGTTTTCGAGCTCCCATGACTAAAACGCATCATCGATTTCCCTCTATTAAACCATGTGAGGTATCGTTAACCATTAAAAAAATTTAGGTTAACCAACTATGCCTAATTTGTTATGGGGATATTAATTCTGATATTGAATTCCAAATTGTATATCCTCCGATTATGATTCCTATTACCCCTAAACCCATTGCCAATAGTAAAAAATTTTTTCTTTCAGGCATTTTTTGCTCAATTATTGGCGTTAATTATTGCCAATGTTCCTAGTAGTGCTTCTTCTAGACGTACTGTCTCTGTTGCTTGGTTTGGAAAAAAGTTTATTGATTTTGCATTTTGGACTTTGTTCATTCTTCCTCCGATGATCTCATGGACTCCTTTTTCAGGTGATCCAAAAACAACTAACGTATGTTCATCTGATTTTGTATATTTTGATAACTGTTCATTTGATACTGGTTTTCCTTTTCTTGATGTGATGATGATGTTTCCTTTCCATTCAGATAAGATAGAAAATAAATTTGATCTTTCTTTTACTGAATACCCCCAATATTCTGGAACTTCACTTTTATCGATATCTTTGATTGATAGTTTGGGATATCCTTCTTTGAATTTTACTGTAACTCTTTTTCCATTTGTAACGTTATTGCCATAATATCTAATCAATTGGTTGATTCCAACATCCACATATTTTTCCCCTTTTGAGCTTACTATTATTCCTTCTCTGATGTCTCCAGCTTTAATTTTTTTAGAATTTACTGGTGTGTTGTGACTTGGAATTTTTAATGGCTGTAAAACTCCTGCAAATTTTAAATCATTCATTTTTGGAAACAATCTTCTTCTCAAAAATTGTGGTGTTTCTAAATACCTCAAAATCATCATCATTAATCCTGGGTCAGTTTTTTTACCTCCTTCTTGATAGATATAGATTGTATCAATTTTAAAAATTGCACAAGCTCTTGCTAGAACTGAAATTTTTCTAGTTTTATCAATTTTAAGCGATTCATCTGATAATGAAGACTCGGGAATTGCAACAGATAATTTCAATGTAATTTAATCTCTCAAGTACTTGGAATAACTATTTTTGTCCGTATGGATATTTTGTTTTAGCATCATTTGCATATTTTGTAATTTGTTCATCTGATACTAACTCATACAATCCTGTGTCTTTTTTGATACATGCCATTCTGATGTGACTTGTTCCTTCTTTATCTTCACTTGAAATATAAATTCCTGCAGAAGCTAATGTTGCAGCGTCATCAAGTGAAAGATCTTCTTTGTATGTTTTTTCTAAAAAGTCAGTTACTTGATCAGAACCTGAACCGATTGCTATTGCATCATAAGAAATGTATGTTCCACTAGGATCTGTTAGATACAACTGTGGTGTATTATTTACAACTCCACCAAGAATTAGTGCAACCCCGTATGGTCTTACACCTGCATATTGTGTATATTGTTGACATTGATCAGCTAAGTGTTTAGCGATTGTTTCAACTTCAACTGGTTCATCATAAATCATCTTGTTACTTTGTGAAAAGAATCTTGCATTGTCTACTTGACTTCTAGCATCTGGAATGTATCCTGCTGCTGCAACTCCTACATGATCATCAATCTGGAAAATTTTCTGAGCAGTTTCTGAAATTTGTAATTTTCTTGGTTTTTCTTCTACTGCGATAACAATACCTTCTTTGCATTTTATGCCGACTGCAACTGTTCCTCTTCTTACGGTTTCAATAGCATATTCTACTTGGTATAGTCTGCCATCTGGTGAGAATACTGTGATGGCTCTATCGTAACCTTGTTGTGCAGGAAGCATTTGATTGCAATGCTTTGATTATACAATTTAAACCATGCCCACAATTGAGAGTGATTGTTACTTTGATCGGAGCTTATTCTATTTTTTCAATCATTGGTAGTTGCCAGATCTTATCATAGTATGTTTCAGTTGGAGAATAGAATCTCATGTATACAAAGAAACCATCTCCTTTGTTAGTCTCTACCCAATTGTTTTCATAACCTTTAGGAGATTCTGGTCCAAAGTAAACATCATAGGAACCGTCTTCATTTTGCATCAAATCAGAATTAAGTGATCTAATTGCAGGTAATGGTTGTGAGTCATTTTTAATCATTGAGCGTGTTTCTGCATCATAAACAACTATGGACCAAAAGTTTTCTGCAGGTACATCTGCTGGTATGTTCAAGTGATATGTATTAGAATCAATTAAAAAACTATTATCTGAATCTCGATAGGTTCCAACATATTTTGAAGCCTTCCCTATCAATTCAAGAACCATTGCATCAGCTGTAGTGATTGCTTGATACATGAAAGACATCCTGGGTTCCATCTGTGTTATTTTTCTTTCATCTTCATATCTGGGATTTTTAGTTTGAAATGCTAATTCCCAATTTTTATCTGGCCAGTAAATGAATGGCTGTTTTGCAGGCAAATCATATGCAATGTTTCTTGCCATTAGATTTGCCACAACTGCGGCTTTATCTAATAATTTTTTAGGATTTTCATCTGGCTCAAATGATTCCTCCTGGAATGATTCCAACTGTGTGCATTAATCCAATTGGATTCTTATCTTCTGCTCTAACTACTGTTTCTTTAGAATACACTTTATGTAGGAATTTCCAAAAACCATCTGTTGTGGGATATGATAACTTTAATGATTCTTTTGCAACGTCAATGAATTTTACTTGTGGGAAATTATTAATTTCAGATAATGGATAGATATTTATTTTTTTAATCAGTTCTTCAGCCGCATCCATGTCCGGCGCATTGACAAAATTTCTTCCCATAGCAATGAACTGCATTGAGTCTGACTGTATTACAAAATTATTTTCATTATTGAATGATGTCAGAGTTTCTCCTTGATAATTTGGTGGTAGGAATAAAAACAATGCTTCTTGTCCTTCGTTGGGTCCTCCTACTATTCTCCAATCTGTCATTACTTGTTGGTTAATGTTGTCTGCATGACCTTGGAGATTACCTTCTGGAACATGAACTATAATTGGTCCATTAGAAAGATCTTGGAGTGACATAAAGTACAATACAGATGTATTTCCAGTTAAAAGTTCAATTTCTGAATTCATAAAGTCTGACCAATATAGAATATCTTATGCCTCTCCACCAACTGTTGCTTGTTCATAAAAAATCCCTGCACCACTAACTGCGAAAAGTGCTAGATGGTAAACCTGAACAGCTCGTTGGAAAAATAATTCGTCTGAAAGAAGTTTTGATGATGCAGGGGTTGGTAATCATGATCAATTACTATTGTACCGCTTTTTGTTTCAATGGTTTCTATTCCTAATTTTGAACATTCTCCTTTATAATCAAACACTATTTCAAATGATTCTAAAGTACACATGTTTCCGTATGTTTTCTTATCTACACCACATACTGGTCGATAATCTTTTGTACAGGATTTCATTTTGGTTTCAGAATTCTCTAACAGTTCCCCATCCTCATTTGACAAGTTTGTCTGCTGTATTTTGTGTCACACAGGCAATTTTTTTTATTGTTTTCAATTCAAATTTTATCAACACAAATTTGATTCTCAACTGCATCAACAATGGAATGATTCCTATTGAAAGGATTGACGGAATTAACATGAAAACTAAATTACTATTTCATGATTTGTGAGTAAAATACTGTTATTAAAATAATTTATTTTTCAAATGTAAGTTTATTTGAAGTTAAAGTAATTTTTATACATGAAATTTAAAATTGAATTTTCAGGACATGAGAATATTCGTTCAAATCACCAAAAAACTATTGAAATAACAAAAGAATCTCATTTAACTTCTAGAGGGGATTGCATAGTTGGTGTAAATGCAAAATCTAGCTGTGCAGATTTGCCTGAGGAATTAAAAATTAAATTAAAAAACCCTGATTCCAAAGTCACTTTTTCCATTAAAGTTGGGGATGAGGACTTTGTAATTGAAGGTAGTGGACATCCTGATCTTATTCTAACTCACACTGAAGACATTGTAATTAGAAAAAGTGATTTCATTTGCCCTCGGACATTAGCAGTAAAATGTGACAAAGCATCTGATTTGTTACCTAGAAGTATGGTGTCGTCACTTCAAGATCCGAAAACCATTGGAATATTCACTATTACTGTTGAATAAAACTGTGACAATTTTATACTCTAAAAGTTAATTTCATTCATGGGTCGAAAAACAAATTTCTTTCTTCTAGTCCCATTATCTGCTTTTGCTGCAATCATTATCGGATTTGGAATGTATATGACAATCTGTAAAAATTCAAACATTCCGATAAACTGCTGAGCCTTCTTGACTTTTACTATTTCTTATCTCTGTTCTTTATTTTTTTAATTACAATAAAACCAATTACCATCCCTACTAGACCAACTCCTGCAAATGCATATAGTTCAACTACCTGGCCTCTGGATTCTCTAAAGTCTATTGGGTTTGGCTCCTTTAATGTGTAATTTTTTGATGCTGCCTTGTAATCTATTGGCACCACTCTTAGAATTTTATCATCATTTGTTTTTGGTGATCCTCTGCCATCTTGATTACTGGTAAGAATATACAAAAATCCATCAGGACCTGTTTGTACATCTCTTAATCTTCCAAATTCCCCTTGAAATAATTTTTCATGGGATGTGACTGAATTATTTTCTAAGTCAAATTCAACCATATGTAAATGACTTCCGCGTAATGTTGCAACAAAATACTTTCCTTTCCATTGTGGGATTTTATCTTCATAATAGAATTCAGATCCTGATGGTGCCCATGTATCATCACCTGAATGCAGAATTGGTTTTAACATGTTTTCTTTCTCTTCATCTCCGATGATGTCTGGCCAACCATAGTTTGCACCTGCAATTATTTTATTAATTTCATCGTGCGCCACACCTCTCAAACCTGATGGTCCGTGTTCTGTTACAAACAAATTTCCTGACTTGTCCCAATCCATTCCTTGTGGATTTCTGTGCCCTAATGAATAAACTGGAGAATTTTTCCAGGGATTATTGTCGGGGATTGTGCCGTCTGAATTAATTCTTAGAATTTTCCCTCCCAAGGAATTCAAATCTTGTGATATATTGGAAAGTCCTGCATCCCCTGTTGCTATGTAGAGTTTCCCGTCAGGACCAAATTGTATTCTTCCTCCGTCATGAAAAGGCCCTCCTGGAATACCGTCAATCAATATTTTATCTTCAATTAATGTTCCATCAGAAAATTGATAACGAACTAACTTGTTTTTTGTAGTTAAAAATTCATTGTACGTGTAGTATAGATAGATGTAATTATTTTCAGAATACTTTGGATCTACTACGACTCCTAGCATTCCTCCTTCAACCCCTCCAACACTTAATGATAAAAGTGGTTCTTGCAATAATATTCCGTGTTGGATAATTCTTAGATTGCCATTTCTTTCTGTAAACAATGCTGTTCCATCTGGTAGCCAGTCTATGCCCCATGGAATAGTTAGATTATCAGCTACAATCTCAACTTTTACTTGAAGTTCTGGATATTCTTGGGCAAATGCAACAGGGATTAGTGATAATAATACTAAACTCAATACGAGTCCTTTCAATGTTCTATAATCTGTGATTTTACATTAAATGGTTGTTACCCTAAAAATTCTAACCACAGTAGATAGGAATGTGCCAAATCCGTAAAAAAATAATGATCAATTATTCAAATTTTTCAAACCAAAAAAAATTGATCCAAGTATATCCATCATGATTTATGAATGATTCAACAATTAACAAATGTAAGGTAAATAATCAAATTTCTAAAAAAACGTTTAAAATGATGCATGATATAGGGGGAACTTTGTTGTCATTTCCTTTCTCCACTAGATACAATGCAAAATACGGCATGAAAGATTTGATAAACGCGCTTGTCTTTTTGTGCAATGGAAACTCTTTTGCCGAATCAGGACTGCAAAGAATGGCAGTAGAATCAGACATGAAAAATGCACCATCAGGCTCGTGGCTGTTAGATATAATCAAAAAAATTCCAGAGCAGGCAATGACGCTTCAATTGTTTGATGCACTTGATGGAACAGTACAGTGCATGAAAGACATTGGAATGTTTAACGAGCCAATCACAGTTGCAATTGACAAGCATCTCATTCCAAGATATGACAAGAAACGAAATTTGTCTCTAATACGATCAATGGCAAAAAAGGGGACCAAAAAATTTGAGGCTTGTGCCACCATACACAGTGTCTATGAACAGTGTAGGGGATGTCTTGGAGCACTGC
>JARPSM010000012.1 GCA_029782475.1 Nitrososphaerota archaeon
ACAATTTCTCCAAATGTATCGCTTTGTGGATTGGCATGTAATTCAGCACATCTCCCAACGAATACACCATCTTCAAGATCTTTGACTATTGTTACTGCATAGGTTTTTTTTTGTATGATTGTGCTCATAATACAAATAGTCTAAAAAGTGTTAAAAATATTGATAATCTTTTGTGTATTTTTATGAGTAATAAAAAATGATTAATTGCATCAACTCCTGTACTAGTAATTGCAGGATAAGCCAGTCCTTCCATTTGTCTAAAATAATTTTCATAAAAATAATGACTTTGAAAATAATTAAAAAGGAAATTTTTATCTGAATCATGTTTTGATCTTATTACAGTAAATCATGTAGAACAAATAAGATTTAATTTATTCAAAATAATCAATGAAAATGCTCTTAAATATGGACGTACTGTAGAAATCACAATATCCCCATCGTCCACTATTCGTTGAACCCTATAGGGCGTTTACCTAATTGGAATTTATCTAATTTTGTTACTTGGAAATTTTTAATGGATGAAATATCAATAGTGGATGTTTAGGTCGTGCCTGATTATTGCCCATCTGTGAATCGTATGAGTTTGGGTCATCCACTTTATCGGGTACAAAAATGACAGTCTGAAGCAAATTTTATGCATAATCCAAAACTCGACCTAAACACCCACTATCAATATATTCAATCTCATTGAACTTGTAATTATCTTTGATCTGTTCAGGATTAATTCCTGCAAGATCTGAAATACGTAAATGCTCCATCCGCAATAATCTCAATCTCTTTTCCAAACAACCATGGAACCTTCTTGTAACCTTGCCTCATATCAAATATCTATCCCTCATATGCACATACACCCATTCTAGGGGAATTTACAACTGGTAAAAATGATGGTTCATCGCCATCTGATTCCTCACATGTGTGTCCACTTGAACAATCTTCACAAAAAATCCCATTATCATAATAGCCACACATCTCACACAGTAATGTTGCCATTTTACCACAGGATTTACAATCATATTGGAATGGATTATTTCTTGCCAGTAGATCTATGGTTTTATCCGATATGTCATTTAGTATAGAATAAACTTCTAATTGTAATGTTGTAGTGCTGCCATAATCATATTCATAAGAGAATTTCATTCCATGATCCAGTAAATCTTTCATCTTTACATTCATTGTCTTGAACTCACCTTCCATAAACATATCCTGTTTTATTTTCTCATAGAATACATCATCAATTATAAAATGACTTAGATGACCACAGCATTCAAGCCAGATATTTCTTAAAAATGAATCTATATCACCTAATGTGCAATCTTCATTTACTTTAACAAACATCCAATACGAAGATCTACCACCCTTGATCTTTAGGATAAATGACTGTGTTTCGTTATCTGTTAATATTTTTGTGCATTTTAACAAGTGTTTTCCCATCTGAGTCAGTGAAAATACGCCTTGACAAGCATAGCATTTACCATTGGTAACCAATAACACTTGTAAAAATTTAATCCTAATTAAATATAACTTAAAGATTTATGTTTAATTCCTTGAGATCTGACTCAATTTTTTTCCGGAGTTATTCTTGTTCTTTGTGAGATTTTTTTAACTCATTCCATGCCACTCTGAATGTCAATTTCTTCTTCTGGTTCAGAAATATTGACATATCTTGGAACATTGAGATTAAACTCATTTTTTTAGTTCATCAATGTCTGCTACATGGCAATATCTATCAACATCCTTGAAATTCTTAAAGGCCTTCCAACAAATGACTCGTAGCTTTGACTCGTACTCTCTAAGGACTAGTAAAATGATGTGCTGGTATATTGAAAATGTATGCTTTGATTTTGGATGCAAAAACAATGGAACACTGCATTTCTTTAGAATCTGGCGCATGAGAAATAGTGCAAAGCACAACATCATGCGTTGGTATTTGTTTTTCATAAAATGAGAAATCTTTGATGGTTCATGGATCTGAATGGCTAATTGGTTCTACAATGCTAAAATTCTGATGATTACCAGAAAGCCAAAAATAGATAAGGCATATCAATATTAAACTTTGGTCAAAGGTCAAATGAAAATTTAAAATTATTGTAAAAATTATTCATATTTGATTTCACAGTTGAAATATTTTCAATAATGTCTGAGCGGATTTTTTTTGGATCTATATCAGGTATTTTTTGCAATTGTGATTCAGTATTATCAAGCCACAAATTTACCATCTCCTCATTTACTTCCAAATGAAATTGTAAACCAACTGCACTCTTGTATTGAAATGCTTGATTAGAATAGTGCTCAGATGAGGCTAATCTGATAGAATCCTCAGGTAAATCAAAGGTATCGCCATGCCAGTGAAAAACAGTAAAAGGATTTTTAAAGCCAGAAAAAAACGAAGAGTTGGCATTAATTTTCAAATCATGGTAAAACCCAATTTCTTTTTTTGGTCCACTATACACTTTGGCACCAAATGTTTTGGCAATTAATTGAGAACCCAGACAAATTCCAAGTACAGGAATATTTTTTTCCACAGAATTTTTGATTAAATTTTGTTCAGCCTTTAGATAGTCTAAATCATCATTTGCACTTTCAGGTGCACCTAAAATTACAACTAGAGAAAAATCTGTGGCAGGTAACTGTTCATGTTTTGCATTTACGGATGTTATGTTAAATCCATCTTTTTGTAAAAGTTCACCCAAATACCCCGAACCCTCGATTCGCGTATTTTGTACAAGTAAAACATCGGACATTTTTCTAAACGTCTTTTCCTGTAACTACCCATTCAAGACTTCTAAGGACTCCTTGATAATATTTCATGGCATCCATGGATTCAGTTTTCACTAGTCTTTCTTCAATTACTTTTCTATATTCAATAATTTCTAATTCAGTTTTCATATTACTAAACAAACTATTTAGAAGTAAAAATATGCTCTGTTTTAATATGTTAAAATTAATTACAAATAGTGTCAGTACCAGAGCAAGAAATTCTAGAATTAAAAGAATTCATTTTCCAATTAAATGCCATACAGGAAGGTGTTGTAATAGTTGAAGGGAAACGGGATTCTAATGCATTAAGAAAGATTGGCTATACTGGAAAAGTTTTAGAATTTCATAGATTTTCAGGGATGATAAATTTTGCAGATTCTGTAGCAAAATTTGAAAGGTTGATAATTCTTTTTGATGGAGATAAAAAAGGTAGAATATTAACTCAAAAAACTATTCAATTATTGCAAAGAAGAACAAAGGTAGATCTCACTTTTAAAAGAAAATTGCGCATCATTACAAAGGGGAAAATAAGATTTATTGAACAACTAGTTAGTTACGAGGCGTATCTATCCTAAGATTATGGCCAAACACCTTTTTGATTAAATGCCTCTAATACTCGTTCAACAGCTAAAACCATAGTTGCTTTTCTGAGGTCAATCTTGTGCTTTTTACTGAGTGCATATGCATCTTTGAATCCTTTAGTGATGTTTGCTTCCATCTTGTTTGCAACCTCATCAAAAGTCCAATAGTAACCAGTGTTATTTTGTACCCATTCCAAATAGGAAATACATACGCCGCCAGAGTTTGCCAAAATATCAGGAATTACTAAAATTTTCTTTTGGAAGATAATTGGATCTGCTTCAGGTAATGTTGGACCGTTTGCAGCTTCTGCAATTATTTTACATTTGAGATTCTTTGCAATCTTTGCATCAATTTGATTCTCAAGTGCTCCTGGAACTAGAATATCACATTTGGTTGTAAGTAATTCTTCAGTTGAGATTTTTTTACTTTCAGGAAATCCAACAACAGAGCCTTTCTTTTGTTTATGTGCTAAAATTGCACTAACTTTTGCACCTTTTGGAATTGAAATTGAACCTTTAGAATCACTAGCACCAATGATTTTTGCACCCATCTTTTCAAGATATTCACCAGTAAATGTAGATGCATTTCCAAATCCTTGTAAAACAACTTTTGCACCTTTTAAATTAATTTTCAAAGTTTTTGCAGCTTCTCTAACGGTGTATGCTGCGCCTAATCCAGTTGCAACATTTCTTGCAAGCGAACCGCCCATAGATATTGGCTTTCCAGTGATTACACCTGGAGAATATTTGTTACCGTTTAGTTTGCTAAATGTATCCATAATTTGCGTCATCTCTCTACCTGTAGTGTAAACATCAGGTGCAGGGATATCTTTTTCAGGTCCAATAATTTCAGAAATTTTGTATGCAAAATGTCGAGTCAATCTCTCCATTTCACCATCGCTGAGTTTCTCAGTTTTTGGATTAACATAGATTGCACCTTTTCCACCACCAAGAGGAATATCAACTATTGCACATTTCCATGTCATCCATGAAGAGAGTGCCATAACCTCACGTTCCATGTATTCAACTCCTCCTTCTGGATCAAAGTAACGAATACCACCTTTGTATGGGCCTCGGTCATTGTTGTGTTGACTTCTAAAACCTGTGAAAACTCTAATTTTACCATCATCCATTTTAACTGGAATTTTTACTCTCAAAACTTTATTTGGCATTGCCAAATATTCACGCAATTCTTTGTCTTTAATTCCTAAAATATCACATGCATCATTAACTTGTTTAGTTGCATTTGCAAAAGGATCATTTTTGACCAAGATGATTTTGAAAACGGTGCATATTATATTAAGTTTAGTTTAAAATTTCAGATCGCTGATTTAGAAATATAATCACATGTAGACTTTGGTGTGATTCATCTTTCTATCTAATTTGTCAATTGCCTCATCTAGAGTACCTATATTGATTTCAAGGAAATTGGATAGATGGAAGATAGCACCGTATTTTTCTCCAATTTTTGAAACCATATTATTTTTCTCCAAAACTTTCATGTGATGTTGTACTGCTTTGTAGTCAAGATCAAGTTCTTTTGCTAATTGATGTGTATTGTATGGTTTCTCTAATAGATGAATGATTATCCGTAGTCTAGTAAAACCACCTCTTGTACTTGTAAACAAGTATAACAAAAGTTTTCTAGTCTGCTTATCGGTTTTTTTTTGATCTGAAGCTTGTTTTGATCTAATGATTTCTTTAAACTCTAATAGTTGATTGACCATGTTTCTTGAATTTAATTTGCTATTTTTGCTTAAAACCCTATTTCCATATCTGACCCATATTCAGGCATGACAATTACCCTTAAATTGACTCAGAATGAACTCGTGGTGATATGATGGCATCACGTGGTTATGATATGACACCAACAATGTATTCACCAGACGGTAGAATATACCAAGTCGAATATGCCATTGAGACAGTAAAAAGAGGAACTTTGGCTATAGGTATCAGCAGTAAACAAGGCGTCATCATGGCAGTAGAAGAGAAACCTCGAACTTTACAAACTAGCAATATCACTCAAAAAATATTTCAGGTGGATTATCATATTGGGGTTGCAGCAGCAGGATATATTCCAGATGCAAGAGTCCAAGTTGACGGTGCACGATTTTTTTCACAAGGAAATAGAATGACATATGATGAATCTGTTGAAGTTGCAACAGTTGCAAAACACCTAGCAGACCAAGCTCATCAATTTACACAATATGGAGGAGTACGTCCAAATGGAGTTTCTATGATAATTGCAGGAATTGATCAAAAAGGTGAATCAATCTATGTAACAGATCCTAGTGGAACATACATCCAATTTTCAGCAATTGCAATTGGAGCAAGTTCTGATGATGTAAATGCATTTTTAGAAAAACATTATAAAGAAGATTTGAGTTTAGAAGATGCAGCAGCATTAGCTATTGCAGCAATTAATCTAAAAACAGAAGCAAAAGATGGAGTCAATAACATAAAGATGGCAAAAATTACAACTAAAGCTAAAATATTTGAGAAAGTTTCAGAATCTGATTTACAAAATTATTCTCAAAATGCATCAAAGTTTGCTCCAGAGTAAACTCTTTGATTTGAAACCTATTCAAACTAGTATACAGAGACGATAGATATGGGTTTAGGGAGTTATTACTGGGGAGAAGTAATGGAAGTACTTCGAGAAATAATTCCAATTTATGACAAAGTCAATTCCATCATTTCATTAGGCAAAGATAAAGAACATCGAATTCGTGGAATTACAAACAGAGTATTACCAGGAAATAATATTCTAGATGCTGGTTCAGGTTTTGGAAACATGTCAAAAACAGCAATAAAGTTAACTGATGGAAAAATTTCCATTACACTGTATGACCCACTTGTACCAATGCTAAAAAATACAGGTGCATTTTTTGAGGAATCCCCTGACATGGCAAATGGTGTTTTTGAGCACATTCCATTCAAAGATGAAGAGTTTGACGCAGTGTTATGTGGTTATTCTTTAAGAGATGCAATCAATTTGAGAATTGCAATTTCTGAAATTCACAGAGTATTGAAAAAAGACGGAAGATTTGTAATTGTTGATTTGGGAAAACCAGATGAAGTATTTTTCAGAGCAGGAGTTTCATTTTATCTAAGATGTATCCTACCTATTCTTGCATTTGCAGCAGGAGGACGACTCGGATTAAAATTCGGAACATTGTATGGCACCTACAAAAGATGGCCAAAAAATAAAAAACTAGAAGAGTTAATTCTTGAAAAATTTTCTAGAGTAGAGTTTGAGAAAGATCTTATGGGCGGGGCAATAATGGTTGCAGCATACAAATGAATAGAGTTCTAATACTAATCAACATCACTGGATTAATTATTGGAATTTCATATGGATTACATGGTCCGATTCTACCAATATTTGCAAAAAATGTTGTTGGTGCAACATATTCAGAACTTGGTCTGATTGGATTAACAAATTTTATTCCTTACATGTTCATTCCACTTTTTGTAGGGATTCTGCTTGATAGAGTTAACAATGGATATCTGTTATCCATAGGTGCAGCAGTTAATTCTGCATCAGTTTATCTGCTATCCATTGCACAATCAGTTCCAGAAATAATGGGGTTTAGAATTATGACAGGTATCGCACATGCATTTTTCTGGCCACCTTGCGAAGCAATCATTTCAAATGAAAGTTCTGAAAAAAATAGAGTAAAGCACATCTCATGGTTTACAATGTTTTTCGTAATTGGATTCATGATAGGGCCATTACTTGGCACAGCATTACTTGAAGGCCTTGATGTTACATACAGGGTGTTATTCCAAATTGCAGCATTTATTCTCGCAGCTGCAATAATCACCTCACTTTTAGCCTCAAGAAAAAAGGTGAAAAAGCATCACGAGAAATTTTCATTTTCATCAATTAAGGAAATGAAGAAATTTCCAGAAGCGATGGTATTGTTAATTTTTTGTACTTCATCATTTGGAATAATTCTAACAATCTATCCAGCATTTCTCAACGATAATGGAATGTCAGCATCAGACATTTTGTTATTATATTTTGTTTTTGGAATTTCACGTGTTGTATCCCTTGCATTGGCAGGAAAGTTTGCAAGAAGAACCAGTCAAACCTTGATTGCAGGAACTATTGCAGTATCAGCAGGATTGGCAATATCAATTGTAGCTGATTCAATTTTCACTTTTGGAATAGCCCTAGTTCTAATGGGATTTGGATTTAGCATATTTTTCCCATTAACTTTGGAGATTATTTTGAGTAAAACTCGAAAAAATATCTCAGGAAAAATTATTGGTGCATATGAAACAGTTTTTGGTATGGGTTGGGCCATAGGACCAACTATTGGAGGTCCAATCACACAGTCATTTGGAAATGAAACACCATATGTGGTATTTTGTATAATAGGGATAGGAGTTACACTATTTGCAATAAATGCTAGAAAGAAACTAGAACCACAAAGGATTTCAAATTAGATATCCATTGTTCCACGTTTTTTAGTACATAGATCTAATGCATCCTCAATATTTGTTACAAAGACTTTACCATCACCTTTAGTTCCAGTACAAGCAACATTTGCAATTGCATTTAGTACATCATTTAATTTTGGATCATCTACTACACAGATCACCATGTCTCTACTGAAATATTGTCCAACTAAAGGAGGATCTTGCGCACCTTGACCTTGAACTTGATGAACAGTTACACCCCCAACTCCAATTTTTTTGATTGCAGCTATAACTGCATCTTTTGTAGCAGGTTGAATGATTGCTTCTATTTTTTTCATAAAAATTATCAGTTCTAAATTTCTTTAAATCAATACGTGAATTCTCACTAGTGATATTCAATGCTGAAATTGATAATTTAGGCATAGATTTTGAACATACGTTTAATTTCAATTTAAAAAATATCAAAACATGCTAGATTATTCATTAAATATTGGTGGCAGTGAATGGATGATAATTATTTTCGTTGCATTGGTTTTGATTTTAGGTACAGGGAAATTACCAGGGGCTGCTAAAAAAATGGGGAAAGCAGTTAATGAATACAATAAAGCCAAAAACGAAATTCAAGAGAAAATAAAAGATGTTACAGATGAAGTTCCAAAAATTTCAGGACCTGTTGAAACAGAACGAGAAAAGTTAGAAATGATTGCAAAATCAGCTGGAGTAAAAACAGAAGGTAAAACAGATGACGAGGTAAGAGAAAGTATTGCATCAAAAATTGGTCAAAAAAGAACTGATGAGCCTGAAAAAAAGGAATAAGTTATTTTGATTTTTTAATTCTATAGGTATCAGTATCTAGACGTTTTTTTGCAAATTTGTAATAATCTGGAACTATTTCAAAGCCAAGGAATTTTCTTTTTAGCGATTTGCCAACTACTGCAACTTGGCCAGAACCAAGGAACGGATCAAACACTAAATCATTTTTTTCACTTGAATATTCTAATAATTTTTTAATAATTTCTGCAGGAAGCTTGGTCGGAGTTTTTTCATCACCTGTCCAATATTCTCTTTTAATGTCCCAAACATCTTCTTTGTCTCTATAATGAAGACTTCGACCATCTTTTGTTTTATCATCTTTTTTAAACCTAGAAAAAGGAAAAAATTTTCGTTTCTTATCATCTTTGCAGACATAAAGACAGTGATAATGAGAAGTAACAAATTTCCTCTTAGTAACTACTCCAAACTGATATTTCCAAATAACATGATTTACAGTTGTAAATCCAACATCATCGATTGCACATAAGATATCTTTAAGATTATTCCAACCTGAAAAAATATACATACTTCCAGAATCTTTCAAAATTCTAAAAACTTCACTCATCCATGCAAAAGTAAAATCATAATAATCTTTAGGTTTAATTTCATTATATCCAGATAGTACCCTAGAAAAAGTTCTGTTATAATTTGCCTTTTTAGCCTTAAAATTTATTGCAAATGGAGGATCTGTAATTACAAGATCAATTTTATCTTTAGGGATTAATTTCATCCCTTCAATACAGTTCTGATTGTAAATTTTATTAATTTCTATTTTTTTCATTTTTGAATTCAAGACTCTCTTCTAGCTTAATAATGTCGTGGGTCATAATAATACCTATCAAACAATAAATCATCAACAATCCCTTAGCAAATAGATCTTGAAGTTCTCTTGTCCTAAATGTAAATCAAAAATTGGCATTCAAAAAACATTCAACAAAAAAATGCATGTTTCTTGTGAAAAATGTGGATTGGAAGATTTGTTAGAATTTTCAAAAAATCCCGATGAAGTGTTTCTAGAGTTTCTTTCAAGATTTGATAAAGGACTAGTGACTGAAGGTGGGTTATCAAAAGGTCTCAAAGACGAAGGTATCGTGAGGGGAGAAAATGAAATTAAGGAAATGATAGGTAAAAACAATCCAGATAAAATTACAAAAGAAATTCTGTTTTCAAAAAAAGACTATATTTCACAATACAAGGTTTTGACTAATCCTGAGCCCAAAATGGGTTGTAAAGTTGAAGATCTGGGACTCGATGAATCAATAACTGAACATCTCAAGGAACTAAAAATTGATCAGTTTTACAAATTTCAAGAAAAAGCCATTGAAGAAATCACATTTGGGGAAAATGTGGTAATCGAAGCACCTACTGCATCTGGAAAAACAGAAGCATTTTTGATTCCAGTAATTCAAAGAATAAAAAAAGAAGCTGTAGATGAGAATGTTTTTGCAATTTTCATATATCCTACAAAAGCACTAGCTCGTGATCAATATCCAAAAATTCAAAAATTTGCAGAAAAAATAAGAGTGAATGTCAAAGTCTTTGATGGAGATACAAGACAAGAAGAACGCAGAGAAATAATTGATCATCCTCCACAAATTCTAATTACAAATTTTGATGTGTTGCATTATCACATGTGGCATCAAACAAAATTTTCCTCATTATTATCATCTACTAGAATCCTCATTACAGATGAGGCTCACGTATATTCAGGAATTTTTGGAACAAATGTTCACTATATCATAAAAAGACTAAAGAGGATTTGTGCCAATAAATTACAATTTGTAGCCGCATCAGCAACTCTTGATGATGCAAAAGAATTCTCTCAAAAATTATTTGGTGAAAAAATGCAAAAAATTCAAGGATCAGGTAAAAAAGGAAAAACAGATTTTGTAATGCTTTTCCCATCACTTCGAACACAGAGATCTTTGATGGTAGAGATGACAAAGAAACTAACTCAAAAAAATCACAAGACAATGGTTTTCAATAATTCACATCTAAATTCAGAGCTTTTGGCAATGCAGGCAAAAAAACAAAAAGTGAATATCAAAGTTCACAGAGCAGGGTTAATGGCAAATTATAGAACATCAGTTGAAAGACAATTCAAAGAAGACAAATTGCAAGCAATTTCATGTACTCCCACACTTGAATTAGGCATAGATGTAGGCAATGTAGACTGTGTCATATCATCAACTATTCCAGTCAATAGACTAATTCAAAGAATAGGGAGAGCAGCTAGAAAAGGTCAGAGAGGATATGCATTTTTAGCTTTAGGAAACGATCCCATTTCACAGTATTACAAGAATCATCCTGATGATTATTTTGAAGATATTGAGAAAACATACATCGACCCCAAGAATCCATTTGTAGAAGAATTTCAAATTTTGGCAATGGCATGCGATAGACCCATTTCAAAACACGAATTAAAAGAACACCAAAAAGTAATAGAATATCACATTATTAATGAAAATCTTAAAGAATTTAATAATAGAATTATTCCAAATTTTGATAAAATTAATTCTATGTTAAGTGAATATAGTATCAGAGGAATTGGTAATTCAATTGATATTTTCTTAGATGGGAAAAAAGTTGGAGATAGAGTGTTGCCAATTGCATTAGAAGAACTACACAAAGATGCAATCTATTTTTTAGCAGGTATTCGTTACAAGGTAAAGGAATTTGATTATCCAGAAAAAAACTATGCAAAACTAGAAAGAATTCCAAGAGATTATCCATATTATACAAAATCATTAACAGAAGAATGGCCTACAATTGAAACAGTTTATGAAAGAAGGAAAGCAAATGGTATTGAAATTGCATTTTGTAAATTACATATTGAAAAAAAGGTGTATGGATATGTCAATATCGAATTAGGGCAAGAAATAACCCAAGGCGAAAAAATACAATTAGACGCACCACCCTTAGAATATGATTTTGTAACCAAAGGAATTGTATTTCATGCACCAAGACCTCTCAAAGTAATTGAAGAATCCGAAGATGAGGAATATGCAGAAGCCAGTGGATATCATGCAACAGAGCACGTAGTAATTGAGGGAAGCAATATGATCACAGGAGGGGTTTCCCAAGATTTAGGAGGAATATCATTAGGTACATCAGGCTTGATTTTCATCTATGATGGGGCTATTGGTGGAAGTGGTGCAAGTAAAGCCCTCTATGACAGATTTGAAAAGGCACTTGAGAGAAGTATGTTCATAGTAAAAGAATGTCCGTGCAAAAATGAATCAGGATGTCCAAGGTGTACTTTCTCATACAGATGTGGAAATAACAATGAGTATCTCCACAAATATTCAGCATTAGAAATTCTTGAAAGAATCAACGATGGTGAAGAAACAGAGTTAATTGATCCCACTGAAGGAGATAAACCTCTAGTATAACTAATCAAAATGGGATAAATATAACAAGAATTTAGAATTATCATGGAAAAAATAGCTCTTGTTACAGGCAGTTCTTCAGGGATTGGATTAGAAACGGTATTATCATTAGCAAGGGATGGATATCACACATTTGCAAGTATGAGAAATCTTGAAAAAGCAGGGGAATTAGAACATGCTGTAAAAAAAGAAAATCTCCCAGTTGAAATTATAGAACTAGACGTTAATAAAGAAGAATCAATTATTTCTGCAGTTAAAAAAGTCGTTACAAAAAATGGAAGATTGGATGTACTGGTTAACAATGCAGGATATGGCCAGTTTGGATGTACAGAAGATCTAACAATAGATGATTTTAGAAAACAATTTGAGACAAATTTTTTCAGCATTGTAAGAATTATTCAAGAGGTAGCACCAATCATGAGAAAACAAAATTCAGGAAATATAATCAATATCAGTTCGGTGGTAGGAAGAATGGGATTACCAGGATCTCCAGCTTACATCAGTTCAAAATTTGCATTGGAAGGACTAGGAGAATGTTTGAGATATGAGTTAGGTCAATTTGGAATTAAAACTACAATGATTGAACCAGGGGTTATCAAAACTAACTTTTTCAATTCAATGAAAGTTCCAGAATCAAAGATTGATCCAAAATACAAGACACTAACTGACAATATTTTAGCAGGTCTCAAAATGATGGTTGAAATGGGAACTGCACCTTCTCAAGTTGCAGATGCAGTAATGAAGGCAATTCATGATGATGATGAAATGTTACCACGATATGTAGTAGGTACTGATGCGGCCATGTTTTTGGAGGCTAAAAAGATGAAAACAGACCTAGAATTTGAGAAATACATGAGTAAAGAGCTGTTTCCTTAACTAACATCGTACTTTACGCTAAATTGATATACAGATAGTGTAAAATTTCATCAAAGTCCGTAATGTTAAGATGAAATGAAATGAAATGGAAAACACTACAACACAATGGAATCCTATTTCCTCCCGCATATGAGGCTCAAGGAATAAAGATAAAGATCAAAGGGGAGACTGTAAATCTCAATTTAGCCCAAGAAGAAATGGTGTATCAATGGGCCAAAAAGAAAGACACGCCGTATGCTCAAGACAAAGTATTTCGGAAAAATTTTACAGATGATTTTGCCAAGGAACTAAAAATTAAAAAATTATCTTATGAAGATATTGATTTTTCAAATGCTTACAAAATAGTTGACAAAGAGAAAGATCTCAAAGAAATGATGAGTAAGGAGGAAAAGAAAGAAAAGGCAAAAGAAAGAAAAAAAGTACGAGAAGATCTAAAAACGAAATATGGAATTGCCCTAATAGATGGAAAGGAAGTTGAAGTTGGAAACTATATGGCCGAACCCCCAGGAATATTCATTGGTAGAGGAGAGCATCCTCTCAGAGGAAAATGGAAACCACGTGTTACTTCAAAAGATGTTATTCTGAATATGGATAAGAAAGCAAAAAAATCTATGAAAGGGGAATGGAAGAAGATTGTGGATGAACATAATTCAATGTGGCTTGCAAGTTGGATGGATTTTCTTACACAGAAAAGAAAGTATGTATGGCTTGCAGATAGTTCTGATCTAAAACAGGGTAGAGATAAAGAAAAGTATGAGAAAGCTATCAATCTTGAAAAAGAAATTGAAAAAATAAAAAAAGCAATGGTCAAAGATATGAAAGATTCGAAAAAGAGCAATGTTGCCACTGCATGTTATTTAATTTATAGAACTGCAATGAGGGTAGGAGACGAAAAAGATCCAGATGAAGCTGATACTGTAGGTGCTACAACCCTAAGAAAAGAACACATCAAGATTACTACAGATGCAATAAAGTTTGACTTTTTGGGAAAAGATAGTGTAAGATGGCAAGAGACACTAAAAGCAATTGGTGACGATAAACAATTTCAACAAAACCTCAAAAAATTAATTGAAAAGAAGAAACCAAATGAGGAAATTTTCCATAATATCACATCAAGAGATGTGAACAAGTATTTTTCAGGTATTGCAAAGGGCGTGACTGCCAAAGTGTTTAGGACATATCAAGCAACAACAGTTGTCAAAGACTATCTTGTAAAACATGATGATATGAAGGGGAAATCTGAAACTGAGAAACTATACCATGCAAAATTAGCAAATCTCGAAGCTGCCATGATGTGTAACCATAAGAGAACGATTCCTAAAACGTTTGAACAATCCCTACAAAAGAAAAGAGATACTTTGAAAAAAGTAGAAAAAGAACAAGTCGGGAAAAAAACTCAAGAGAGTCTTAAAAAAGTAAAATCGAGTACCCCTAAAACAGACACTCAAAAGAAAAATAAAACTAAAAGAATTAAGACATTAAATAAACAAATTAAAAAGCAAAAAGCAAAACACAAAGAGAGAATAGAAAAATTAGGATTACAGATAGATTTATCTGAAAAAACCAAAGATTACAACATTGGTACGTCTCTAAGAAATTACATTGATCCTCGTGTTTTCAAGGCATGGACTGATGAAGTAGGCGCTGAGTGGGAAAAACTCTACACCTCAGCATTACAAAAGAAATTCCTTTGGGTTAAAAAAGAAAAAGTAGATTGGAAAAAAGACTTTAAGAATTAAGAAACTCTAAAGTTTGGTCCTCCCCAGGATAATCAAAAGTGCCAGTTCCAGATAATACAACCATCCTATAGGCATATGCATCATCTAATGCCTTTGCAAATGAGGACTATTTCCAATTACACCTTCAACCTCAAAACTAGTTCCAGTATTAGATACTATGTCTAAAGTTGTTGAAAATACAGGAAAATTCAGTCTCAAGACCATTTCTAAATTTGAAAGTGACTTTATTATGGATTCCTGCCACAAAATTATATTCTTCTGTAAAATCTTTGATCGGATCATGGGCACCATATGCAGGTTCCAACATACCTTGTAAAGTGATCATAATTACAGAGAACGTTGCAATGGATGTTAAGATAGAAAATTGTTGAAAATTTTGTTTCATGAAGATAATATTTCAAAAAGATGGATAAGCTGTGAGCATGCACTGCAAGACATCGTCTGAAATTATGAGTATTTTAGCATCAATCCCATTAAAAAAACACAAAATCCATTTTAGAATCATTTAATTTCTCAGATTTTTGACCTATTATCATGCCGGGGTAGCTCAGCCTGGTTAGAGTGCCAGTTCAATTGGTAAACTCTAACGGTTCTCCAACTAAGGCAATACTCATAATCTGGAGGTCGCGAGTTCGAAACTCGCCCCCGGCACACACAAATTGGTTTAAAACCCTCATTGCCGCATATTATGGCGTGAGCCTAAAAACAATCAAGAAAAAAGGAATTCATGATGATTATGAATCAAGGACAAAGTGGGTCAAAAGGCAAATTCAAGTTGAATTATCTGAAAATAATGTTAGAGTTAATCACACAATATGAGATGGAAATCTCTAAATGAGTTATTCTTTCATAAGGATTGTAATTATTACCAAGTTTGGTTGCACATGTTATAATATTCATATTTGTAATTGGCATATGTCTGTTAAAAATCTGATCATGGTGTAAAAATTAAGTCACAGTAAAGATTTATTCTATTATAATTTAGAATTATCATCATCAAAAACTCTTACACTTGCAGATAATGTTTCATGAATAAATGTTGCAATATCATTAGCATCTTGTTCATATTCAGGATACAAATCAAATGCCATCCATTTTCCAACTATTCTTTTTACAATACGTTCAAGTTTAATTTTAGTTAAAAACCCTAGAAATTTGTAAGGAATTACAAGATATACTGTTATTTTATTTTGTAATTCTTTAGGAGTTTTCCCTGAGTGTTGGTCTATCCAAATTGAAATATCTCTAATCAATTTTTTTGTATTACCTTCATCTACCTGACGATTTTTTGCAATTTTTACAGAATAACGTATAGCACTTAACGGTAAAGCCATCCCATATCCCTCTAATTTCAAAAAATAAATCATAGTCAATAATGCTGTTCGTTTATTTCCATCTGCAAATGGATGCCATCTTATGATTCCTTCTAACAGCGATGCAGCTTTTGTATACACATCGGGATACATTTCTTTGTGGTTGATGACTGTGTTGGGTCTTTCTACAACAGATGTCAAATTACTTCTGTTGATAACCCCATCCATAATTTTAAATCAAATAGCGATTTTTTCATGGATTTTAATAATTTCTTCTGCAGAAAGGGTTGTCATTAAATGTCGTTTAGTCTTTTGAATACTGTCTTATTTTCTTTTAATGTCTTTTCCACAACTTTTTCTAAAATTGCCTCTCTTTCTTTGGTCATATTACTCACTATTTTTAGGTAGTTATAACTACTTAACCCCTACTATAAAATCCCTTTATGATTTCAGTAGTTTACTCTGTAATATTGAATAAATGTTAATCATTTGTTTTTATCCTTCCAGTTTAATACCGCAAGGTCAATGCATCTCATTAGTCTGCCAGGCATGAATTTATGCAAAAAATCAATTAAAAAAATCCATCGAGTCCAGGCTTAGATAAAACAGAAGTATCAAAAACAGATTCAAGTAATTTGACATTGACAGAATCAAATAGCGTTTTCATATCAGAAAATATATTTAATGCACCATTAGAACGTGAGACACAGATTAAATGGTATTTTGTTTTACCAGCATTAACTTCAAAAGTTTTTGTTTTCATAGGTTTCCAAGCAACAGATATTTTTTGAATATTTTCACAATATCTTTCTACAAATTCATCCTCACTAGAAAATGTAACCCAATCATTATTTCCATACATCTTAGTAAGTTTTTCAGCAGATTGATCTTTCAATTGATTCCAACTAATCATCCTAGTTGGAAAATAAATGATAACATCCACAGCACCACTTTTTAAAATCTTAGATAGATGCTCCCAAGTAACATCAAATCCGTAAGGATCTAACATTACCAAATATGCATTTTTTTTACGTTCATTCCAAGAAGAAGGGCTTTTAGGAAATATTTCATCTACAGAAGTTTGGAAATCTTGTTGTTCAACAGTTATGTGTGTATGTAGACCAACATTAAGAGTATTTACTCTAGATGTCAATGCTTCAACATACTTTCCATTTACATCTGCTAAATGATATTGATCAAAAAATAATTTATTGTTATCAGTGACAATTTCTTTACTAGTTAACAGTGGGACCAAAGGAGTGCCAGGAATTAGTTTCTCTTTAATTTTTATAAAACCAGAACCAGCAAAAAGATCCACATAGTGAATAGTTTCATAATCATATTTACGAATAATCTTTAAAAAATCAGGAACATAGTATCTTAGAATTAATAATTTTTTAATTGACCAGACATCATGTTTATCTGTAGAAATTTCTAAACCGTCATCAAAATGAGCCACATGTTCTCTTAAAGATAGTAAATCTTCTTTAACTTTATCAAATGGCAGAATCATTCAGATCAATCTCTAGTATGAATATATGAATCAGATTATTAAGTAATAGCATATAAGACTTAAATCATGATTAAAAAATCACTAATCAATTGGCAAATACTTCATCTATAGAATGGACTGAGGCCACATGGAATCCAACCACTGGGTGTTCAAAAATATCTCCAGGATGCAAAAATTGTTATGCAGAAAAATTATCTAAAAGACTCAATGCAATGGGATTAAAAAAATATGAAAATAATTTTGAATTTACAGAACATCCAAATGATTTAGAATTACCACTAACATGGAAAAAATCTAAAAAAGTATTTGTAAATAGCATGTCAGATCTATTTCACGAAAATTCAAGAATGGAGTTTATTGCACAATGCTTCAACACAATGATTAAAGCAGATTGGCACATTTATCAAGTTTTAACAAAACGTTCTCACATCATGTCAGAATTTTCAGAGCATTTTAAATCATATTTTGGAAATATCATTCCACCACATATTTGGATGGGAGTAAGTGTTGAAAATGAAGAACATGTTTGGAGGATTGATGAACTTAAGAAAGTTCAATGTCATACACGTTTCATTAGTTTTGAACCATTAATCGGCCCAGTAGGAAAAGTAAATCTAAAAGGAATTGATTGGGCCATAATAGGAGGAGAAAGCGGACCAAAATTTAGAGATGTGGAAAAAGATTGGATTTTAGACATAGTTAAACAATGTAAAAAACAAAATGTTGCAGTATTCTTTAAACAATGGGGAGGTGCGAGACCAAAATCTAGAGGTAGGACAATTAACAGACGCAAATATAGTGAATATCCAAAAACAAAGAAAATAGAAAATTTGTTAAAGGATATAGTATTTGATGAAAAATCATTTGCAAAGTTATGTTTACAAACAAATCAAATAATGAAAAAGAAAACAATTCAAATATGAAAATAAAATAACACCGCAAGATCTGCCAGTCTATCCCAACAAATAGAAAATTTGGAATGAAGATTAAAAAATTATAACAAGTTAATCATAAAATTACAAAATATATGACTAAAGAATACAGGAAGCCATAGCAGTCAGTATTTTTACACATTAATTCAGCCCTTGCCAGCCATGAATTATTTAATTTGTAAATATTTTTTTAAAATGAGAGTATCAAACTAAAACTACGACACAAGATTCTGTTTAATATAATCCCTGAGATCCATATCTCATGAGGCTAAAGACTGTCAAGAAGCGAGGAATTCATAATTATGAGTCAATCATGAAGGGAATCAACAGATAGTTGCAGATTGAATTATCTCAATTATGTTTGGTTCAATTACAAAAGCATCGATTTCAGATATTATGATAATACCTACAAGGATGACAATTGGGATTTTGTATCTACTTTTCATTTTCTAATTTCCCACAATATCCCGTACACGTTTCTAACTCTTTCCACATGCAAGATTCATTGTCATAGATATGAGTACTATAACGAATTCTATGTTCATTATTCTCTACATATTGTCCAGGTATGCAGAGCTTGTCTGAATTGGGATAATTTTCAAGGAATTTCCATTCACATGAATTATTGTCAATAGAGTCTATGCACAATCGACTTGTTTGAATAGAAAGGTTTAGATCATATTAGATCGCCGAGCATAGCAGTGAAATTTGAAGATAAAGCAATGCAGGCACTGCTAAACGAAAACAAGGCACTGAAAAAAGCAATCAAGAC
>JARPSM010000016.1 GCA_029782475.1 Nitrososphaerota archaeon
ATTCTATTGTACGAAAATTAGTTCGCACTAATTTCAAGAGATCTCCAGGAAAATATTTGAGGCTGTACCGATCAAGAATACCAATGGTAAAAAGACTAACACAACGGCAAATAGAATATGCAATGGAATAGTGCGTAGCAAGCAGGAAAATCATGCGCATTACCTCAGAACTTTCTGTGACTTCCAGGAGTCCTGAGTACGGCAAGGGAGCTAAGAAAAAGTTTCGTTATAATCTAGATACGCCCAAGTATACAATATCATGAAGAATAACAATCTGGTTGTTCCCAGCAAGGCAAAGTCACGCAAGCGCAAATGGGTCCGATTTGAGCGCAAGTACTCCAATGCAATGTGGCATGTGGACTGGCACACAATGAAGGATCCACGCTTTAGAGGAAGCCTTCAAGACCCAATTTTAAAATACTATAAAAAGGTCAGAATTAGCCACTTTCTAACTGTAAATCGAAAATTATACCTAAGCGTTGCTAATCAATTAAAATTTCCTTGAGCGGGGTTTCACAAGCCACACGCACAAAGATTTGCTTCCGCAGAAAACTCGATAAATTATGTTGTCCAAAGTTATTAAAAAAGATTCCCCAACATTACTTTGAGATTTTTATTGAACGTATAGAATTTGAATAAAAGATGAACTTTTCAGTATTTTTAATGATTTTTGTAATTGGAATTACTTTGCTGTTACCCCAAGTACAAGCTCAACCCACAGTTTCAATAATAATGGAAAAAACCACTTATAGTTACTGTGAAAAATTATTCTATATAATCGAGGTATCAAAAGTTACAGGAGATCCTGCTATTATTCATATCAGTGATGAATCAGGAAAAGGCAGCAGTGCAATTCCAATAGAAATTTCAGAATTACAAAATCCTATTCCGTCACTAATTCCATTTGAGGCAGAGATTTTTCCACTAGGGAAATATTTCATTGATGTTCAATATTCAGGAGCAGAGACAACTGCAGAATTTGAATTAATGGAATCAGACTCAATTTGCATTCCAGAGTTAATTAAACCAATAATGGCAAACTGGCTTTCTGGAAATATTTCAGATGGTTTTCTGTTAGATGCATTTCAAAAATATGTTGATGCTAAATTAGTAGACATCCCATTTGAAATAAATGAAGACAACGTATACGATGTAAAAGTTCCCGAATGGGTAAAAAACATAGGGTATTGGTGGTTAGAAGGAGCAATATCAGACGATAGTTTTTCAAATGCAATGAATAACTTACTTGAAAGGGATATTATCGGATTTCCAGCAAAAATGGAAAATGGAATATGAACAAGCATTCAATCATAACAATCATTGCAATCATTGTAATCATTTCACCATTTGCACATTCAGGATTAAGTATAATCGGTATGCAAAATTTAGAATATAGATGGGACAGCCCAGGACAGTTTACTTTTTTTACAATGTCCAATCACGGAGAAATGGAATTATGTAATTCTATGCCATTTTGGGTAAGTTTTGAAAAATTAGAAATCATGTCTTATTTTGAGACAAATTATTTAGGTACATTTTCAATAAACCCATCCACAATAAATCCAATGTCATCAACAGTACAAGAAGGGATTTTTTCTTCAGAAAAATTATCTGCATCTCAACATGTCTTCATGACATTAGATTTTGAATTTGATGGAGGAGACATTAGACTAGATCCAAATCAGCTTATAGTAGTTGTACAAGCAGACATGCCAATTTTAGGCATAGTTCCATATTCATCTACAACCCAGATGTCAGGATTTGATTTTGATAGAATGATGAATGCCGAAGATTTGACTTGTGATTAACTATTTTTTCTGGCTTTTAGCAATTATTCCAAAAACAACTGCAACAATTCCAGCACCTAAAAATGCTATAACAAAACCCATTATCGATTCTTTACCCATTCCTTTTCCACCAGAACTTGGAGGTGTTGAATCAAGTACACATGCTCCATTTTTGAAAACTGTTCCAGGACCACATCTTTCATCTAATACACATGCTCCATTTTTGAGAACTGTTCCAGGACCACACTGTGTTGCAGAAGTATTATCGGCTGCATCATCATCTGCTGCGGCTTTGGCTGCTGCTGCTGCTGCTGCATCATCTGATGCGGCTTTGGCTGCTGCTGCTGCTGCTGCATCATCTGATGCGGCTTTGGCTGCTGCTGCTGCTGCATCATCTGCTGCTGCGGCTTTGGCTGCTGCTGCTGCTGCTGCATCATCTGATGCTGCTGCGGCTTTGGCTGCTGCATCATCTTCGCTAGTATCTGGAACTACAGTTGCAGAATTGGCAAATACGGAACCAATAATTTCAATTTCTTCAGTGCCTGCAGGTAATTCAAAACTCAAAGTTCTACTTTGAGGAGTTGTTGCAGTTTCTGAAAAGTTGGGTTCATCACCATCGGCTAAAATAATAAAGTCATCATCTAATCCTTCAAAGGTAGAATCAAAGAAAGATCTATCCAATGTGACATCCAATGTACCAGTAGATTCAGTTACATCTACTGTCAATATCAAAGAAATAAAATCAGTGTCAGCTTCAATTCCTGAAACAGTCATTCCTGTAGCAGTATATTCTAAATCAAAAGAAGTACCATCAACGTCAACAGACATTGTTTCTGCATATACAAATGCAGTTGAAATCATAGTAAACAAGATTAATCCAATAGATATTTTCAAGAAAGAGTCAACACTAGGTAATAGTGTGTATTTTTCTGAATACAATTTCTTTACAGCGAAATTATTCATTTGTATGTTTTAACCTCTGAATTGACGTTAAAAATGAAGAGATGATAATAAATCACGTAAAAGTCAAGCTTTTTTACTTATTTTTAAAATTCAGGCAGAAATTATACTAGATTACGCCACGAAGAATCTGAATGATCTTTTCAGCAATTACATTTGCGGCTAGTGATTGTGCCTCTTTTGTTTGAGCTCCAATGTGAGGTGTTAAAATCACATTATCAAGTTCGGCGAGTTTTGTTCCAATGGCTGGTTCTTTTTCAAATACATCTAATGCAGCGCCACCCAACGTACCATTTTTGAGGGCATTGTAAAGAGCATCCTCATCAACAACTCCACCTCTAGAAGTATTGATAATTTTTGCAGTCTTTTTCATGGTGGACATTTTTTCTGCATCTAAAAGATGGTGAGTAGAATCTAAAAGTGGAACGTGAATTGAAATGTAATCAGAACTTTGTAAAAGAGTATTCAAGTCAGCTTTCATCAAACCGACTTCTTTTGCAAATTCCTCATCAATTGGTATTACATCATATCCAATGATGTTCATGTTTAGTGCACGTGCAAGTCTTCCTAATCTTTTACCAATATTTCCCAAACCAATAATTCCCAGATATTTTCCTCGAAGTTCTGTTCCCTTGAGTTCTTTTTTGAGCCATTGCTCATTTCTAATTGCTCTATCAGCCCTACCAGTTTGTCTTGCAAGAGATAACATTAAACCTAAAACTAATTCTGCAACGGCATTCATTGCACCCTCAACTGCATTAATTACACGAATGTTTTTTGTTTTAGCTGCCTCTTGATCTACATTATCTAATCCAACTCCAACGCGTGCAATTATTTTACAATTATCTGCTTTCTCAATCATTTCTTTTGTAATTATAGTTCGACTTCGAACAATTACAATATTAAAACTAGGAATTTTTTCTAAAATTTGTTCAGGTGTAATCTCAGGTTCATATGAAACTTTTAGTCCATTATCAATCAGAATTTTATTCAATATAGGATCGACTAGATCACAAATCAATACAGAGTCTTCAAATCCCATAAGAATAAAAAACGAAGAACGGCATATAATTCATTAAGAAAATAAAAAGAAAAAAAGATTGTTAAAAGATCAAGAAGTAAGCATTTCTGCTACTATAGGAATTACTTCCCATAATGCGATATAATCGCCACTTGCTTGCATTTCAGAAGCTATTTCATCAGTCATTAAACCGTGAATGTTTTTGGCAGGGTGAGCAATACTTTGTGCTCCCATTGGAGGAACAGCATCACTTGGATTGCCTAAAGCATATGCATAAGATGCTACTGGTTCTGGGATAACGCCTTTCTCAACTAGAACTGGGTTCAAGCCAAATGGGTCACCTGCTACAAAGACTGTAGCTGCGCCAGTGTAAATTGCTGCATAATCATGGTTTACTGCTGCATATGTACCTGGTTCATCAAAGACCAAGTCAACAATCATGTTTTGTGAACCTCCAAGTAACCATGTTTCAGTTGCTGCGGATTGTACTCTGTTACCTTGGGTAACTCTGTCCAAGATTTCTCCAACAATGTGGAAGAAAACTGGTTCGTTACCGTGGTTTTCAACAAAGAGTCTCACGTGTTGATCATTTTCAACAAACAAGAGTTGTGATTGGTATTGCTTGTGTTCAAGTCCATTCCATGGTTGTGCGACAAAGATGTTCTTGTTTACATCGCCATTGACGAGTAAGTTATGAGCCATGTTTGGTACATAACCAAATTGCATTCCATTAACGACTGTTGCGGTGTTTTGATGTGCAAACATTGCTGTTGCATCATAATTGCCGTCATCAGTCAAATACAATTGATTGTATTGGAGTTGGAACTCTAATGCGTCTGCATCGTAGAATTGTCTATCTAATGAAACTTTGCTACCACTAACTGAGGTTTTCTCGACCATTAATTTCTTGTATCCATTAACAGGATCAACGATTGCAATCCCGTACATGCCGGAAAGAACGTGTTGGTCCATGCCAATTAGTTTGACACCAGAACAATGGTATTTGAAAACACCAGCAGATTCAGCAATGTAGCAGTACATGCTTGTTTCACCCGGATTAACGGATTCAAAGTTTCCTGCTGACATTTGAGATGAGTGCATGTCGTTACCGTGTCCAGTAACTTCATCTTCTGGAATTGTAAGTGTCATTTTTACAACATCACCTTGTGTAACTCTTAGTGTTGGTCCTGGGACTTGTCCACTAAAGGTCATGGCGTTGTAAGTTTTTCCTCCCATGATTGGAAGTTCGACACTTTCACCAGTCAAATTGAACTCGACTACGTCTCGTCCAGTTTGTGATAATGCACCACAGTCAGTCTCTGCAAATGCTTGAGGCATTACAAGTTGTAAACCGCCCATTTGATGGATTTGTTCAATTACATCGGCATCCATTTTGTTGATGTCAAGTGATTGTCCGCCAATTTGGGTTTGTGTGTATGTGCTTCCGAATAAGGTTGCCCCCATTACAGCTACTGCTGCAATAGTAAAGAGCATACTAATACGCTTATTCATAAAGCAACGACCTTACAATTCCTATATAATAATTCCCATTCTAGCAAGTATTTATCCATCTAGTTTGTTATTGTTGTTTTAGTGTAAATTCTAATGACACACCTTGGTTGGAATTCCCAATCATTAGGCTTATCTCTCAAAGGAGAGTTGTCTTTTTTGAGTTGTATAGGCCATATAACTGTAAAAAAATTCCCTGATGAATTGCAGGCTCTGATTCTTGGCCAGTTATGAATTTCATGGACTTTATGGATTCAGGGATTTCAGTCTCAGGAATCTAAATCATGTTCAGAGCCTCGCCATGCAGGATAGATCCTCAATTCCTACAAAGGCCACTGATACTATTGGCTATGATACCAAACTGTAAAACCATGTCAAGAAATCCTAAATAATATCAGGTTTTTCCTCTTTTCCAATATTTTTAGTGTTGGTTTTGGTCTCCAAATCTGTCCCTGGAATATAGATTGGATTTTTCTGGTTCTTGATTGATTTCTGATATTTCAATCAGGGTATAGACAGGTGTTGTTCAGATCATGTGTAATTCTTTGAGAATTTTCTCAAGACTTTGGTGGATATGTGCAGGACATGGATATTTTGGTTTTTTACCCAATCTATTTGGTGCCTGACGTTTGGTTTTACCATGCTTTCTTTTAATATCTGCAATCCAGCAGGTTTTAACAGTAATACCATGACGCTTCTTGTAAATCATTT
>JARPSM010000017.1 GCA_029782475.1 Nitrososphaerota archaeon
TCAAGCCACTTGATGGTAACAGTCCAGTAGACTTTGAGAAACAGTTAATGAGAAATCATGTGAAACATTCCCACACAAGAGTAAGACATCCGCAGACAAACGGCAAGCTAGAGAAATTCTGGGATATCTTTGAATGTAAGATAAAATACTTTGAGTCTGTGGATGAATTCATGCACTGGTACAATCACACAAGACCACACGGTGCACTGAATCTAGATGAGATGGAGACTCTATCTGATGCATATTATGCCAAAAAGATAACAAACGAAATAATTATAGACCCTGAAATACTGTGGAGGAATCAATCATGAAGATACCACGAAATAATTTCTGGAAAGAACAATCTCTGATATCCAAGATCTACTTTTTATACTAATCTAGCCAACATTAAGATGTGATTTTTATATTTTTAGGAATTTTTGAATAGCATGTCCTCTACAAGCTCAATCAGAGAAAGACAGTTTGTAGCGATGAGAGAAGAACTGCTTGGTCCACGTGGCAAAGATGCATCATATGAAACAATACAGAATCCAAAATTTGAATATGTGACAGGTGTATTGGAGCCAGTTAAATTCCGACGTATCTTGCCTGGAGGTTTTGGAAGTATTGATCTTAAGGGACTCAAAGAAGAAAAAAGCGCAGAGGAAGACAGTGCTGATGACATTGATGACTTTGACATCAGTTCAAAACTGTTGCATCCACTTGGATTGCCAAAGAGTATTGGCATTTCTTTTATTCTGGACAGGGAAAAAACAACTCTTGATTTTTGCGTAATCTTTGCAAGATACTATGCAAAAAATAATCTAAGACAAAGAAATCCATTTGTGTTTATCAAAAAAGGAATTGATGCTTCTAAAAATAACGAATGGTCTACACCACATGGTGATGTAAAGATAAAACTTGTTTCAAGACAAATGAAGAAAGAAAACTTTCATGTCTCTCTTTTCCTTGTCAATGCCACGGATGCAAAAAATAAAACAAGACTTGATCATTCAGACTATGTTTTTCAACCGCAAATTAGGATAAATGTTTCAGACTATGCTGCATTACATTCTGTCAGAAACGTTCCCACACTAAATGACAAGGAAGAAGAACAGATAAGCTTCCTGTACAGAAATCAAAAACCCCTTGCAAAGGGACACATGACTGGGACAATGTGGCAGGAGATTGATCCTGAAAGACCGTTTGATGGAAAAGACAGTAGCCTGATTCCACCTGACATGTCCGTAAAAGTATTTGAAGAAAACAAATACTCTGACAAAGATGTAGAACTATTTACAAACCCGCATATTCGAACAGACTTTCTTCCATCATATGCAATAAATCAAACGACTGTGGATGTTTCCAACATTGATGAAATGGAAGAGAATGACATGAATGCAGAAATACTTGCAGATGGATTTGACTCTTCGAAATTATTTGATTCCCTTGACAAATTGCTGAAAGCATATGGTAATTGGATAGAAAACATGGATGTTTCTGCCTTAACTGATGATGAAAAAATAACTGCAAAAATCAACATTGATGAATGTATTGAAGTCCGCAGAAGAATAAACAACGGAATTAAACTACTTCAAGACGATAAGATAAGGCTTGCATTTTGCTTTATGAACAAGGCAATGTCTATTCAGGCAAAATGGGCAGGCAGAGAAAAACTGGTATGGCGACCGTTTCAGATGGCATTCATACTTCAATGTCTTGAAGGCATATCAAAACCGCAAAGTCCTGATAGAAACATCTGTGATCTTTTGTGGTATCCTACTGGCGGTGGAAAAACTGAAGCATATCTTGGAATTTTGATTTTTACAATTGCACTGCGAAGACTGAACAGACAACCCAATGACAGTACATGCTATGGTACAACTGCAATATCCCGTTACACACTGCGTTTGCTTACCCTTCAGCAGTTTAGACGTACACTTGTTACAATTACAGCTTGTGAATTTCTCAGAACACAAGACTGGAATCCTTCAGACATTAAAATTTCTGGAGAATTCATTTGGGGCACACTGAGCTTCTCTGTAGGGCTGTGGGTTGGAGGGGGCCTTACTCCAAATGCACTTTTGGACAGATCTAATCCTGGATTCAATCCTGTTACAAAAAAACCCGTGAGATATGTTGGAGCTGTCTCCATTCTCACATACAAACATCTTTCAAAATGGGGTTCCAATGAAGAAACGTCTTATGAAGATGAGGAACCTGCACAGGTCTTGCAATGTCCTTGCTGCAGAAAACATCTTGCAATCCCTAAAAGCGGAATTCATGGAAACAAACATGAACTGTTTCTAACAATAAAGTGCAAAAGCATTCCTGATCTTTCCGCATCTGATCTGAATCACAGTGACATTATAGTGACAAAAAAACCCGAGGTGTTTGCACTTTCAAACAGTAACTATCACACACTGAAACTAAATTTTGAAACAACACTTGCTGGCGAGTCTGACAAAAAAATAAACAGCTGGTGGAACGAGTGCATCAAAAATAAAATCCCAAAATCACAGCTTGAATGTACAGCTGCAAGCAGACCAGGATATTTTTTGAAGAAAGAAGAAGTGAAATCCGACGACCCTTATTCATCAGGACTTGCATATGATGTTGAAATTCGTTGCCCTAATCCTGACTGTGCACTAAACAAAGAAGAATGGACTGAATACTTGCATACTACAAACAGAAATCAATCACATACAACTGTTCCAGAACCATTCAGAAAACTAGGCGATTCGCATGTGTCTAAAGGAATCCCAATCCCTGCATTTCTAATAGACTCCCAAATTTACACAAAATGTCCATCATTGATTGTTGCAACAGTGGACAAGTTTGCGCAACTTCCAATTTTGTCTCATACTGCAGCCATGTTTGGAAATGTCAACAAGGTTGATGACAAATGGGGATTTTACAGAGAAAACATGTCTGAAAAACCTGGCGACAGGGATGCTGGAAACATATTTCCAATATCTCCATTTCTGCCACCTGAAATAATTTTGCAGGATGAACTGCATTTGATAGAAGGCCCGTTGGGAAGTATGGTTGGACTGTATGAGACAGCAATAGACATTTTGTCAACTCGTTATGAAAACAAATTACAAATATCTCCAAAATATTTGGTTTCAACTGCTACTATCAGAGCTGCAGGAGAGCAAATTCAGTCATTATACTGCAGAGATTTCAAACAATTTCCTCCTTCCGGTTTGTTAGCGGGAAAAAATTTCTTTTCTGATGCAGATGAGGCCCATCCGCTTGATGACAAGGGACCGGGACGATGGTATGTGGGAGTCATGGCACCTGGAAGAGGCCCGATTACACCGACGACAAGAATTTGGGCATCAATGTTGCAGGAATCACAGGCAATTCGTGGAAGCGGACCAATTGATGATGAACTAAAATATTTCTGGACTCTTGTTGGCTACTTTAATGCCATGAGAGAACTTGCTGGCATTAGAGCAGGATACGAACAAGACATTCCTGCACATGTGAACATAATTGCATCAAGAAAAGGACAAACACCGAGACATCTTTCACAGATTGAAGCAGTAGAATTGCACAGCAATATTCCTGACAAGACAAACATCTCTGCAGTTCTTGACAGACTTGAAAAAGAATCTATGGATGCAGTTTTTGCAACATCCATGTTTGGAACAGGAGTAGACGTTGACAGACTGTCACAAATGATAGTGCACGGCCAACCAAAAACAACATCAAACTACATTCAAGCAACAGGTAGAGTTGGAAGAAAGAAAGGCGCACTTGTTATAACTTTTCTAAGATCTACCCGTTCAAGAGACCTTGATCATTACGAATTTTTTACAGGATATCATCGTGCACTGTACCGACATGTAGAACCACTAACTGTTTTCCCATTTTCACCTGGAGCAGTAAACAAAGGTCTGTTGCCTGTGATGATTGCAATTCTTAGAAACGGGAGAACAATCAACAACGTACCAATAAATCCAAACTGGGCACCTGAAGATCAATACAAAGCAATGGTAAGCGGAAGCAGACTGATGGCAACAGAGAGAGAGACCAGCAACGAGATAGATGAAATACTAAAGGCAGTTAAGAAAAGAAACAATGATCAACCAGAAGACAGAATTCAGCCCGACAAAGATGTTACAGGCGTTCTCAATTCACTTGTTTCTAGCTGGGAAATAAAGGCAAAAAAAATCAAAGACTTGTACTATTATGAAAGTGCTTTTGGAAGAATTCCAAAAAAACACGTAGTTTTAGGGGATGAAAAACACATGCAGGCTGGACTTTCATCTGTAAATGAGAACACTCCAAATTCACTAAGGGATGTCGAGTCAAGCATGAGGTTTAGGGATTAAAATGGCAGGCTATGGCTTAAGGCCCTCTCAGTTTGTGTTTACTTTTGGCATTGGAAGTATTATTGAGACATCAAGCGGTCCAAGAATAATTCCTGACTTTGATCAATGGGGGCAGATTTTTTACAAGGGCAAGGAACTAAACGTATCAGATTTTCAAATTGACGTGTTTCTTCACAAAGATATTCTTGACGGAAACATATTTTCAGTTCCTACAAATGTACTGCTAAATAAAAAAGAAAGTGAGGGAGTCTACAAGACTTTTACATTTCCTGATTGGGGTCTTTGTGTGGAACACGGATATCTGTACGAATTTGACAATGACAGTACCAGATGTCCTTCATGCAGAACAAACAGAACATTTGACATTAAAAGAAAACAGGCAATCAGATTTGTAAGAGCATGTCCTGCAGGACATTTGGATGACATAGACTGGAGAGGTATGATTGATCACACCGCATCATGTTCCAGCAAAGTCTATCGTTGGGATGACCGTGGAGGATCACTTGATGATCTGAAAATTGTTTGTTCTTCTTGCAACCGCGAGACAACATTGCAAGATGTTTACCAAAAAAACAAATGGTGTACTGGAAGATTTCCTGAAACTCCCGGGGGAAACGCAAGGTGTCCAGAACAATCACAAGTAACTCTGCGTGGATCATCCATGTTGAGAATTCCTAAACTATTGCCAATTATTGCAATTCCCGGACCTGAAAGCGTACATCACAGAGTTCTCGGCAAAAAAAGTCTGCATACTATTTTAATTTCTGATAAAGATTGGACAAAGGACAAACTGATTAAACGAATTAACACATCCAACGAAAATTCACCTGGAACTATTTCAGATGATGATGTGCACATTGTAGAAACAGCAGAAGAAGAAATTCTTGGAGCAGCTATTAATGATGTGATAAAAAACACGAAAGATGCTCCGTCAACACTGCTAGAAAGACGACTCTATGAGTTTAGATCACTGAAGAGTGCGGCAAGAAACGGCCATCCTCTTAATCCTGACACGGATCCTCACTTTAGTGTGCCTAAAAGAGGCATTAGAAGTGACGGAAGCGCCAAAGGTTCAATCAAACTTGAAACAAAAAAACTGAGAGTTTCACCGATAGAGAAACTAAAAGTAATTACTGTTCAGAAAGGATATCAGAGACTGGATACGGAAAATCCCGACAACAAAGGAATCAATCATCCTCTTGTCGAAAAATTCTATCTGCATGGAAATGAAAGATGGTATCCTGGAATTGAACAAATTGGAGAAGGGATTTTCATTGATGATCATGACGTAGATTTGAATATTTCATCCAAAGAATGGGATGAACGTTTTCATGCAATGGACAATAACATAGAGTATCATCCCGTCTTTGTCTGGTGGCATTCTCTTGCACACAGACTTATCGCTGCAATCTCACTTCATTCCGGATACTCTTCAGCATCAATTAGAGAGGTAGTTTACACTGAAGTTGACCCTTCAGGAAATGTAAAGGGAGGTGTTTTGCTTTACACATCACAACCTGGGGGTGATGGAAGCTTGGGCGGCATGGTTTCCAAAGTTCCAACATTTGAAAGAGTTGTCGAGCAAGCATTAGCTGATCTGGAATTCTGTTCAAATGATCCTCTTTGTTATGAACAGAACGTTAAAGATATTGGCGATTTTGGTGCAGCATGCTATGCATGTCTACACATGTCTGAAACATCATGTTCATACTTTAACCGATTCCTTGATAGAAGAATTCTTTTGGAAAATCTTTGAAAGAGATGAGTGACAACAGTATTTCAGTAACCGGAGACTTTTGGCTTGGAACAAAAAATATAGATTCTATTCTGAACACTTTGAGAATTGTTTTGAACGATGCTAAACATTCTGTAAAAATGACTGCTTATTCTCTTACCTATAGCAAAGAATTTTTTGATTTGTTAGAAAGCGTGTTGAAAAAAGAATTTCCCTTTACTCTTATAATTAACAGATATGAAAAAGAGGATTTCAATGGTGTGAGAAGTCTGATGAGCCGACTGATGAAAGATTATCCCAACTTTGTTGTCAGGACATTTGATCCTGATGAGGGTGATTTGCATGCAAAAATTGTTGTGATTGACCACCAATTGGGGGATTGTCAGGCACTAATCGGCTCTGCAAATCTCTCATGGCGTGGGATTGCAAAAAATCATGAACTTTTAATCAAAACTTTTGGAGATTCTGCAGATACTGTGGGGGATCTTTTTGATTTAATTCTAAAAAAGACATCCGGTGTACCAAAATGACAGATTCAAAATCAAAAATTGAATCAAGGGCCGGAAGACTTTTGCAGGGATTTGACAACGGTATGTATTATGACTATTCTAAAAAGACAAAACTGTTTCATAAAGAATACAATGATAACAAAAATGATCTTCCTTTCATAAATTTTGTAGATGATGAGATTGTTACGGGAGAAATGTTCCCTGCATTTTATGCTGAATTCAACGAACCAGTGTACATCACCATAACGAATCCACTTAGCATGTTTAGAAATCATTCTGGAGGCTTTGCAGGAAAAAAAGGCAGCGAGCATTTCTTTTTCCAATACGGCCTGATTCCTGTTTACTTTGCAAGTATGAATACAATGTCCATGCTGAAACTCTATCAGACACGTGCAGCAAAAATTTTTGACCCTTCCAGCAGCTTCTTTGATGACATGAAGTGTATTGAGCTATCAAACAAAAAAGGGGACAAGAATCCAAACCCTGTAAAATTCTCGAGCATGAATATTATTGAGCAGTCAACTGCAAAAGAAAATCTTGCAAATGAAACAATTTCTAACTGGTTTTATCACAAGTTTTTTAAATACGGATTCTGGCTACAGCCAGGAAAAGGATTCACTCCTTCAACTCATATTGAATTTGGAAAAAAGATGAATGCGATTTTCAAACTGTCAAAGAGTGTTTATGTAATTGACAAACTGGGCATCAAAGAAAAAATTTTTGTATCTGGAAATGAAATTGAGGTTTACAATGCAGATGTTCGGGGAGTATGGGTTGACACCTTGCACTTTGGACGATCGTTTAAGACCAAAATTGAGGCTAGCATTTATGACAAACTAATCGAAAAGGAACCGTCTGAAATCCCCATTCTAAATGGAATTCTAATGGAAATACGTGACAGTAAGAATATGGCTGAGAGAAAATTTGAAAGGATTCTGACTGTCAGTGCTGGCAACATGTTGTCATACTTTGACATGGTTCTGTTGGCCTCTGGAATGCTATGTTACAGGACATGTAGAGACATGAATGTTATTTCCAGAGTTTCAAATGCAAAAGGATTTCAAGAAAACGTGGAACGGATTTGCAAAGATTGGGCTAGGGAACTGAATTTTTCTGGCAGTCTGTCTGACAAGATAGATAATGTTTTTCAAACTGCAATTGACATGCAGTTTCCAATGCTTGTGGTCGATGGTTCTTCTGTATATTTTACAAATCCAATCATAGTTGGATTTCTAAAAAAATGGAATCTGGTTGAAAATAATATTGAAACTCAGAAATCAATCCTGTTAATGTTGCTTCCGTTGCTTGAGACAATTTCCAAACTGCCTTGGAAAGAAAGAACAAAAATCAGCAGGGATGAAAATTACAAAAAACTGATTAAACTTGTGGGAAACGATCCCAAGTTTTCTTCATCACTGATCAAACTTTTCAAAGAAATTCGCATGTCTAATCTGATAAGAAAAACCTACCAGACATAATTTTTACAAAGTGCCAAATCCTAACAAATACAACATGCTTGTAAAATTACAAATTTTTACCAAATGAGATCACTGTTCATTAAATGAGTTTATTACAAGATGATTGCTAAGATACAAAATGGGAAAACTTTCTTTTGTAGAGATATTTGGGGTTCCTGGCGGACTAAGTATGGGATTCGAGCTTGCAGGAATGAAATCAGTTGGAGCGTTGGACATATTCAAGCCTGGAATTGAAACATATAGAAAAAATTTCCCGAAAGTAAAAAAGGAAAACGTGGTATGCGAAGATGCAAGCGTGCCTAATGTTGTGGAAAAATTTCAAAAAACAACTTCACTCAAAAAAGGAGATGTCGATATTATTATTGGGGGGCCTCCGTGCCAAGGATTTAGCACAATGGGTAGAATCAAGATGGCATCATTGGTCAAAAATGGACAAAAAAAAGGAATCTCTGATGCAAGATTCATCAACGACAAGAGAAACCACCTTTACAAATCATTCATTAAATTCGTAGACAAGTTCAAGCCAAAGGCAATTGTAATGGAAAATGTTCTTGGAATGGTTAGCTACAAGAACGGCACTGTTGTAAAACAGATTGAAGAAGATTTCAGAGATGTAGGATATTCAAATGTTGATTCAAAAGTTCTAAACGCATTAGATTATGGTGTTCCGCAATCCCGAAAAAGAATTTTCTTTATTGCAACAAGAACAAACAAGCCGATTACATGGCCCAAGGAAACTCATTTCCCAAAAAATGGCATGGATAGAACATTGATTTCACCCAATCTGAAAAACCAAACCACAGTATGGGATGCTATAGGTGATCTTCCACTGTTGAGATTGCCTGAAAAAATGTCAAAGGTCTCACAATCTGAGAAAAAATACAAGACCGTCCCTTTATCAGATTATCAAAAATGGATACGGGGCAAAGAAGAAAAAGTTGCAAACAACGTTACTAGATGGCACCGTGAAAAAGACATTCAGGTTTTCAGGAACATGAAACCTGGTGGTAGATGGAGTGAGCTCTCAAAGGCAGACAGAAAAAAAATTGGATACAGTGACGAATCCTTTGTTGACAAGTGGAAACGTCTGCCAATTGACAGTCATTCATGGACGGTAATATCCCACCTTCATAAGGATGGCTACATGTACATTCATCCAAAACAACATAGAACAATTTCGGTAAGAGAAGCTGCAAGACTGCAGAGTTTTCCTGATTCTTTTGTATTCTGCGGTTCACGCTCGGCACAATTCATTCAGATAGGAAATGCAGTCCCACCTTTGCTATCCATGGCTATTGCCAAGAATATCAAAAAACAGGTCTCCTAGAGTCGATGACTGATATCTTTACTCCGAAAAAAAGATCATGGGTAATGTCCCGAATCAGAAGTGCCAACACCAAAATTGACATCAAAATGAAAAAGATGCTTGCGGATTCCGGATACAAATGGGAAATGTATCCAAAGATGTATGGTAATCCCGATTTTGTTCATAAAAGAAAAAAAATTGTGCTTTACTGTGATGGTGATTTTTGGCATGGGTATAATTATAATAGAGTCTATGCACAATCAACTATAAATCAATAATTTTTTCACCTTACAGACATTAACGTTGCAAACACTTTACAAATTAAAATAAGATTTGATCCAAACAAAACAAATTACTGTCAAGTCACATGGATCTGCTAAT
>JARPSM010000039.1 GCA_029782475.1 Nitrososphaerota archaeon
AACCTTTCATTCCATTTGATTTGTAACTGTTCTATACCATCACGGTATTACAATGAATTCTTTTTTCCATTTTATCTTGTAATTGACAATTCCACAGACAATTTCACTAATCGTGTCATGCCTTGATAATTTGTTCCTAAATACCTCACTACTTATCCTAAATTTCTTGATTTGAGCAATGGCATGTTCCACTTTGATTCTTATCTTGGACTGTGTCTTGTTGTATGCCTTTTGCTGAGCGGTGAGCTTTTTGCCCTTTTTTTTCTTGTATGGCAAAACACTGATCTGATTTTTAAAGTCTTTCTCAACACCCACATACCCAAGATCAAAAAACTGGAATACTACTTTGGACAATGTTGGATGCTTTGACTTGTATATCCTGTAATCATGATGGCTGCCAGGCGCATGAGGTGATTTGTGAATTATCTCACCGTTGAGATTTGTCGTTATTTGGTTTTGCACTGTGTATTTTTTCTTTTTGCCTGAATAGTGTGTGTCTTTCTTTTGGCACGATTTTTTGGTCTTGGGCTGGGTTGCTCTGTTCCATCTGTAATTGTAGTCAGTTCGGGAAAGAATTCCAAGAGTTGCTGCATGTTTGTAACCTTTTTTGAATCTGCATATTTTTTGGAAGGGATTGGCACGGACTGTTTTATTGCAGGCTCTAGGTATTTGATGCCTCTGCATATATTTGATTTGGACAAATCAAATATCATTATGCCCAATAGGTCATGTCGTATATGTGCGGTAGTACATCAAAAGCATCAGGACTCTGTCCTTGAGGGGCAAATCAAACTTGTGGCCTGCACCAATACCTCTTTTCCTGTTTTTTGACAGGCGGTTTTCTTTTGTAATTTTGTAGTTTTTCTCTATTTCCTTGCACAGTGAATCAAATTGCTGTACGGCAAGACCGGTAACGGAGAGAAACAGTTTGGGTTTTTTTGCTAGTTTGGTACAATTGAACATGAAATCAATTGGTTACGCCTCAGCTTTGGATCTTATTATTAGAAAATGTTGAGATTGTACTCAAATTGTGCTAACTGCGCAAGACATCTAATTAACAACGCTGGAATATTTCCATTCACTTGCTTTTCTCTAATAGATTCAGTAGCATTATGTTTGATATGAGTCATTGTCAAAGTAACATACCCTATTGTTTTACCTTCTAATTTCAAAAGATACATTCTAACTAATTTCTCTCTGACATCTTGTAAACAGTCAATATGATAGTATGTTGTAAATTCTTCAATAGAGGATTCAAAATTATCCTTCAACAAATCCGTTTCTTTTACTTGTGAATAACTGACGTTAGAATCTGACAATTGAATCTTATTGGTCATTTAGAAATTTTCTCTTTTGATTTTTCTTGCTCTTTCCTGTGCTTCTTTTACAACTTTTCTCTCATTATCTGTTGGACCCTTTTTCATGTTCTCCATTAACTGATCCCATTGCTTATCGTCAAATGGAGCAACATCTCTTATTACCATAGTTATTAGATAACGTTATTGTTATTTAATTTGTATTGTAGTATATGGAAATGATTTCGCCTAGTCATCGGTGTCCTCCTCCATCCACATTGGGTTGGTTTTTCTGATCGCTTCAGGTATAGGTACTTGGCAGTACCTTTATGTAACATATTGCTACATTATGCTACATGGCACAAGGAGAACAATGTGATTGGACAGAAGCAGATACTGCAATATGTGAAAGAGCAGAAGCTAGTGGCTTAGCTCTTAATGTTGGTACAGGTAACCCTCTCACTCTGCAAGAATTAAAATCACTTGCTCCAGAATTTGAAAAAATTAGAGATACAACTACTGTAGATGTATTTTTAAAAGACAAGATAAGTTCAAAACCATTTGAGTTCTAATCTTTTTACTGTTTTATCTATTGATTTTACAAGACAATATCTTTTAGCTTGGTATAACCGTCGTCCATTAATTGATGCATGTGTTGATAATTTAGAAAATGGGCATGCAACAATTGTAAATTGTCCAGATGAATCTAGATCATATTCAGAATTTAACAAATGTCGTGTATATTTCAGGGATGAGACCCTCCTTGACATTGAATTTGTTTAGCATTTTGAATTAACGTAATCCATTTGCTATCTCTTTTAATCTCCATTCCACATTTCTCACTAGGTGTTTTACCATCTAACGCACTGTGTGGTCTGATGTAGTTATGAAACAACTGATAACCTGTTAGTGTAACTGAATCTTTCTTCTTTATCCCTCTCATTACTTTCTCTCTCTATCTCTAATCTCTCCATTCAATCGTTCCATCTTGTTATCGTTTATGTCCTTGCAAGTGAATGTGTCTGATGTGTAATGTTCTATGTCGTCTTTTCAATGTCCAAAACTCTTTCTTGTATGCTTCATGGTATGATCCTAATCCGTCAGTGATGAACACCTTTGGTTTTGTTTGTGTAACCTGTTTTGTTTTTTGTAGTAACCAAATAACGCTGCAGTTTGTATTTGTAATCCTGATGTTAGAGTATGTCAGTGATGAACGTCTTTGGTTTTTTTTTGTGTAACCTGTTTTGCTTTTTGTAGTAACCCCCCTGCGTTATGACCTTCCTTTCTATCTCCTACTTTTTGAGCAATCCAAAATCTAGTTTCATCATCCATCATTGCAAATACATATTTTAATTCGCCACGAATCTTTACATAGATTTCATCTGCCCTCCAAGCATCTCCCACTTGTGGAACTATCTTGTCTAGGTATTGGTTCATGAGTTTGGTGTATTTTTCAATTCAGTTATAGATAGTTTGGTGTGATACATCCATGCCTAGAAGTTTAAGTGATCTAGCTGTATTTCTTAGAGATTCGCCTGAAAAGTAGATGTCTTGCGCAATTAGCACAATTTGAGTACAATTTCAACATTTTCTAATAATAAGATCCAAAGCTGATGCGTAACCAATTGATTTCATGTTCAATGCACCAAACTAGCAAAAAAACCCAAACTGTTTCTCTCCGTTACCAGTCTTGCCGTACAGCAATTTGATTCTCTGTGCAAGGAAATAGGGAAAAACTAGAAAATTACAAAAGAAAACCGCCTGTCAAAAAACAAGAAAAGAGGTATCGGTGCAGGCCACAAGTTTGATTTGCCCCTCAAGGACAGAATCCTGATGCTTTTGATGTACTACCGCACTATACGACATATGACCTATTGGGCATGATGATATTTGATTTGGACAAATCAAATATCATGCCCAACATATCATATGTTGTATACATTCGATAATACATTAGCAACATTAGGATTCTGTCTTTAATGGTATGCTTGAAATGTCGTCCTGCACCAATGTTACGTTTTCTTTTTTGTTTTGAGAATCGCTTTTCTTCTGTAGTTTTGTATTGTTTTTGAATCACTTTGGATAGGGAATCAAACTGTGCAACAGTTAGTCCTGTTACAGAGGAATTGTTTTGGTTTTTTTGATAATTTTGTATGGTTGAACATATTTTGAGAATGATTACTCATCAGCTTTGGATTTTATTGTGAGGAAATATCGAGAATGTGATCAAATTATATTAATTGTGCAACCGATCTTATAATCAAGATTCTTGAACTTTGGGAAGATTCCAATTATACTTCATGGCAAGTAATCGAATTCCAGTTCCCACAATTATTCCAATTACAGATGCAATCTGCACATCTATTCCAAATGAAAGTAGTCCATAAAATACCACAATTCCAATTATGCTGGCAACAGCATACACTTCTTTTACAAATACGATTGGGATTTCTTGAACAAAGACATCTCGCAATATCCCACCACCAATTCCAGTTATCATTCCACCAAACAGCATTGGAAGAAATTCTAATCCAACTATTTGGTATGCAATTGATGCACCTAAAATTGAAAACACGCCCAATCCAACTGCATCAAAAACCAGCCATATGCTCATTTGTTTTTTGAATTTTGTATACAAAAAGAAAATTACAACTCCAACTGATACTGTTATTGAGACATAGATAGGATCTGAGAATGCTGTAGGAAATCGTCCAAAGATTACATCTCGAGTTACTCCACCTCCCACTCCAACTACAGTAGCCAATACAATAATTCCAAAAATATCTGCCTTGTGTGCTATTGCTTTGGATGCTCCAGTTACTGCAAAAGCAATAGTTCCCAAATAATCTAAAATGCTAATGAATCCATCTATTGGAAAAGAAAAATCTACCATTCAAACCAACTGAGAGATCTGGCTAATTAAGAATTGATAAAAATAAAGATCAAAAGTAAATTTGATTAAAATAAAGTTGCTTAGCCAAATAAGGAAGACAATCCTTCCATGGCTGCTTCTTCGTTTTTAGGTTCTTCTTTCTTCTTTTCTTCTGCTGCCGGTGCTGTTGCATCTGCTGCCGGTGCTGCTGTTGCTGCAACTGGGGCGGCTTTAACTGCCTCATCGATGTTAACATCGGCCAAGGCTGCAACTAGTGATTTAACTTGGGCTTCATTGACGTCAGCACCAGATGCTTTAACAACTGATGTGAGGTTTGCCTCGTTAACTTCTTTGTCTAGTTTGTGAAGAAGTAAAGCAGCGTAAACATATTCCATTATATCGAGATTTTCTTAGGGCATAATATAAAACTATGGAGAAGTTAGATTCTGTTTCATCATCGGTATCTTTGAAGATGTTGCTTTTCGGTAGCTGGATTTTTCCTGTTCTAATATCCTCTTTAATTTTAGATAATTTCAATGGATATTCTATAATCCCGTCAGACAACCATGTTTCAGGAATTGAAATTAAAGGAAATAACAAATGGAAAACAATTATTGAGAATGCAAGTAAAATATAATTTTATTTAAAGAAAATTAGCAACCATTTTATCGTATCTTTACTAATACATAATATCTCTAATGGAAGTCAACAATTTAGATCGTGTTTTATTGATAATAAACGAACATATCATTGAAGGAGCTACAAGATTACAAAAATATGGGTTTTTGATGAAACAAAATTATGATAAGGAATTGAAAGATTTTGACTTTTATAATGATTGGAAAGCTCATTATTATGGCCCTTACAGTGAGCAACTTACTAAAGACATTGAAAATGGAATTGAGCAAAGGTTAATTTCAAAATACAAATCTGTGACATTAAATGAACATGATGCCCAAAAATTCACACTTACGATTAAAGGCAGACATAGATTACGCCAAATTTCTGAACAATACAAAAAAATCATAAATGATGTTTATGAAATGTCAACAAATCTTCAAAAAAAACCCTTAAGAATAATTTTGAGAGATGTCTATATCTCATATCCTAATTATACTGGGAAAAGTGAAATTAAAGATGAAGTATTAGGTTAATTTTTTTTAATTTCTAATTTTTGTATTTGTATTATAAAATGAATTACAGGCATCATTCCAAGTAATGATACGAATATAGGTAAAACAAAATAATTATTTTCAAAAAATCCAAGTGTTGCAACTATGCCCAGAATAACAATTACAGCCATACAAATTATGTCAAGGTATAACCCTGTATGTCTATTGTTGATCTTATTCCTTTCCAATTTATCCATAGTTGCATCAAACAAAGACATTGTATCTCCAATTCCTCTCAAGTCATTTTTTTCTAAAGTTTTGTCGTCAAACTCTTGTTCCATGCTTTCAATAAATTTGGCTTTTCTATCTTGAAATGATTTAATTTTTTTAGCGATTCTTTTATCGATATAAAGAAATCTTAATGATAATAATATCCCAATCAATGTTATGAATCCTCCAATTATGGAGAATATTCCTAACTGCCATGTAGGATTTTGGTTGGTACTTTGATATGTATTTGAAATATCTTGAGCAAAAACAGGAAAAATTAATGATATTCCAATTAGAGTAAACAATAATATTTTCAACAAAGTACTATTCAATCTGAATATCTTTCAGTTAAACCTTATGTGTAATCACGCCAAACGTACTTGCAATTTCTCTCAGCTACCGAAAAGTAACATGAAATTAGCTACCGCAGTTCCAGGTACCAGAAGTTACGCCTAGAAATTAGAAATCTAGTTTACAATTTTTAGACTTCTACAAACAGCATATACTGTTCGTTTCAGATTTGGATCACTCAAGGTATCTTTTCTTTGTCTTAAAACCCGTTTTGCTTCATCTCTTTCAGCACCTTCTGGCAAGGACAAAACAGCATTAAAGAATTCAGGTAATGATTCACGAACCCAGCCATCTAACATCAAGTAAATTTTTGGAGGGATAATATCGCATTTATCAACATCAAGATCTAGTACCTCAGCATAATTTTCATGTTCAACTCTATACACTAAAGC
>JARPSM010000040.1 GCA_029782475.1 Nitrososphaerota archaeon
TGTGTTACTCCCATCTGCATTGCAAGTATGGAGGTGCGTGTGTCTTTTTTACGCTGATTTATCACGTATCTTATTTGGTTTGCTGTTAATCTTGTTACCATCATTTTTCTTGATCGGCATAGACGATAATAATCGCTTAGAACTTTGTTTCCTAATTCATTTGAACGTGACTAGACATGCCAAAAATTATTCAAAACAATGATCAATTTGTGCCCAGAATTTGTAATTAGGAAACAAAGTTTCGCTTAGACTATGTCTAATTTTAGGGCGACCTAATTTTCGTACAACAGACTACTTTCGGGTTGAAAAAGTGGACAACGCCTTAGTAGACAATACGCTTAAGTTCAAAAAGATAGCAGAATATTCATGAACACATTAGATTATCTTATAAAACAAAATGATCAAATTTCAACATCAATGCCTGAATGTGATAACATCAATACAGATGGAGGAGAAGAGAAGTAGGATATGATCGAAGCCTCACTTTCAAAACTAGATGACAAGGGTGTATTTACCGTCGTTAAAGTTGAAAATGTTGAAAAAAGTAGGTAAAGAAATAATCACAGAAATAAATATTGAAACTAAAGACGAATTTGAGGGTGTGAAGAATTTCTACACTTCAAGAAAGATGATCGTTGCAAAATTTTATGATAATGGCAAACCAACAATAGTGTGTGTTTAGGTCCAAATCACAAATATTTTCTCAATTGAGTCCCTAAATCCAGTCCCTGGTATTGCCAGGTCACCATTCAAGTCATGATGTTGGCAAACGTCACCATTCCTGTCTCGTTTCGAAGACAGCCTCTGACCTTTCTTTGCATGACAACATATGTCATTGCCTGCTCTGCAGCATTGTTTGTGGGTGGAACTCCCGGATACAACAGAAAAGTAAACAGATCTGTTCCTGCATTGTGTATCTTTGTATGGATTGTTCTAAACGACTCTTCATTTTTACACTCACACTCGTACTCTGAGAGAATCAAATCCAGTTCCTTGATTGCAGAATTGTACAGACGCCGATTCGGTTTTGTTATCTCTTTTGCAGTAATGCGTGCAAAGAGCTTTTGGATTTTATCGTAGAATTCCTTTGAATATTCTGTTTCCAATTGAATCCAGACATATTTTGCCTCGCGCAATATGTGGGCCCAGCATCGCTGTATAATTTTAAACAGACCATACGGTGGCCAACCATCACAGATGCAAACTCCCTTAAATTCTGCAAAATACTTTTTCAGCACGTCTCTGCCCCTGCTATCGCTCAAAAAATAGTAAAACAAATCTTGGTGTCTGGCAACCCATGACCATCCCCGTTTGCCATTAATTGACATTCCTGTCTCATCAAAATTTGCATATTTGGAGGCAATAATTTTTTGTCTTATCTCCTCAACTGCAGGCACGACCTAAACACCCACCATTTTCTAATGGGGATTTTACTGAACCCTTGATAATTCAAACATTTTCAAAGGTTGATCCTGGAGATGATTTCATATTCTTACATCTTTTCAAGAATCTGGATTTGATACTTGTTTTTCTCTAGCATCTACTCCTAGTATAGATAAGATTGAATTTTACAACCTTGTTGCAAAATTCATCAATCCTGGAAAATCACCAGAACCATTTGATGTTTCACTTGATATGCTAACTGGAACAGGAGATGTTCTGTATGAAATTCAATATACTAATTGTGGAGCCGTTGATTTCTTGTGATATCTACAACAAGGTGCTTGGGGTTTTCCAATTTTCTGAAGCAGAAGATGGCGAAATTCGTGAAAAATACATCTTTTATTGTGAAGGATATGGGATTGATTTCCCTGAATAATTTGGATAAACTATTTTAAGAATAATTTCCAAGTAATATCATGAAATTATCTCCTAAAATAAAAAAAGCTCTAAATGATCAAGTTACTCTTGAAGCCTCTGCAACAAACAATTATCTTGCAATGGCATCCTGGTGTGAAGTTACAGGATATCAAGGAGCTGCGGATTACTTTTACGCTCAGTCTGATGAAGAGAGAACTCATATGCTCAAAATAGTTCGCTATCTTAATTCACTTGGAACTATTGCAACAATTCCTGCAACAAAATCTTCTCCTAGTTCTTACAAATCACTTGAAGTGCTAATCAACACTGCACTCAAAAATGAACAATCTGTAACTAAAGCAATTCATAACATGGTGGAGATTGCACAGAAAGAAAAAGATCATTCAACATATGTTTTCTTGGAATGGTTTGTAAATGAACAAGTACAAGAAGAAACAAAATTTGAAACTATTTTGCAAAAGTTTGATCTACTTGGTCGAGATAAATTGGGAATAAATGAGATTGACAAATTCCTTGCTACAGAAGCTACTGCACCTGCAGATCCTGTCGCATAGGTTTTCTAAAATAATTAATACCTCGTTATTTGCATACATGCTATGACAGTTACTGTAACTAGAAAACCTGGTGGAATTACACAATTATTCAACACTGAAACTGGCAGAGTCACCTACAAGTGTAGGGCAGAATCAGCATTCATGTTAATTGAAGCATTTGGAGGGATTGTAAAATTCAATCAAAAAAATGCTATAGCTACTGTTACTGGGCACATTACTGAACTTGAATCATGTGATGTCTTGAAGAAAGGTCATTCTGAATACAAAGAAGCATTAACTATCATTGTCACAGCCCATAAAGAATTTGCAAAAACCATTTCTGATTCTTATCAAAAAGAAATCCGGGAACTAGAAAACAAACTATCTGCTCTTTAGCTTTAACCGTAAATCATACAGTGTTCGCATTCACAAACTTCTTGTTCTTTTGATTTTTTTAGGCATTTTTTATGTTGACCTGCTTGACATTGTACACAAATCTCTTCAATGTTCTCAACACTTGTGTATTTTTTAGACTGATCAAATCCAAATCCGCCATCTTTTGGTCCTACCATGTTTTCACTTAATTGATGCTCTATTTCTACTTCACTAATTGATTGCTGTTTCTATTGCTTTTTGTAAATCTATTTTGTGAGTCTCAATTATCCCTCGTATTTCAAAAGTATCTACATACCCACCTGCTGATGCTCTGGTTGCTTTGAGGAGATAGTGCAAAGATCCTTCTTCGATTTTTCCTACATAATATCCGTAGAGAAAGTCTGCTTCATCTTTGCATTTCCAAATCTGTTTGATTGCTGGGAATGTCTGTTTAATTTCAGTGGGGATTTCTAGAATTCTTCTTTGAATGTATTGGTCTAATGATTTTCTAATTGTTGAATCTTGAAGCAACTCAAAATCTCATTGGTGTCATTGCATTTTAGTCCTTTTTCTTTTCATCTTTAACTTCATCTGGTTTATCCCACATGTGCATTGTGCCTCTAACCATGAAAGATCCTACAATTATGGCAACTAATCCTGTAACTATGAATAAAAATAATTTCCCAATATCTTTGATACTTGCCACATAATATTCACTTAATCTATCTAATTATAATTGTCTGAGATGGACAATTAGATTCAATAATGAGTCTGAAAAATTCCTCTCAAATGTCTAAAATTAAACAAATTGCAGCCTGGGTTGCAATTATTGGTGGCGGAATTGGATTCTTCTTCTTCTCAATTGAGATGGCTGAATTTATGCGATAGTGTGAAAACTAAATACATTCAATTTTAAAATATTATTTGTGATAACTAGAGAAATTAAGAATTTTTTAAATCTGCAAAAACTTGGATATGTTGCAACTGTCTCCTCTGATGGGAAACCAAACATCTCTCCAAAGGGTACTATTATTGGATGGTCTTTAGAAACACTTGCTTTTGCAGATATCCGTTCACCTGACACTATGAAAAATTTAATTGATAATCCTAATGTAGAAATTAATGTAATTGATCCTCTTCTTCGTAAGGGATATTTGTTTCAAGGAACTGCTAGACTTTTACAAGATGGTATTCTATACCAAGAAATTCTGAACCATTATAGACAAAATGGAATTAAAAGCCCAATCAATTCTATTATTCTAGTTGATGTTTCATGTGTATCTGATGTAATTTCTCCTTTGTATGATCTTGGAATTTCTGAAGATGAAATAAAATCAAAATGGCAAAAACATTTTTCAACTCTATGATTTATCTGGTAACTTTGTAGTTTTTTTAATATTCTCTAAATCTTTTTTTGTTTTTTCATGCTCTGCTCTTTCTTTTTCTAATAATGATTGAACTGTTTCTAGTTCTTTTAGTGTATTATTGAGTTTTGATTTTAATGAGCCAACCACTGCACTTGCAGCCTCTATAATTCCTGCAGAACTCTTCTGACTTTCCTTATTTACACCGATGAATTCTTTTTCAGATGTTGTGAGAACACTGGTGTCTTCAAAAGTATCTTTTTTATCTAATTCATTTTTTGCATTATATAATCTGGAATTTGCTTCTTCTAATTCTTTTTCAACTTCTACTTGTTGTTTTTTAATATTATGTAGTGTTGCTTGTTCTTTTTCAAGTTGTTCTTTAATCTCATCATATTTTTTTGTAAATTCACCCAATTCTTCTTTTATTTTTGAATGATCTCCCTCAGTTTTGTTGAATTTTTCTACTGATTTTAAATCTTTAATTGACTCTGCTTTTTTTGCTTTCTCACGTGTTTCTATGTATTCTCGTTGAATGATGTCTAACTCTATCTTTTTTTGATTAAGTTCTTTTTTTACTAGCATTAAATTGCCAACTGTTGAATCATATTCTTCTTTGACTGTGGTGGTTTTTTGAGTGATCTCATCTAGTTCTGTTTGTTTTTCTATGAATTCTTTTTGTAATGTTTCAACTTTTTTTTCTAGTTCTGTTTTTAGGGTTGTCTCTGCACTGCTATCTGTTGTGTCTTCTGCTTTCTTTTTGCCAAAAAATCCCATATCTGTATCAGCATTTCTCCAAAAGATGAACCTTTCTTATCCTTGTTTTACTCGCCATCTGAAAAATTTCAGATAGAATCCAATACTGCCAATTGTAATACCTGCAATCCAGGCGATGGGGCCTAATCCCATCTCATTGGTGCTCTCTTGAGGAGCGAGGAACAACAACAATGCTCCGAGTATGATTAATGCAAATCCTCCACTGTTCTTTGATTTGTTATGTTCTCCATGAACCATGATTAAACATACTCTGAAAGTGTTTTTGCTACTTGCTTTCGTCCAATGTCTGAGATGAATGGGCCAATTTTTGGTCCTCTTGAGGTCCCAAGTATAATTTGATATAATATTTTAAAGAAATCTTTTGGTTGAATGTCATTTCCCTTTGCAATTTGATATATTGTATTTTGAATATCTTCTAACTCTTCATCACCGTTTAATGCTTTTATGAGTAATGTCAATGCCTTTTTTGCAGTGTCATCTAAATCAATTTGAATTTTTTCTTGTTCATCAAATTCGTTTGAATAGTTCCCTGCAAGTTCAATGAGTTTTTCTATTTCTGGTTCTGGATTTTTTATTACTCCATAATCTAACAATTTCTTCATTACTCGTTGACCTCTATTTTCTTTGAAAATTTTTGCTAATTCAATTAATAATCTATAATTGACATGTGTGCTTGATTGTTTTGGAGGATTTAATAGATTTACATACTCGTACAACCCTTTATTTTTTATTAGTTTTGCTTGGTTGTCTACTTTGATTCGTCCAAAGTAAATGTCTTCTAATTCATTGTATTCGCTCATCAATCCTGGGATATCGTCAAACCCTAATTCTCTTGCACCTGTAATTCTCTTGTAAAGTAGTAATAAGATTGATTTTGGACTGCCAAATTCTAACCATTTTTGAGCAGTGATTACATTTCCTAAAGATTTTGAAATCTTTTTTCCACCTTTATCTAAAAACATCTCGTACTTTACATGGTGAGGATGTGGGAATTCTAAAATTTCATCAGACACCCAATCATTTACTTTAACTGAATCCATGATGTCTTTCCCATATGCTTCAAATCTAATGTCAAATGCTGTCCATCTTGCTGCAAATTCTACTTTCCAGGCTAATTTTCCAAGGTCTTTACCAATGTCTGCCTCGCCTACATGACTGCATCCTTTGACCATTTTAGAGCCAATTTCTGTATCATGACAAGTGTACTTTACTTTCTTTTCATCTGCAATGTATTCAGAAGCTTCTGCTGTATAGAGACGATTACAGTTAGCACAAACTGGAAAATATGGTAAATATTTTTGATATTTTTCTTGTCCTACTAATTCTGAAATTTTTTCTCCAATTTTTGTACTATTTTGTAAAATTGTGTGGATTTGATCTTTCAGCAATCCTTGTTTGTAAGTGTCAACTGCTCTTCTAAACTCATATTTTATTCCCACTTTATCTAAGCCGTCTAATAGAATGCTACTCATGTGCATTCCGTAAGAGTCATGGCATCCATACGGATCTGGAATTAATGATACTGGTTTTGCAATATGTTCTTCCAAGCCAAATTCTTGCATTCCTTCAGGAATTTTTCTTAATCCGTCAAGATCATCTGAATATGCAATTAGTTCTGATTTATATCCTAAATTTTCTAATGCAAGTTTAACTCCACAAGCTCTTACTGCATCTCCTAAACTGCCAATGTGTGGAATTCCAGAAGCTCCTAATCCACTTTCAACTTTGAGTAGATCTGTATTTCTCCCTAAGGCTTTTTCTCGTTCAAGTAGTTCTGAAGCTAATTTATCAATCCAAGTTCCTTTTCCGATAATTTTTTGTTCCGTCATACCTTTTCTCTAATTCAATGTCTTGGACATGTATGGCCCATATAACGAATACCCTAATTTTTGATAATATTCTCTTGTACCTACTGCACTGATCACTAAAAGTTTTTTAGCATCAAACTCCTCTTTAGATATTTTTTCAGCTTCTTTCATCAAATTCTTTCCTAATCCTGCATGTTGAATTTCTTTTTCTTCTTTTTCTCCTAGTTTCAATGACTTTCCATACACGTGGATTTCTCTAACTATGCATGTGTCTTGATTAATTTCATCTCTGTGTGCATCTACACTTGGTTTTCTTAATCTCAAAAACCCGTAGATTGATTCATTCTTGTCTTCATATGACAAGAACACTTCTTTTCCGCCTGATGAATCATAATCAATTCTGTTTAATTTTACATCGCCTCCATCTGCCTTGTTGTTGGATAGTCCTGCTTCTCTACATCTAATGCATTTGCAAGAAAGTCCCTGTTTTGCAAGATTCTGGTGTACTATTTGCCTCAAATTTCCTGATTTTGGGCCTGCGATAATCTCTTTTGAAGATATTTCTCTTTGTACTCTCATGATTCTTACCCATTTTGGAACATTTCTTTTGGCTTCTGTTAGAACTTTGATCATGTTTTCATCAGAGTATGGTGTGTATTTTCCCTGCTTGTATTCTTCGTATAGTGGAGTATTTTCAATAACTAGTGATGGGTAAATTTTCAACATGTCTGGACGTAATTGTGGGTCTGAAAATAATTTTTTAAAATCTGCAATGTCTTCTTCTGGTTTCATTGTAGGTAGTCCTGGCATCATATGTGCCACTAGTTTGTAACCTGCATCTTTTGAAATTTGAAATGATTCTACTACATCATTGTAATCATGACCTCTGTTTACTATTTTGTACACTCGTTCTTGCAGTGATTGAACCCCAATCTCCACCCTTGTAATTCCATAACTTAACATCAAGTCTACATGTTCTTGTTTACAATAATCTGGTTTTGTTTCAATTGTAAATCCCACATTCCTTATTGATGCATGTTCGTTGTTTGATTTTGCTTGTTCCAAATCTTTTGAATCTGTCCCATTTAATGCATCATAACATGATTTGATGAAATCTTTTTGATAATCTTTTGGCATGAATAGAAATGTTCCACCAACAATTACTATTTCCATTTTAGATGGGTCATGTCCAAATGCAATTAATTTTTCAATCTTTGATTCGATTTGTAATTTAGGATCGAATTCATTTTGTATTGCATTTAATGATGATGGCTCTTTCCCTGTATAACTATTAGGAGAATTAAATTCAATTCCTCCTGGACAATACGTGCATCTTCCATGTGGGCATGCATATGGTTTTGGCATTAATGCAACCACTGATACTCCAGATGCTGTTTTAGCTGGTTTTCTAATTAGTACTTTTTTTAATTTATCAAAATCTGATTCTTTTGCCATTGACAATATTTCATAATTTCTTGGAATTCTTTCTAGTGCGTATTTTGTACAAATTTTTATAATTTCTTTTTTTACTTGTTTTTTAGTTGGCTCTTGAATCGTTAGTAAATTCCGAGTAATCTCACCACATGCTTTGGATATGACTGGGTCAAGCTTATTCATGAATGATCATTTTGATTTGGACATAAATTCGTTAAATAATTTGGTATATTTGATATCTATTTACGCCTAGTTGTTTTTCTTTTAATCGTCTTTCTAGCTGGTTTTCTCTTTACTACCTTTTTCCTCACTGTACTCTTTCTAGCTGGTTTTCTCTTTACTACCTTTTTCCTCACTGTACTCTTTCTAGCTGGTTTTCTCTTTACTACCTTTTTCCTTACTGTACTCTCTCTTCCAATATTTTTTTTGATATCTTTTAATTTGTTTAATTCAGTTTGAATTTTTTTAATTTCTGCAATCATTTCTGCTTTGAATGAATCGTTGTTTGTTTCTGACATGAGTTGACCTAAAGAATTTTCTATATAATTTAAGACTTGTTAATGAATTATTCTGGTTTTTTCTCATTATTTTTTAAAAGTGAGCCGTCTCCTTTTCTTTGCTCTTTCCTATATTCCACCTTTAACCATATTGGAGTGATAATTGTTGTTACTGCTACCATAATTACAATTGTTGAATATACTTCTGATGTGAGTATTCCTGCTGTAACTCCTACTCCTGCTACAATTAACCCTACTTCTCCTCTTGAAATCATTCCAATACCTACTCGCATTCCTTGTTGTTTGTTTTTCAAAAATAACATTGCCGGTAATCCACATCCAAATAATTTTGTTACAACTGCTACTATAATTACAACTGCACTGATAAGTAAAATTTCAACATTAACTGCTCTTAGGTCTACTTGAGCTCCGATAATTGCAAAGAACAATGGCGCAAAAATTAACCCTATTTTGCCTATGTAGTTTTCAATTTTTTCAAATACTTTGGTAGTTGATAATGCCATTCCTACTGCAAACGCTCCAACTATCGGGGATAGCCCTATAGATCCTGCAAGAGCTGCCGCACCAAAGAACGATGCTGTTGCAATCCCTTCTACACTTCCTTTTGCTTTCCATAGTCTTGGTGTGATAATTTTTGGAATAATTACTACTGCTACTATTAACATTATTGCAAAGAATCCTAATACTTTTAAAATTGTAATTGTAATTTCTGTAATATCGATATTGTCTACTCCTCCATCTGAACCTGCAATTGATGAAACAACTGATAGTACTGCAATTGCTAAAATGTCATCTACTACTGCTGCACCGATGATTAATCTAGCTTCTGGAGTTTTAATTTTACCAAATTCACTTAGTACTTGAATTGAAATTGCAATACTTGTCGCAGTAAGTGCAGTTGCAATTAACATTGATTGTAGTGCATCAAATCCAAATAGTTGGAATACTGCTAATCCTGCAAAGAATGGGACTACAACACCTAATGTCCCAACTGTAAATGATGCCTTTCCTCCTCTGAGGAATTCTTTTGGGGTCATTTCTAATCCTGCCATAAACAAAATTACAATTGCCCCCATCTCTCCAAGTATTTTGATTTCATCGTTGATGTGAAGTAATTGCCTTCCATCAACTACAAAAAATGCTCCTAATGCAAATGGTCCTACGATCATTCCAGCTAATAGTTCACCTAAAACAATTGGAAGTTTCAATCTGAGGAAGAGCTCTGCCATTAATTTAGCTGCAAAAAGTAGTATTCCTACTCCGATAATTGTTTCAATAAATTGTGCCTCTGCAGCCATCTCTCTATAGGCTTAGAAAATTCTGTCATATAAGGTGATATTCTCTTAAAAATTATTCACTGTTGTTGAAAACCCTTTTTCAATTCGATCTTTTTTTGAAAAATTATTTTTTCTCTTTTAGCAAAGTTTCCATTATTTCGGTATTGGATCTAATCCATACTTTGAGATATTTTGAAAACAAATTCTCTAGTGCCTCCATTGGCAAACCTGCAAATCTAGGATCTGCTTGTAGATCCATGAATTGCTCGTGAAACTGTTCCAAATTTAATTTCTGTTCTTTGTTTGTTATGTCTAATTTTTCAATGACATTCATATGCTCATTTCATTTCTAATCTTTTCTTAAAACTTAAAGTTTTGGTGTTTCTTTGAATCTTTTAAATTCAACTTATGCAATTTTTATAGAATTTACAAAGACACCTTTCTTTGAAATGATCTGTCCAATTTCTTGACTTGAAATTTTATGCTTTTTGAATATTGATTTTATTTTTGTTGCCTGATCTTTTGGTGCAACTACGCAAAACCCTACTCCCATATTGAATGTCTTGTACATTTCCTCTGGTTTTACTCCTTGCTCTTCTACTAATCCCATAATTGGAGGGATTTTTGGTAGTGAATCTATTTCATAACCGATATTCTTCAAACGTAATAGTTTGGTAAATGCACCTCCTGTAATATGTGCAAATCCATTAACTTTGCATTTTTTGTTTATTTCAAGAACTGGGTTTGTGTAAATTTCAGTTGGTTTGAGTAATGCATCACCAATTACTCCAACTCCTTTTACTTTGTCTTTCACAGAATATTTTGTTAATAGTGCCTTTCTTGCTAGTGAATACCCGTTTGAATGAATTCCTGAACTATTTACACCAATAATGACATCCCCTGATTTGATTTTATTTCCAAGCACCATCTCTTTTTTCTCCAATAATCCAACTACCATACCTGCTAAATCAAATGCAAACCCTTTACCTTCGATTACATCTGGCATGATCGCTGTTTCTCCTCCTACAATTGGCATTGCTGATTTTTTAGCACCTGTTACTAGTCCTTTTACAATTTTTTTGAATATTGTTACATCATTTTTGTTTGAAGCGATGTAATCTACAAATGAAATTGGTGTTGCACCGATACAAATTATATCATTGACGTTCATTGCAACACAATCAATTCCTATTGTGTTGTATTTTTTCATCATGTTTGCAATTACAACTTTGGTTCCAACACCATCAGTATGTGTTGCTAATAGTTTCCCACCTGGGATTTCTACAATTCCTGCATAATGGCCAAACCCATGTGTCATCTTTGCTTTCTTTTGCAGCTTATGCGTTGATGAAATTAGTTTGCCGATGGCTTTTTGACTTTGTTTAATTTTAGAAATATCTACACCTGCTTTTTTGTATGTTAAAGCCATATTTTGTTGCGTATCTGTTATGAATAAAAGAATTTGCCCTGTGTTTCGATCACATGTACATGCCGGATATCTCTTCTCTATGCTTTGAATATTTTTGAGATAATTCGCTAAATTCTGAATGAATTCTGTCTTTTTGTTTTTTGAGTTCTGATGTGTCTATATTCATATCATAAAATCGATTTAATGCTTCAATTAGAGTAGCTGCTGCTGCTGAATCTGGAGCTTCCTTGTTTGCTTTGGCCAATAGAGTTAATCCTTGAATCTCCCTAACTAGGCATTCATTTAGTATTCCTCCTGGAATTCCTGTGATGAATCCTTGTGGAATCATACTGATGTCTTTATCTGCCATTGTTCTAACTAGATCTTCTTCTGCTGCACAATATGCTTTGTCATCGTGTTCTGTACTTGCAACTCCATCTAAAATCACAATTTCTTTGGAGTCTTTCTGTGCTGCCCAATCTAGAATTGATGATACTAGGGTGAATAATCCCTCCATTCTTAATGTAATTTCACAAATTATTGCGCAAACGGTTCCTTCTTTATTTGTATAAAATCGAAATGGGTGTCGTAATCTACCTCTCATGAATACTGTTGATGGCGGAAGATATTTTGATCTCATGACTGCAATTTCTTCCATTTCTAATTCTGTGATGATGTGATTAATTGCAACTGGACCTACTAAACCTGCCCCTACAAATCCTGCAAAAATTATTGGGCTGTTTAATTCTACTTGTTTTATTTCAAAAACTTCAGCTTCTGGAAATTCTTTTTGCACTGTTTACGTCGATGTGTTCTGATTAATTACCTTTGTCAATAAGTAAATTGTATGTGGAAATAAAAAAATAGATGATTAGGCTACGTAGTTGTTCTTTTGCATGAATAGATTCAACATGATTCGTCCCTTATCTGTGATTGTGTAGATCACGTTTGCTCCCACTGCTTCTTTTTCTATGAATTTGTAATCTACACACAAGTGCAAATAGTTTAGAAATGATTTTTTCATTCTAATTTTTGACTTTGAATACAAATCCGTAAACGTCATAGGATTACCTTTTAGTTGGTATAGCAATTTCAATAAAGACAACGTACTGTAATCTTTTGTTCTTGCTTTTACTGCATCGAGTACTTGTTCATCTCTATGTATGATGAAATCCTCGAATTGGTCTGCCACTTCTAGTGGTACATATGTTAGTCTTGTTCGCATCATACCGTATAGTACGGTACATTACTTTATTAGTGTTTGATATGGTTTTTGTTGATCTTCTCAGCTGGTTTTTTTACACCTGATCGTGACTAGATCGGCTATTTTTGGAATTAGCTTGAATTGTGAAATTATAGTATATCACCTGATTTAAACAACCAAAATTCAAAATCAATTTGTGGAAATTGCGATAAGTGCCATACTGACTGTAGTTGGATTAGTTATGTTGTGCTTTGGTGGTAACTGGTTAGTTAGTGGTGGTGTAGCAATTGCAAAAAAATTCCGTATTAGTAATTTAGTAATTGGTATGACCATTGTAGCGTATGGTACATCAACTCCTGAACTTGCAGCAAGTATTCAAGCAGCTGGAGAACACAGTGCAATAATTCTTGGAAATATTATTGGTAGTAACATTGCAAATGTTGGAATGGTTATTGGTATTGCAGCAATTATTGTTCCACTTGCAGTTAGTAAATCTGTTTTAAGAAAAGAAATTCCAATAATGCTTGGTGTTTCGTTACTTTTAATTTTAATTTCAATTGATGGGGTAATCTCTCAGTATGATGGTGTAATTTTGCTTGCTGGTTTGGGATTATTTGCATATTATACATTCAAAGATGCAATGAAACAACGAGCAGAACATAAAGAAAATGAAGAAAAAGTTGAACAAAGTAAAAACAATGTTTATCTAAAATCTGCAGGATTAATTGGAATTGGTGTTGTTTTGTTGTATGTTGGTGCAATTCTTACAGTTGACAATGCTGTAATTTTAGCAAAAGAATTTGGATTGTCTGAAAAAATAATTGGATTGACTGTAATTGCTATTGGAACTTCCCTCCCAGAATTAATCACATCCATAGTTGCAATTAGAAAAGGCCATACAGACATTGGTGTTGGAAATATTATCGGAAGTAACATTTACAATATTTTGATGATTATGGGCATTGGTGCTGTACTTGGTGGAGTAATGGTTGATGCTGATGTTTATGTTGATTATGCAATAATGATCATATTCAGTTTATCTTTACTCATTGCTTTGAAGACTGGAATAATTGGTAGGCCTATGGGTATTGCTTTGGCTATAGGTTATGTTGCCTATCTGATAGTCACTTTTTTCAAGTAATTTGTGACTAGATCGAATTTACTGCAATATTTTCTGCCTTTAGTGAGGGTGTAATTGATGGAAGTGATGCCCACTGGATGACGTTTCTTTGATTGTTTCCAATGGCTGAAATATTTTTCAACATGTTTGGAAGGTTGTGAATTATTCTAACTGGTTTTCCTGGGCCTACTATTTCTCCATTTTTAATAATTCTAATTCCGCTTCTTGCTGTACATGAAAAATCTCCTCTGATTGGATTTACTGCATATGTGTACCATAATCTTCCTACAAGCAAGCCATGTTTTGTTTCTTTTATCATTTCTTCTTGGGAATAATCTCCTTGCATTATTTTCAAATTGTGAGGCGATGATGTTGGAATTGGTTCAGAACTCCTTCCCATAGGGGAGCCAGAACGTGATGCATTACCTGTTGATTGATTCTCTTCTTTGTAACTGTCAAATAGATTTGAAAATGTATTTTTGAAAATACCTTTTTCAATTAGATTTTGTTTCTTTGTTTTAATTCCTTCATCGTCTATTGATTTTGTTCCAATTCCTTCTGGTATGTGTGGATCATCTACTAGATCAAGTTCTTTAACTGCAATTTCTTTTTCATAACTGTTTGAAAAACAACTTTTCTTTTCTGAAAATGTTTTAAAATTAAAGTTAGATGCTACCACAAAAGCCAGTATCTCTCCTACTGAATACGGCTCAAAAATTATAGAATATACATCTGAATCAATTTTCTGTGGATTTATTGATTCTATACACATTGTCTTTGCGTCTTTACCTATTTGTTCTGGAGAAAAATTTGAAAATGTTCTTCCACATGCATGTCCAATTCCTGATACTGGAGTTTGCCCTATTTCTGATTCGGCATTAATAATTCCTGAAATGTATGTGGCTTTATTTGAAAAATCAAGTCCATTGGAATTCATTAATTCAAATTTTTCAGATATTATGTGGAGAGATCCGGTAATTGTGTTCACTTTGTCATTCTTTGCTGCATCGATCATATTTTGTGCGATATTCATGGATTCTGAGCCTGAAATATGCTCTAATTTTTCATCAAATGTCCCCTCTAATTGAATATGTTCTGTTTTGGATGGTAATCCTCCCCAAAATTCTCTTGATTTGAGGTTCGATGATGCACTCAAAGCCCTCAACATTGTTTGCTCTATTTCTTCTTCATTTGTTGTCTGCATTGATGTGATTTTTTTATCGTGAATTAATCTAATTCCAAAACTTTGATCGAAATTTTGTTTAATTTCAACAATTTCTGAATCTGTAATTCTAACTGTGATGATTTTTTTCTTTACTAAAGTGATGTCGCATTCATCAATCTTTAATTTTTTTGCATTATTTAGTGCCTTTTCTAAGGCGGACAAATTATTGCTTCCTAGGATTTTTGTAATTAAATTTATTAATTTTAACTAATTCTACATATGATCCGAATTGTTTAGCAGTAACTGTATCTAGCTTGTCTTTTATTTCTTCATCACCATCAAATTTTTTCAGAATTTCATAGTGAGTATTTCTTTCAGCGGGAACTCGTCCAATTTCTTTTACCATTCTTCTAATTTCTTTAGGTTTTAGTAATTGACCATACTGTGAACCTGCAGATGTGGAGATACTTTCGTTGATTAGAGTTCCACCAAAGTCATTTGCTCCCCACATGAGTAATAATTGAGACATTTTTTGCCCTTCTTTTACCCATGACATTTGTAAATTATCAATTGAATTATTCAGCATAATTCTTGAAACAGCATGTGTAAGTAAAACATCATTTCCACTACCTCCTTGTCTTATTCCTTCGTGTAGTCCGTGAATGTACATTGGTGCTTGAGTATGAATAAAGTTTAACGGTACAAATTCTGTAAATCCGCCTGTCTCTTTTTGAATGTCTCTTAATTTTACAATATGCTTTACTCTATCTTCAAGTGTTTCTACATGTCCAAACATCATAGTTGAAGTTGTGTTGATCCCCATCTTGTGAGCACTTTTGATAACTGTCTCCCAATCCTCTACACTAATTCTACCTGGAGAAATTTTATCTCTTAGTTCTTGATCCAAAATCTCAGCTGAGGTTCCTGGCAAAGTATTCACTCCTGCCTCTTTCATTCTTTTCAAAAATTCTTCAATTGAAACCTTTGAGCGTGTTGCCCCGTAAAGAATTTCTTCAGGGGAAAACCCATGAATATGAATATCTGGAATTTCTTTTTTGATGTCTCTGCAAATCTTTTCATACAAATCTCCCTCCATATCTGGCGGTAATCCTGCCTGTATGCAAACCTCTGTTGCTCCTAATTGATGTGCTTCTTTTGCTCTACGTACAATCTCCTCGTTTGGGAGGAAATATCCCTCCTCTTCTCTAAAATCTCTGCTAAATGAACAAAAACCACATTGCTTGATACAGACATTTGTGAAATTGATATTTCTGTTAACCACATATGATACCACGTCTCCTACTCTTCTCTTTCTTAATTCGTCTGCAACAAGACCTACTAAATGAAATCCTATTCCCTGTGCTGCCTTGAATAGTTCTAATCCTTCCTCTGCAGAAATCTCTTTTTCAGATAATGCATTATTTAGAATCCCTACCAACACTGGATCGGCATTTTTGAAAAGTGAATCAATGTTAGTAATCATCATCTCCAATACTCCTCTTTTACGAATCCTTCCTCATCTTCAATAACTGATATCTTATCTCTTAACTCTTTGCTAATAAAAGAAAAATATTCTGGGTATATTGGGAATCTGCATTTCAAATCAAAACCTGCATTCTTTGAATGCTCGTCTACTTTGCTAATTTCTGGCCAAGAGAATTCGGGATTTACAAAATCTGGTGTAAGTGGAGATATTCCGCCCCAATCATTTATTCCAACTGACAAGAAACTCTGATATGATTTTGGTGATAAATTTGGAGGAATTTGTATATTCATTTCTGGCATGATGATTCTTGATAGTGCCACCACTAATTTGAAATATTTTTCATCAGCTGATGGTTCATTCTTCATTCTGGTATCTTGTTTTGGTTGAAAGTTTTGTAAAATCACTTCTTGAATGTTTCCATGTTTATCATTTAGTCGTTTTATTGCAAACAATGAATCAATTATTTCCTCCATTGTTTCCCCAATTCCTACTAAAATCCCTGTAGTCATTGGTATGCCTAGTTTTCCAGAATTCTCTAAAATCTCTAATCTTGCTTTTGGTCTTTTACTTGCTGCCATCTGATGTGGCATTCCTTTTTCTGTTAACCTTTCACTAACATTCTCTAGCATTACACCCATTGACACATTGGTTTTCTTCAATTCTTTCATCTCTTCATAATTGAGATTCCCAGCATTTGTGTGTGGGAATAACCCCATCTCCAATGCAATCTCTGAAGAATGAATTAGATACTCTACAGTAGATTTGAAACCGTTTTCTTTTAACCAATCTCGAGCTTGTTGATATTTTTGCTCTGGCTGTTCGCCTGTAACAAAAAGTGCTTCTACGCATTTGTATTTTTTTGCAAGTGTTAGTAGTTCAGTAATTTGTTGTTTTGACATCAACGAAAGTTTTGCTTCTCCAGGTTCTGATTTGTAAGTACAGTATGAGCAAGTGTCTTTACATAAATTAACAATGTTGAAAAATGCTTTTTTAGAAAACGTCACGGAATCTTTTTTGTATTTTTTTCTTAAATTCTGTGAGACTTGAAACAAGTCATTTGGATTTTTTATTGCTTTTTGATATATTCCAGTAATATCTTGACGGGAAACTGACTTGTTTTCTAAAATATTGTTTAAACTCTCTGAATCAAAGACAAGATTGTTCAACAGAAGAATTTCTTGTTAGGAAGTATTTATGCTTGTATTAATTTAATTTCCATTTGGTCTTGCATCTAGTGTAATTGTGACATTTGTAGTCCTTCCCTCTCTTAGAATTTCTAAAACCATTTCATCTCCTACTGATTTTGCTCTTTGCAAATGAACTAAAATATCGTCAATTTTCCTTACCTCTTGTCCATCTACTGCTAAGATGATGTCTCCTCCTATTGGATAGTTAACTCCATCAACTTCGGTGGTTTTTTCTGAACCAATTAGCCCTGCCTGAAATGCTGGACTATCTTCTACCACTGTAACAACTAGAAATCCAACTGCATCTTTAACATTCAAAACATTTGCCATATCTGGATCAATATCTCTACCTGAAATTCCAATCCAAGGATGTTTGTATTCTCCATCCTCAATTAGTATCGGAACAATTTTTGCAACTGTCTGTGATGGAATTGAAAATCCAACTCCTGTAAATTCACCTGTTCCTGATTGTATTGCAGTGTTAATCCCAACTATTTCTCCACGCATGTTCAGTAGAGGTCCGCCAGAATTTCCTGGATTAATTGCTGCGTCAGTTTGAATTACATCTGGTATTCTGTATTGTGATTCTGTTGGAAGTAATCTACCTAATTGACTGATAATTCCTGAAGTCATGGAACCTGATAATCCAAATGGATTGCCAATTGCAGCTATTCCTTCACCAACTTTGAGATTGGATGAATCACCAATAGATAGTGGATGTAAAAGAGCTAAATCTGCATTGACTTTGATGACTGCAATGTCTGTATATTCATCTGCTCCGATGGTGTCTGCATTATATGATCGTCCGTCAAGAAATGTAACCACAACTTTGCCTGCATCTTTTACAACATGTGCATTTGTTATGATGTGCCCTTTTTTATCAAAAACAAAACCTGAACCTACTCCTCCTGTAACATCCTCTGATTCTCCTCTTTGAACATTAACTCTAACTACTCCTGGTTCTGACTTTTCAAAAATTTCAATTAATGATAAACTCTTGTAAACTGATGGGACTGTGTCTGCAACTATGCTTGCATTGTCATTGCTGATATCTGGTTTTAATGATGATTCTGGTGGTGTGATAAACAGTACTGCTACAATAACTAATACCATCGCTGCTCCTATTGCCCCACCTACAAACACTCCTGATTTGTCCACGAGATTTTTTATTCTCTATTTTCTATCTAAAAGGCTTGCTATACACTGATTGAACTTTGAGAATGATCTTTCATTGAATAGCTTCTCCCTCTCCAAGTTACTGCTGATGTTCTTTTAGCTTGTACCAGTCCATTCAAAAACCCTAAAACTACTACTAAACTTCCAAGTGGTGCAAATACTGCATATGCTAGTTTTAACTTTAAACCTATTTTCACTTCTATGATTGCACCAATGTAAATTAGAACTGATGCAATTGCAGATGCAATACAAAGTACTTTTGCAGATGTGGTCTCTACTGCTAAAGAAGTTGAAATTGCTAATATTGGAAATGGAACAAACAACAAAAATAATATTGCAAAAAATATGCCTATTGCAATTTTTCCACTTTGAAGATATAGTGGAACCATTAGTCTTTTTAGAGCATTCCACAATGTGCCTTTGTCTCTGGCCCATACGGCATCAACCAAGTGCTCTGCACGCACCATTTTCATTTTGTACCCTGCTTCCTTTACTTTTTTTCCTAAAGCTCCATCCTCGATGATCTCCTGCTTGACTCCTTCATGCATACCGACTTCTTGATATGTTGTTTTTTTCAGAATGAAAAAACTCCCAAAAAAATAACCTGTTTTTTTTGCTGGATTGTTTACATTTAATGCAGAAAATCTTGTATGCAAAAATGTTGAAATCATTGGCAGTGTGATGTTTGTCCAAAAATCAAATGTTAACATTTTTGGTATTGCTGATAATGCATCTAATTCAAATGAATTCAAATGAGATACTGCAAGTGTTATTACATTTTCAGCATGCTTTGTATCTGCATCTGTGAAAAGTAATAGTTCCCCTGTTGCTTTACCGTACCCTTCCATACATGCCCAGTTTTTACCCATCCATCCATCTGGCTTTGGTCTTGCAGATACTGGAATTATTTTTGGATATTTTTTTGCATACTCTGAAATTATTTCTCCAGTTTTATCTTCTGATGAGTCATCAATTACTATGATTTCATAATTTTCATAGTCTTGCTTTACTAGTGAGTCTAAACATTTTCCAATAAATTCTTCTTCGTTTCTAGCTGGTAAAATTATTGAAACTTTGGGATTTGTTTTGGATGTATTTTCAAATTTATCTAAATATGGAGTCAATCTAAATGAATCCAGCATTGATTTGAGAAGATAAACCCATGCTCCACAAACCCCGATTAGAATTGCAGTTAATGTATAATTGAAAATATCTAAAATTAAATCCATTAAAATTATCTCTCGATTTCTTCTTTGATGCTTTGCATTGCTTGCTCTGTCCCGCTTTTGATGTGTTTTTTAATCATACCTGTAAACATGCCCATCATACCTGTTAGTTTGATATCCCAATATGTGGCAAGTATTGTTTTTTCATCTTTGGTAGTTAGCGATACTATTTTTTCACCATCGATTATCCCTTTGATGAATCGTGCTTTAATTTTCTCTTTAGGGTATATTTTTACTTTTTGTAAACACTTTTGATCTCTAAATGCAATTATGAGTTCTCTATTGATGGTATTCCCTTCTTTTGAAATGTTTCTGACTTTTTTGGTGCCTTTCCAAAACTTTGGTTCATTATCTATATCTGAAACAATATCCCACACTTTCTCTATTGACGCATTGATTTCTACTTCTACTTGGATTGTAGCCATACACTAAAACCACTTTTTCCGCATTAAATATATTGGATCCCTGCAGCATATCAAATAGACTGTGATCGGTAACATGCCTAAAATCCGGAACATTAACTCCAGTTCCAATGGCGTTTGCCATTCTTCGGTCACAGTCCATCAAAATTTGAAAAAAATGAAACCAACAAAATACATGCCAAAAATTGAAACATTCGACGGTGCAGGTTTTTGGAAAAATGCATATGCTCATCAACGAGGGAAATTATTGAAAAAAGTCAACGTTCCTGAAGATCAAATAATTGAACTAGCCAACAAAACATACATGGAGATTCCTGCGGCATTAAGATATGAAATTGAAACAAGTGGGATTAATAAAAAAGATTTACAATGAAATTAGAAATTCATTTTAACGGGAGAAATTAAGATTAATCATGTCTACAATAACTTATGATGATTTTGCAAAGTTAGACATTCGTGTTGCTAAAATTATTGCTACTGAACCAATTGAAGGAAAATCAAGAATTATCAAAGGTAGAGTCGATTTGGGAAATGACGATCAACGTGATGTAATAATTGGAGGGGCACAATACTACCAACCTGAAGATATAGTTGGAAAGACTGTAATTGTGATAGCCAACCTTGAACCAAAAAAAATGGCAGGAGTTGAATCAAATGCAATGCTGTTGGCAGCTGATGTTGATGACAAACCTTTCTGGTTAACTGTAACAGAAGATGATGTTCCTTTGGGAAGTCCAATTAAATAATTTAGATTAGAAATTATTTTTTAAATTAATGAACATTAGTTTTTAATTTATGAAATTAATCATAAATCATTAATTCTTTTTCTTCTAACAATGAATGTAAATTGTTTACAGAACGATATACATCTTCTTCATGTTTAGCTCCTGCGCAGACGAGTTTTCCTGATGAGAATAACAAAATGACTGTCTTTGGATCTACCATTCTATGGATGAGTCCTGGGAACTGTTCGGGTTCATACATGCTTCGTGGCAATGTTCTTGCGGCTTGCTCTAAATGGATTTTTCCACCTAGATTGATGGATGCGACAATATTTTGAACTGTCACCACTGCGTTTTTTTTCACCTTAATCCCTCCTTTTCGAAGATTTTGTACTACTATTTTTACTGCTGTTTTAGCCAATTCTTCAGATTTTGAACCTGTACACACCATTTTACCTGAAGTGAAAATCAGTGTAGCTGTTTTTGGATTTTTTAATCTAAATACTAATCCTGGAAACTGGTCTGGATGGTATTCAACGTCTGGAAATTTTCTAGTAATATCATTCAAGTCCATTTTTTGCATTACATCTGCAGAAGCTACAACATTTTCTACACTTACTATGGGTTTTGTTTGTGGCATATTCGGCTTTTTTTGTCTCTAAACTATAATAAAAGCACTCGCCATTACTTACTCACGAAAATACCTTTTTTTATATCGTTACAAATCATGATCTCTGAATTTGGGAACAATGCTTTAATTTGGTTCTAAGAAATCTTGATTCTAGTGAATTTTACAAATTTTGACTTTGATCAATTGTTTTCGATGAGCGATGACTCTAACCCGATAATGATGTTGGTATGGATTCTTCCGATAATCCTTTTCGTATTTTATGGACAGCAAATTCAACTATTTGTTACTTCACGAGAAATTAAGAAAGGAATTAAAAAACTGGGAGGTTTCAAGGAACAATCTAGAACTGAATTAATTAATTATGTTAAAAATAATTTAAACGCAAAAGATGATCCTGTGAAGAACATTGATAAATTTTTAGATTATTTTACAATAATGCCTGTTGATATGGATCCTAATGGGATTGTCGACAAAGTTAGACATACGGTAAGGTCTAGGGACGATTATACTCGAGAACATGTAAAGTTACTTTCCCCTGAAATGTCTGATGTTGAATTAACCAAAGTCCAAACTTTACTTGAACTTGCGTCTTCACTTCAACTAATCTATAAAATTGTCAACCACATGTTCTTAATTGCTAAAAAACAAAACAACTATCCATTAATTTTACCTCTACAAATGATGCTTCCTTTCATAATGGAGCAAGCAGAGGCAATGAGTGATGCAATTCCTGCATTTAAGACAGGCCAACCCGTAGGTGATGGAATCGGTCCAATGGTTGTTGGGAAAATGATGCTAAATAATGAAAAAGAAACAGTAGCATTTCAAACATCTCTTGCAAAGATTGATTTTGAAAATAGAACATTGTTCCTTTTAAAAGCTGAAGGTCCTGGTTCGACAGTAGGTAGACCTGCAGATGGATTGGAAAAAATTATGTCTGAAAATAAAATTGATGCCGTAATTATGGTTGATGCTGCATTGAAAATGGAAGGTGAGAATTCTGCATCCATTGCTCAAGGTTTTGGTGCTGCCATTGGGGGTATTGGAACAGAAAGATTCCAAATTGAAGCCGTTGCAACAACTAGCAATATCCCGATATTCTCTATTGTGGTAAAACAATCTGTTAAAGAAGCAATCACTTTGATGACCAAAGATATTGCTGACACTGCAGAAATTGTAAGATTACAAGTAGATGAAATGATCCTTGAAAATACTAAACCTGGCCAATCTATTGTGATAATTGGTGTTGGCAATACATCTGGAGTTCCTCAATGATTTTCTCCAAGAAAAAAATTACCACTGAATACGCTGTAGAACAATGTACAAAATGCGGTACTTTGACTAAAAGAAAATTCAATAACGGCGATGTTTTGTTTGCTGAACTCTCAAAATGTACTTCTTGTGACGGACTAGCAAGAATTGAGAAAATTTTTGGTGAAACAATAGAGCAATAATTTTTAGATTATTCTGTTTTGTATTTCACATTACAAGAAGGACAAAACCATGTTGCTGCTTCTCCTTGCTCTCTAAACATAAATCCACCACATTTTGGGCATGCTCTAACTTCTTCACTCATATTTTCATGGTTTTCTTATTCGGCCTTGGTTGTCACAGTTACCCCGTTCTCATTTGGAATGAAGGTATGTTCTGCTTGTGCTACTTTTTGTTCATTAACTTCAATTAGTACGGGATATGCTTGAACTGCTTTTTTCTTTACTAGGAAATCTAATAGTTCACGTGCTTCTTTTTCTTCCCATTCTTTTGTTAGCCATCTTAGGGCAAATGGCAACATGTTGCAATTCTCCCAGATGAAATCTAATAGTCTGTCTGCTTTGTCATTTTTTGTTTTCTTTCTTGAATTTAATGCAAAAATATTTTTTATATTTCCATTTCTAACAAATCCTCCAGCTTTCTCTGTTGTTACAAATGGTTCACATGCATAGGCTGAATTTTCTGAAAGTGAAAACCCTCCGATTGACCAAATATTTGGAATTGATTTACCTGCATGGATTGTATATTGATCCAATGAATGTCCGCTAAGATTTGCAATTGGTTTGTATCCCATTTTTTTAATTGTTGTTTCAATAGTTCGTCCAATATCACTTGCTTTTACACCTGTTTTTATCATTGACATTGCATTTCCTAATGCTTCTTCAGCAGCTTGAACTAATCCGTCAAATTCTGCATCATAACAAACAGTTACTGCCGTATCTGCAATGTATCCATCAATTTGTGCACCTAGATCAATTTTTACTAAATCGGTGTCTTTGATTGTAATTGGATCATTTGGTTCTGCAGTATAGTGTGCTGCAATTTCATTAATACTGGCATTTACTGGAAATGCACATTTGGCACCTCTTTTTTTAATTTCATGTTCTACTTTTTCACAAATTTCAAAGACTGTTTTACCTATCCAGTCTTTTACTCGTACCATTTCTCTTACTTCAGCTGCAATCTTACCTGCTTTGATGTATTGTTCTGTTTGCACAATTTTGATCCTAAATTTGCCTTTAAAATGATTATCTGTGAAGCTTAAATTGGGCGATTTTCTGGTTTTACTGGGATCGTGGTCTAGCTTGGTATGATTCTGCGTTTGGGACGCAGAGGTCGCGAATTCAAATTTCGCCGATCCCACCACCATATCATCATTATCTTATTATCAAATCATATTCATATCCAATTGCCGAGCAATGAGGAAGAGTTAGAGAAATGACTTTGAATGAAGTAAACTAATTGAGTCTGAGCTCCGGCACATTTTTATCAATTCTTGAGTTTTTTGTTTTAATGCAATTTGAGAGACGTGATATAGTTTTGATTGTTGGAATTTTTCTAATTGTTCTTGGAATTACACAATACGTCCCATTCCATTATTCTGCTTTGATAGGCGTTGGATTTTATTTTGTAATCAAATTATATGTTGAACGGCGACGAAAATCCATTGAAAACAGTATTGGGGGCGGAATTTGCATGGAATGTGGCTCTAAAATCATTCAGGCAAAATGCCCAAAATGTGACTATCTTCAAGAATAATTTCTTGGTATGCCTTAATACTGAAAAATCAGGATATTTTTTGATGGTTTTAAGATATCTGACTTTAACAATTAGCTCAACTTTTCCTCAATTCCATTCTAAAATGAGTCTTTTAGCCAATCAAATTAGGAATCATGATGAATAGTAACTTGATGCTAGTATTTTCTGTAATTCTTTTTGCTGGAATTTTAGCTCCTGCATATGCCGAGTCTACTGATCATGTTGTGATTAATGAAGTTGACATTAATCCTCCTGGAGATGATGCAACATCTATTTCAGAATGGATTGAAATTTACAATCCAACTGGTTCTGATGTTGATATCAGTGGATGGGAAATTGCATCTACAACTGTACTTAAAAAAACAATGACCATTCCATATGGTACTATAATAAAATCTGAACAATTCATGACCTACTCTTATCAGAATGTTTGGTTCACTGATACAAATGAATCAGTCGAACTAAGGGATGAAAATAATATAATTATTGATAAAACTCCTAATCTCACTGATGTCCAAAGTGACTTTACCTCTTGGCAGAGACTCTATGATGGGTATGATTTTGATAGTTCTGATGATTGGAAATTTGTAACTTCAACTACTGGTTCATCAAATGGCAAACTAGTTGAAACACATGATTCTGAAAGTGTTATAGTATCTGTTTCATCTGAAAAACCATATTATTTGTTTGGTGATGTTGCAGTAATCACTGGAAGTGTATCTGAAGAAATTTACATTGTAAAACCATTCTTCCAACCTGAACAAATTGTAATGACTATTACTGGTCCTAATTTTAATAAAATTATCACAATGTATCCTGATCTAAATCTTGAATATGATACAACGCTTAGCTTGCATCAAGTACTTGGAATTAATGAAGGCACTTATGATGTATCTGTAACTTATGCTGATGTCACTACAAACACTACTTTTTCAGTAGGTTATGAAATAACTGAACAGGAAATTAAACAAGATGGAGAATTAAGCATCACCACTAATGAATCTCAATACATCCCTGGCCAAACTGTCTCAATTGTTGGATTTGCTTCTGAGATAATTCAATTTGAAGGAATGAAATTCACTGTGACTGATCCGGCTGGTACTTTGATTTCAAATGGAAATCTATATCCAGTAAATAATGAATTCAAAACTAGCATATATCTTACAACTGTTGATCCTCAGTATGGTGCCTATGAAATAATTGCTGAATATTCTGATAAATCTGCCACTACATCATTTAAAGTTGTAGAGGATTTCAAAGAAGACATTCCAATATCATTATGGGTTGATAAAGTTGCATATGGTTTGGGTGATACTGTTTCCATTAGTGGTAGAGTGAATCATGTTTTTGTTAGTACTTTAGATTTAGAAATCGTACAAACTAAACAAACTTTTACCAGTTCATCTGGAAGTAGTGCTGGATTTAAAATTTTAGATGGTGTTACTTTGAATGGTGATGGTTCTTTTGATTATTCATTCGTTATTCCTGATAATCCTAATCGTTTAGGTACTTACAAAGTCACTACATCTCAAGATATTGGCTCTGCAACTATTATAGTCCCTGTTGTGGATGATCCTGAAAACTTTATTGCATCTAATGAACCATTAACTGTTCAAACTGACAAAGATGTCTATGACTTTGGTGAGTCTATGAATATTCGAGGTTTTGTTGAAGATCCACATTCAAATTCAAACTATGGGGCTGGATCTATTGTCTCCATTTCAATTTCTCATGAAGATGGAAGTCCTTTAGAAATACTTACACAAACATCTAAGAGCAGCTTGTCATCTGGTGGTGCGATTGCTGGATATACTTTTTCTGCTGTCCCTGAAACCTCTGGACTGTATTCAATTGATGTTGATATCGCTCAAAATATTTTTACTGTGGGAAATTATATTGTGAAATCCCAATACGGTGATTTTACTATCACTACTACTTTTTCAGTAGTTGATTCCCTTGATTTAGAAGATGGGGCTAAGATCAATATTGATAAGGAAATTTATGGATTAGGTGAAACTGTCCATATGACTGGAATTCTCCCTCCAACTGGTGATAACTCTGTATCTATTTCTGTCACTAGGCCTGATGGAACTACTGCTGAAACTGGTGCTTTAGTTGAAAATCAAAAATTTTCATGGGATTGGGATGTACCCGTATATGAGAAACCTCAAAAATTAAAAGATGATGAAGGTAGGGATGTTAGACTTTCTAATTATGGCATTTACAAAATAAAGGTAGCAATCTCATCTGAAAGTATAGATATTTTCTTCAAAGTTTCAGCAGATCCTGAAAATGATACCCTATCTACAAATCCCTTGTTTGTATCTACTGAAAAATCTCTATACAAAGCTGGTGAGAGATTAAAAGTTTCAGGTAATGTAATTAAACGTGAACAGGGTGATGAGGGATTAATTGTTACAGAAAGAATCCAAATAAAAATTATTGATGCTATCTACCAAACAAAAGTTATTCATGAATCAAATGTTTATCCAAATCAAGGTGGTGAATTCACTAGTCTATTTGAATTACCTGCAACTATTTTCAGTGAAGGTGAATACATAGTTCGTGCAAATTACCTACAAACTCAAAGTGAATCTAGATTTAGTGTTGCAAATGACTTTTCATTTGGTGGGGATGTAGATTTGTCTTTGTTGTTGAATACTGATCGATCTGAATATTATCCTGGTGATGCTGTAGAAATTTCTGGAAAACCTTCAAAATTAATTTATGTTGAAAAATTTAAAGTTAGTATACTTCAACAAATAGATAATGAAATTGATTGTGGTTCGTTTTACTGTGGAACAAATACTGGACCTGTAACCACCATTAGACCTAGTCCTTCAGCTTCATTTACACACCAATATGTGATTCCTGATGTGCCAACTGCAATTGGATCATACAAAGTTACAGTTGACGCCGATTTTGAAACAAAATCAATTATTTTTAACGTTATTGAAAAACCATACACTCCAAAACTTGACACTGTAATTGAAAAGGAAAATAGAATTTCAGAAAAAGTAATTTCTATATTCACTGAAGAAAAAACAACTGATGATACTACTATTGCACCTAGAGTTCTTTCAGGATCTTTAGTGACTCCAATTCGTGGGGATGAATCTGATGTTAATCTTAAAGTTTCAACTGTGACTGGAACTTGCATTATTGGTCTTGATGCTGATTGCCTAGTTCGTGAATCCACACGTAAACCAGGTCAAATTTATGATGTTGTTAAAGTTGATGGTATCAGTCTTAATGTGAGATATAGTGGGTCTGATGTCCGTTTAGAGAAATTTAGTATATTGCCTGAGTCCTCTATAGAATTCTTACCTGATGTAAATTGGAATGTTGAGGTAATCAAAGATGAACAGGTTTCAAGATTTTACTATAAAGTCACTTACAAAACATTAGAGTAAATCCAAAATACTCTGTGTATCTTATTCTCTATTGAAATGAAACTCCAAGTTTTAATGTTCTATCAAGATGATCCAAAAAAATGCACAGCTGCCAAAATGGTCAAATTTGGTCTTGCACAAAATATTAAAAAAATTGGTGCTAAAGGATTAGTCTTAGATCCATTTTCTGAAAAAACTTTACTTCCTAAAGACAAATCAATCATTAATACAATAATTGGCATAGATTGTTCTTGGAATCTTGCTGATCAAGCATTTTCTAAAAAATTCTCTGGGATTAAAAGAAAATTACCTCCATTACTTGCTGGAAACCCTGTAAATTATTCAAAATTAAATAAATTGACTACTGTTGAGGCATTGGCTGCATCTTTGTTTATTTTAGGTTCTAGAGATCAGGCTTTGGAATTGCTCAACAAATTCAAATGGGGTCATACTTTTTATGAATTAAATCAAAATCTTTTAGAGGAATATTCAAATCTTGAAAATGAATCACAAATAGATTTAATTTTAAAAGATTATGGTTTGATTTGATTTCTTTTTTTTACATATACTAGAATAATTATAACTAGTATGATTGGTATTGTCCAAAACCAGTACTCTGACTCTTTCTCAGCAAACTCTGTCTCCTCTGTAGTTGATATCGGCAAACCCCTTTCATTGTCACTTACAATAAAACTAGATTCATAAAAATCTGGTTTTAATACTGAATTTGATATTGCAAATATTTTGATGTTGTTTGCTCCTGTTCCCAAGTGGTTTGACTCTTCAGAAGATATTTTGATTGTTGCACTATTGTTGTCAACAAAGTATGTATCTGAACTAACATTTTCCCCATCACTGCCTGTTAAAAAATACAAAATTGAATCAGAGTTTTTTGTTTCAACAACTATGATAATTTCATCTCCTCTTTGAACTGATTTTTCAATCTCTATTTTTTCAATTGTTGGTACTTTTGCTTTTTCAAATTTTGCCCACTCTCCTTTTTTGAATGGATATGAATCATCCTCAAATGCAGTTACTTTGATGGTCCTTGATTCTGGTGAATATGATTCTAAATAAAATGGTCCGTTACTAATTACTGCATGCTGTTTATTCTGAATCCAGTCTATTGAAGAGTCATATCTGGATTGATAGTATTCTGAACTTTCATTGTTTTCAATAAATGATTGCGGGATGTGATTTGATTTTTTAAATTCTTTTAAATATTCTTTTATCATGTTTGCATCATTTGTAATAATCAACGATAACCAGTTTACATTTTTACTTGTAGCCCCGGATCTTGAAAATGACACTTTACCATCCATTACTGCTTTTTCCATGGCTGCTGTAATTTCCCAAGGTACTGTATTCCACAACACTGCCCATTCTGCAATTTCTCCTTCATCAAAATGCCAATAATCTACATACACTTCGATGGTGTCCTCATCAATTTGATTTATCCCTTTGATTGTTTGGATACTTTGTGCAGCTCTTGGTGTGAATTCTGTATCAAATGTTTTATCATTTTCATCTGTTTGAGTTCCCCATTCAACTGTGAAATACAATGAATGTATGACATCATTCATATCCATTTTTTCACCATTGTGCCAATTACTGAATTTAAAATCAAATGTTACCTTGCTTGTAGATTGTGAATTTGCCTCAACATTTACCCATTTTTGTAATGTTGGACTCCATATTTTAGATTCTTGAGGGATGCTGATTTTGTTATTTGGCCCTTGATTTTCAACTTCCCATGTTGCTCTTACGGGGAATGTTTTCCCAGTAAATGGATGTTTGAATGTTGCAGGATCTGAAATGATTCCCCAAATATGTATACTATAACTATCTCCAAACCCCATTATTGGATTCCATGCGCCTTGATAGATTTGCTTAACTCCAATCACTAATTCTTCATTATTGTTATTTGCATTTATTGGAGTAAATCTACTTGGAACTCCTGCACCAAAATCGTTTACTATTCCACTAGTTTTTTCATTTACAACATATTGATCTATTTTACTTGCTAAAAAAACACGTACTGATTCATTAATCCCTTCTACAACTGCATCTTGAATTAACTTGGTTCTTTGTTCTGATGTTTCAAAATCTCCGGTGTAAATTTTCTGTGTTAATGAATCTAGTCTTTCATTTTTATAATTCCAGTATGAGGGATCATTGAATCCTGGCATATTTGAAAACCATGGGGAATACATTTGTCCCAATCCTACAGAATCATATTTTACAAATGCTGAACGCCCCCATCCTTCTGTATACAAATTCCATTTTACGTCTGAGGGATTTGAACCATATACCACGACAAATGCTTTATTCAAATCCCCAAATTCTTTTTTTACTGTAAATCCAATTTTTTCTAATTCTACTGATAATATCTCTCCAATTGATTTTCTCACTGGATCATCGCTTCTGATAAAAATTGTAATTTCAATTGGCTTTCCATTTATTTGCCATTTTTCATTAATTTTGGTTGCTCCTTTTTCGTTTAGACTTTTTGAGATGATTTGATTTGCTAGTGTTGGATTATATCTAAAATTATACGTCTCTAACTGTTCAATTACTGTAAGGTATTCTGGGTCTGATGGACTATAGTATGAGATAATTGGTGAGCCGTATCCTCCCATCAGTTCATTCACAATTAATTTTCTATCTACTAGATAATTTAGAGCGAATCTTGTGTCTTTGCTTGAAAATGGATTAAATTTTTGAGATTCTGCAGGGTTTATCAGAATGCTGTATGATCCTCCGGCGGAATCAAACACCTGTAACCCTTCTCGGTTTTGGTTACTTTCTAGTCTATCTGGAGATACTGTGAAATAATAAATGTCCAAATTTTCATTCCTCACCTCTTCTAATGCTGTATTTTCATCTAAATACTGAATAAATTTTACAGAATCAAAAAATGTATTTTTTTCTGCAAATGATTCATCATATACAATTGATGAAACTAAAAAAGCTAGTATGATAACTAGCACTTTATTCATATTCATTATTTTAAAACCATATACTAAAACCTATATAATAATACCCTGGTATTATTAGCTGATAAAACCTATATTTCTATCATGAATCAAACACAATAATTGAAAATTCATCCTAAAATGATAATTGGGTTACAGGGAATTATACAAGGCGGTATCTCCGTTCAAGATTTTTGTGCTGTTACAAAAATGAGTGATGTTGAATCTAAAACAATTCTAGATGAATTTATTAAAAATGATATTGGAACAAAAGATGATGATAATTCATATATTTTTGAAGATGGCGATAAACTAAAAATTGCAATATCCTTACTTGAAAAAGGCTACCCTATAGATGAAATTGCAGTTGCACTAGAATGGCGGGATTTTGAGGGTTTAACTGCAGAAATTTTATCTGAAAAAAACTTTGCAGTCATGAAAAATATGATGTTGACAAAACCTCGAATGGAAATTGATGTTGTTGGAATTAGACTTGGAGTTGCAATTTTAATTGATTGTAAACATTGGAAACGTAATAGTGAATCTGCCTTATCGACTATGGTGAAAAAACAAATTGCTAGGGCAAAACATTATGTTGAAAAAACCCCTGGGGCTATTGCTGTACCTGTGATTGTAACTCTATATCAGGATAAAATTGATTTTATTGAGAATGTACCCATAGTCCCAATTTTTCAATTTGCTTCATTTATTGATGAATTTTATGGAAATATTGATCAAATGAATACTATAGGAACAGACTAGTTACAAATAATATCATACATCCAATCACAAACCCCTTGGTAATTTTTAATGAATTATCTAATGCCTTGGAATAATCCTCATAAATTCCCTGTCCCATCACTTTTACATTTGATTCATTTTCTAAAATTTCGAATTTTGCTGATGCGGTATTCTTTTCTGCATTTTTTGCAATTTCAAAAAACCATTTTGCTAGTTTATCTGCACTTGTAATCAATCCTAATTGATAGTATCCATTTCTATTCCTGGCCTTAACTGGCGCATAATGTGTATCTGATGTGCAAATTTCAAGTAATTGATAATCTTTTTTTGCAAAAATATCTATAATTTTCTCTCTTACTCCGTTCTCCATGTTGTTGGAATCTGCCCATCCTAAGAAATATTTTTTCTCATTAATTTTAAGACAAATAATTCCCAATCCTCCCATTCCCAAGTCTTCTGTCCATACATCCATTTCATCAGTATTGGCATAGCCGAGCTCTATTGGAAAACTCTCTTTTGTAATTAGAGTGTCCAAACATGATTTGGCAGCTTTTAACATGTCTTCTCCATCTTCTTTTGAAATTTCCTCACCCATTGCATTATGAGTATCGACAATTAGTGTTCTTGAATAATTTCTATTATTTGCATACTGGACTATTTCTGTTTTCATGTAACTGGGAAGATCCTCCATACCTTGCGGTGATAATGATAAAAACAATAATGGATTGTTCTCAAAAAGCAAACCTGTCACTCTAGCTTTGTTTATTTGAACTGTTACTGGCTCTGTACATTTCATACCTGCCTCTTTGACTTTGCTGTTCTCTAAATCTTTCAAATATTTTTCAACTTCCTTTCTTGATGGAAGATTCAATGCATGATCTGAAATACTGTGCATGACCATTGCTGATGATGACAAATTTTTGTAAATTAGGTAAGGGATGTTGCTTCCTCCTACAGGGTGATATGGTCCTGGATGTATTCCTGGTAACACCATTCTGAATCCTTTTTGGTTATTCTTTGTTGAAAATTTTATCTGTGACGTATTTATTTTGGTTTCATTTGAGCGTTCTTCCATGAGCATTTCTGCATCTTCAAAATCATTCCCTTGAGATGCAAGATATGCTTGAATTGTTTTATGAGTGCTTTCCATTCCTGGTCTTCCTGCTCTGTCTGTTACAAATGACCATACACTTGCAATTATGATGAAAGATACTCCATATCCTAATCCAATTGGTTCGCCAAGTATTGAAATCCATAAATCTTGTGGAACTAATACCAAAAACATTGCTAGTGGTTGAATGAGACAAATGGCCCAAGCTTTTTTTAGACTTGCACCAAGTGTTGTAGTATAAATTCCTATTCTGAAACTTGCAAAAAGTAATAATCCAAAAGTAATGAAGAATACTTGTAAATCTTTTGATAAAACTATGCTTGAAAGTATTCCCATCAAAAGTGTGACAGTCCACAACATATTTCCAAAAAGAGATGAATGCAATGATTTTGAATATTCTTTCTTTTTTGCAAATCGTGTATCTAATAATTGTGTTAAAGCTAATACACCTAAAACAATTGGCAACCTGTACCAATTCTCTTCAAACCCTAAATTGCCTAAATATCCAAAATATACTGCAAGAACTGTAACTGATGCTACTATCATTGAAACAACTAGTGAGAAATATTTTGATGATGGATTAACCAGAGTAAGGGAAAATCTATTGTGTATATTTGAAACATCGTCTACTTCTTGTTCCATTGTTCCTTCACGGAGCTAAAAATAAATCAATTATCCATGAAACGACAATTAGACTAATTGGGACTGATACTACAATTTTTGGATCAATTTTGTATCCCTTTGTCTCATCTTCAAAGAATCTCATGAGACCTCCACCTGATGCTGGGAGTGGTGCTGATTTTTTATCTGCCATTACAATTCGTCATCGCGGATTTTAACATAAAAACTTTATTCTGAGACCAAAATTTAATCCTAAATCGAACTCTGTTTCCTAATTCCACATGTTTAGGCACAAATCACGACCGAAAAATATTTGGATCACGGATTTTACAACTATTTTGTGTCTCAGAAGATAAAATATGATGACCAACGATACATCTCACGTGGGGAACACTCTTGCATTTGGATTCAGAGACAATGTCTGAAGGCGTTGATGAATTAAACGATGGTAGTGTAGGGCATCCTTTTGTTTATTCTGATGCATGTTTCATGGCTGCTGCTGCATTATTTAAAAATACAATAAAGATTCCATACAGACAGTTGCAGAGAATCATTGAGATCTGTCTTAAGGGAAAAGACACTCCAAAATTTTCTGCAATATGGAAGAGAATCAACAAGATAAGATAGAGGACAGTGACGGCAAAACCTGGTTTGCAGATGGAAAAAAGAAGATGGAGATTGTGTTTCTTGTAGGCGACTCGACAGGCCTCAAACCAACCATCGTGGTGACTGGATGGGAGACAAGTGGAACGTACGACGTGGATTCATAAAGTTGCATGTGATGGTGGACAGTAAGACTAAGAAAATATATGCTGCAACTATAACAGATGAGAAGACAGGGGATGCACCGCAATTTAAGAAATTAGTAGACGAGGCAATGCAGAATATTAAAGACTCACCCAATGTCACTGCATCTGATGAATTGTGTGTTGGTGCAGACGGAGCATATGATTCTAATGAGCATTTTAAACATTGTAAAGAAAATGATCTGATTCCTGTAATTCCAATAAGGAAGAATTTTTCATATAAAAAAGATGGAGATACTACAAGAAACGAACAGGAGTTGATTCAGCTTGGCAACTGTAAAATAAATCGTAAAAACAAGCAGGTATTTGATAAACTCACAGAAGAACAGAAACTAGAAAAACAAAAGCAATGGGAAAAAAATTACAAGAATGAAATGGCATTAAACAAGCAGGTATTTGATAAACTCACAGAAGAACAGAAATTAGAAAACCAAAAAGAGTGGAAAGAAAATGTCAAATATCAAAGGCGTTGGGCAGTTGAGATTGCATTTTCTACATACAAAAGGATTTTTGGTGAGAATATCTCCTCAAGCAGTAGATGGGATCAGGTAGTACAAGAGATAAAATTCAAGATTATGATATACAACAAGATGATTGACAGGGCAATGGAGGTGGTGGTGGGAGTCTAAAAGAACACCATGACAAATCTGGGATAGTGAAAATCTAAGTCAGAATTGGGAAACAGAGTTACTTGCAGGTTATCGGCTATAATATGACGGCATAGTCTCTGAGAAAACAAAATTGACGGGATGTATAACTAGCGTGAGCTATAACATAAAATGCAAAAAATCCAAGAATTCCTTATGTTTTGGCGAGATGTGGTTTTTAATGCATCGAGTTTGATGTGAAATGCTGGAAATTATGCCTTGAAAAATCTGTAAAATTGTCAAAAGTGGACAAAGCCCACCCACCTAAATTATTCTTCAATCAAATTGACGCTTAGAGTTGAGGTTATAATGTTGTAATTTGTGTAAACATCATGGCATCCGATGGCGAGATTGTAATGGAAATCGATGAAAATTTTCTAATTGAAACAAATGAAAAAGTTCTCTTAAGAGAAAAGGAAAGAGCCGGCAAAAAAGTCTACATTGAGACTGTCCCTCAAAATCTTGCTCGCGTATTGCCTAAAGTAAGCGAGTATGGTACTTCTGGAAATATAGAACAAGATTTGATTCAAAAAACAGCTGCCATAATGGCTGCTGTTCCTTGGACTCAGGCGTTCTTTGATGGCAATAGAAGAACATCGATCGTTGTAGCAGGAACATTTCTACGCGATAATGGCTATGAATTAGATATTAGTCCAGAAGAAGAAAATAAAAAACTAAGAGAAATGTTAAGTGAGATCAAGAAACATCAACGTGACCTTGAGCCGACTATCATGAAGCAGTTGTTTTTATATATCTCAGAAAGGATGAACAAGTATGAGCCCAAAACATGAGAAAACCACTGACGAACTCATTGAGAAATACTCTAAACTCTTAGATGATCTTGCTACTGACGATTAATTTCTAAAAATATTATATTTTCATTCCCAAAATAATGGTATGAATCAAGCACTTTAGATGTATTTTGCCAACTCAGTGAACGGATCTAGTTCCCTTATTCTCCAGGTCTCAAAACATGTTAGAAAAACAGACAGCCTCCTCATTCCCTTTTGGCTTTTCATCTGTCTGCGAACAT
>JARPSM010000052.1 GCA_029782475.1 Nitrososphaerota archaeon
GTTCGTCCTAATTCCTTCTTTCTCAAACCACCTGATGTCAATTTTATACCATGTTTCACTTTGAATGAAACATCGTTGTTGTTGTAGGCTTTGGTCCAATTTGCCTCATTGAAGGCATTTCTAATGTCTCCTTCTACTGAAAATTGAACATTTATCTCGATATTTTCATCAGATGAGTATTCATCCTTGGATTTTACTAATTCTATTACTGAAATCTTGCTTTCTGCCATTGTTCCCCCGCTCATAATGATTTATATCCGCAATAAGTGCTTTTTCTGAATACATGAATGCAGAAGTAATCAATTCTGAGCCTAAAGAGATCAGCCTTTCAATCACTGAAACTGATATAGGAATTTTATACGTAATTCAACATGAGCTGTTAAAAGCATCATCTATTGATTTTGCAGGAGTTATTGTAAAACACCCTCTTACCAATGAATGTTGGATGAGAGTTAATTCTAGTTCAAAACCACTTGGTGAAATTAAAAAAGCAACAGATTCTGCCATCAAAATGGCTCAAGAATTCAATAAACTATTCCATTCCCAAATTAAGGTAAATTAGATTGAAGTTTTGTCCCAAATGTGAGGTTAAATTAAAAAATAGTGGATCAGTCCTTCAATGTTCTAAATGTGGCTATGCTGAAGGAGAAAAAGCTAAATCGACAAAAAAAATTACTACTGAAGAAGAACCAGATTTTTCCTTACTTGCTTTTGAAGGAGATGAAGGTGAAGAATCTAACCCAACAGTCAAAATTGACTGTGAAAAATGTGGACATGATGAAGCAGTTGGTTGGATGTTTCAAACTAGAAGTGCAGATGAACCTACAACAAGATTTTATCGTTGTCAAAAATGCAAATACACCTGGCGTGATTACACATAAGGTTTAACTGGAGCATAAAGACAAGAAAATTGATTTGACTTTCGGTGCAAAAACAAGCGGATCTGATGATCTAAAAGCTATCATTTCTGCAATATCTACACTTGTTGAAGAAGCAACTTTTGTTGCAACAGCAGAAGGAATTACTTTTAGAGGAATGGATCCCTCACATGTAGCTTTAATAGATATTTCTTGGCCTAATTCTGCGTTTGAAAAATATGAATGCGATAGTGATATTAAATTTGGTGTAAGGATTGATGAATTTTCAAAACTTATCAAAAGAGCGGATAAAAAAGATAGCATTGAGATTAGTATTTCTGAACAAAACATGTTGCTTGTAACAGTTGGAAAAAATAAAAAATACAAAATGCGATTAATCGAAAGTTCTGCAACTGATACACCATTACCAAAAATCCCTTACGATTCAAAAATTATTTTAACTTCTTCAAAATTTGATAAAATCCTCGGTGATGTACAGGTTGTATCTGATTATCTTACTATACAAACATCTGATTCAAAAGGAGACTTTTCTGGAAAAGGTGATTCTGGTGAAGTTGTAATTGAACTAGACAAAGATGATAAAGAAATTGAAGAAATTTCTTCAAAAGAAGACAGTGTTGGCACATACAGCCTTGAATATCTAAATCCTGTAGTGAAAGCAGTAGGTTCCAATGCAGGCTCAATTACATGTGAGTTTTCAAGCGCAAAACCACTTAGAATTGAATTTAAAGTAGCAAATATTGGTAGAATTCACTTTTACTTGGCTCCACGCGTCGAAAGTTAAAGCATTTAAAGATTAACAAGTTCAGGTATTTTGAATTGAGACTTGTAATAAAATATGGCGGAACATCAATTTCTGCCACAAAAGACATCCAAGCAGTAGCTAAAAATCTTAATGAATTATCAAAGAAAAACCAAATTGTTGTTGTATGTTCTGCAACTAGTGGAACCACAGATGACTTGATAGAAATTTCAGAATCAATAAAAAAAGAAAATAAATCTAAAGCTGAACAACTTGCATCAAAAATTACCAATAGACATAAACAATTAGCAAAACAGACAATTAAAAAATCTGACATAAGAAAAAAATTACTCTTAAAATTTGATGAGGATTTCAATGAACTTGTTGCTCTAATTGATGGAATGGTGTTACTGGGCGAAGTTACTCCAAGAACAATGGATTATTTGTTTTCATTTGGAGAAAGGTTATCAATAAAATTAGTTTCATCAGCAATTAACGATTCAGGAAAAAAATCAATCCCTCTTACTGGTAAGGAAGTAGGAATTGTTACTGATTCTAATTTTGGTGAATCTAAACCACTCATTGATACAACACGATTAAGAGTATCAAAAACTGTTGATGCTCTATTATCAAAGAAAACAATCCCAGTTGTTGGAGGATTTGTTGGTGCTGATCAACATGGTCATGTTACTACATTTGGTAGAGGTGGTTCTGATTATTCTGCAACAATTGTTGGTTCTTGCATTAAGGCAGATGAGATTTGGTTAATGAGTGATGTAGATGGTTTAATGACTGCAGATCCAAAAATTGTAAAAAATGCAAAATTACTCAAAGAAGTTTCATACATTGAAGCAATTGAAATGGCTCTATTTGGTGCAAAGCAAATACATCCACGAACATTTGAGCCTCTAATTACTAAGAGAATCCCAATGAGGATTAGAAATTCTTTCAATATCCAAAATGAAGGAACTCTAGTTTCTGCATCAACATCTTCAGCTGTAAAAAATACAGTAAAGTGTGTAAGTAATGTGCGAAATAATGGATTAATTGATGTTCAAGGTGGTAGTATGGTTGGAACTCCAGGTACTGCAGCAAAAATATTTGCAACACTAGCAAAAGCTGGAATCAATGTAATGATGATTTCACAAAATCCATCTGAATCAAGCATTACAATTGTAGTAAAAAATACAGATCTTGATAAAGCAGTTAGTGCATTAGAGATGGAATTATTAGGAAAAATTATCAAAAAATTAGATATTACTACCGATGTTGCAATAATTGCATTAATTGGTTCAGGAATGAGAGGAACAGTTGGAGTTGCCTCCAAAGTTTTTGGTGCAATTGAGAAAAATAAAGTAAATGTATCTATGATTACTCAAGGATCATCTGAGCTTAATCTTGCATTTGTAGTAAAAAATTCTGATACAAATTCAGCTGTACGAGCTTTACATGATGAATTTGCACTAGATAAAATCAATTAAGACAAATCATTTAAGGGAATAACCTCAAGATTATTTATTGAACAAACTTCAATCTTTGCTAATAATTGGAATTGTTTCTATTGGTATTATTTTTGTATCTTCATCAACTGATCAATTTGTTGATGCAGGTTCTAGAAAGAAAATTCATTTCACTGAAACTATAACATCATCTCAAGATCCAGGTCAAGGACATGAAAATCACCAATTAGCATTGATTTTGTCTCCTAATGAAGGAACAATCTATGACGGCTCTATGACATTTACTTCAAGTGAGCCTGTACAGATTATAGTTTTACATGAAATTAGTTCCCAAGAATCAAAAGGTCAACCTACATGGACAGTTGATGGAAAATCAATTTATGGTTTATCAATAATTGATTTGAAAAAAAATTCAGGGTCATTTGAATTCACAGGAGCAGCTCTTGCATTACATTCACCAAATTCTAAAAAGTTTACAGCTACTGTTAGTCTAGATGGATGGATTAGAGGACAACCTACTGAAGTAATAATGCAAAAAATCGAATATGAAAAAGATGAATCATCATATTTACTTTCAAGAACAAATGTACCTGCTACGATTCCAATGCACAAAGGAATCTATGAAGGGAATTCAATTCATTACATCATAACTGATGGCAGCGATAAAAACTATGCAAAAGATATTTCAGATAAACAAGAATGGAATGTAGAGTTTGCACCAGTACTTGCAGATGTTCCAGAAAATACACTTCAAAAATTATATATTTTTAAAAATGGAATTAAAGGTAATGGAATGTATGGATTTCAAAATGAAGTATTTTCTAGTACTCCATCACAAGAATCAAAATACAGTGCACTAAATTCTATTATTGAAGTTACTTGGAAAGTTGGTCAAAAAGAAATTGAATTAGAATCTGCAATAGATGTAATTGCAGCTGAAGAAGGTGGTAGAATTGAATTCAATGAAACAGGAATTGTACTTAATACTCCACAAATTATTTGGCCTGACGGACAATTGAAAGTTCGTTTAGACAAAGAAATTTCTGATGAAATGTCTTACAGTGGTGGTCAAATTACTGACATTAATGAAGAAGAAATGACTGTAACTTTTGTAGCTCATAGAGGTTGGGGGCCTGACGGAAGAACTATTTACTATATTGTAACTGATGCAACACCTTCAGGACCTGCTGAGACAATGGGAGTTGCCTCTTCTCCAAGTTCAGCAAATCTTATTGCTCATTCAGGTGCAGTCGATCTGTTCCAATTTAAAAATGGAATTATTGGTTCTGGTCCATTAGGATTTCAAGCAGGTGTTGCTGGAGCCTCACTTGGAGATACAAATTACAGTCCTATGTGGAGAATTTATCTGGTTGAATGGAATGATGCAAAATCTGCAAAAATTTTAGAAACAAGGTCTGATATTGACTCATTTAGTGACGAGGATAAACTTTTAGTTAGTATTGCTAGACCAACTAACAGTGATCATATAGTAAATTGCCCATTCATTGATCCATTCCAGTAGATCCACTAAACGGATAAATTACTTGATAAAAAATTTCTTTTAAAATTGACTGGTAAACTCTACATTGTTGGTGTCGGACCTGGCCATCATAACCATATGACATTTCGAGCAAAGGAAGTGATTGGTGAAAGTGATACAATTGTTGGATATGAAACTTATGTAAATTTAGTACAAGATCTTATTGAAGGAAAAACTGTTCATCGTTATGCAATGACACAAGAAGTAGAAAGAGCTCATCAATGTATTGATCTTGCTAAATCTGGAAAAACTGTTTCACTTGTATCAAGTGGTGATCCTGGAATTTATGGAATGGCAGGATTAATCTATGAAACACTTGCTGAATCTGGTTGGAATCCAAAAGATGATCTTCAAGTGGAAATTGTTCCTGGTGTATCTGCACTTAATTCATGTGCATCAATAATTGGTTCACCACTGATGAGTGATTTTGCAGTAGTTAGTATGAGTGATCTATTAGTTCCATGGGAAGTTATTTCAAAAAGAGTTGAAGCAGCTGCACAAGGTGATTTTGTACTTGTTATCTATAATCCTGCTAGTCAAAAAAGAATTCATCAATTACAAGATACAAGAAAAGTTCTTTTAAAATATAGAAAACCAACTACTCCTGTTGCAATCATTAAAGGTGCATTTAGAGAATCTGAAACTGTTGTAATTACTGATTTAAAAAATTTACCAAACCATTCAGATCAATTAGGCATGGTTAGTACTGTAATTATTGGAAATTCATCAACTTACACTTACAAAGATTTGATGATCAATCCAAGAGGTTACAAATCAAAATATAATTTAGAAGAACAAACCAATCCTAATCTTAAAGTTTAGAAACTTTTCTTAATTGTATTACTTAATTCTTCACTGAGATTTAATTTTTCTCTAATTGGAGAAACTACTTTAACCAAATAATTTCCTACTGTTTGTTTCAAATCTCCTGGATGTAATTTCTTTTCTGCAAAGTCTTTTTCTAGTTGATTGAAATTAGCATAAGATACATTTCCACCAAATTTTTCAGGCCTTTCCACTTTCATTTCATTAAATTCATGAAAAATTATAGATTTTGAAATTTCTAATAGTGGATTATTTTCAATATTAGCTTCTTCACACCATGCTTTGCTTATTTTCTTCCTAATTTCATCATCAGAATTATGAATAAACACTCCTGAGTTTGAATCTGATTTACTCATTTTTCCTATGATTTTATTATCATTTGAATCTGCAGGTTTTGAAAGTCCTGGTAATAATTTATGATGAACAGCAACGGGCACTTTCCATTTCATTTTTGGAAATATTTCTCTAACCAACATGTGAATTTTCCTTTGATCCATTCCTGCATGTGCAATATCCACATCTAAAGAATGAATATCAACTGCTTGCATTGCTGGATAAAGTAATTTTGCTACATCAATTTTTTTATCATCTTCAGAACGACCCATAATAGTTAGAGTTCTCATTGTTCTTGCAATTGACATGTGTTTTGTAAATTTGACAAGCTCAGACCAATACTCTGTTTTTTCTTGATACAGTTTAGATCCTAAAATTATTTCTGCATCAGGGCATACTAATTTGAAAGCGTCTTGATAATATTTTGAAACTTTTTCAATTGTTTTCCAATCTCCTCCAAGTTTATCATTGATCAAAGTATGCCAATCAGCCAGAAAAATCTTACATTTAACACCAGCTTTTACAAAGTCATTAATTTTGAAACCTGTGCTAATTAGACTACCAAGATGTAAGAAACCCGAAATTTCTAAACCAATGTAATGGTTTGGAGATGAATTAGTTTTGAACAATTCAATTAATTCTTCCTGTGTTACTATTTCTTCAGTTGGCGGTCTTTGAATCAAATCTACTTTTTCTATAATATCCAAATCAAAACAACTTTTGAGAAGTTAACGTATAAAGTTATTCAAAATTTTGATTTGAGTTTAGAAGGTTTGAATAGAAGATATCTTCATACTGTTTATGACTCTTGAAGAAGGTTTAGAATTAATTTCAAATTATAAGAAAGCTCTTGAAAAATTTCTTGAAACATTACCAGAGCAATCAGTTCAACTAGGTTCAGAAATGATCAATATTTTATCAATGAACTCTAAAAATGAGATTAAAAATTTAGATGCAATTGAAAAAGCTTTGAAGCGACAGCCAAATTATGAATCTGGACTATCTGAATAATTCTATTTACAATTCTTTTTGTGTTTTCTCAAATCCTCTGAATAATCAAATTCAGCACCACAAGCTCTACATTTTTCTTTTTTCTTATTGTGTGCTTTTTCTTCATGTCTCTTTAATCTATCAGAATCTGAAAGAACTGTACCACATTTTTTACATTTTAATTCATTTTTGTTAGAACCAAATAACCCCATGTACAAATTAGTCATTCATAGTTGATATAGTTTTTTTACAAACTTTTTCTATAACGATAATTTATTTAATTTCTGATTCATCTAGACTTTTTCTAGGTTTTACACTGAGATAAAATCCATGGGCAGTAATGATAAATGATGCAAGAAATACTTTGGTTGCAAATACTAAATTCCATGGTCTATCAGGATCTGGATAAGCTACTGCCAATCTATCAATGTCTGGAACCATTCCATTGACAACACCTGCAGTCATTTGTGCATTTAACACAGTGAAATTGTATAATACTTCATAAAGTGAAATTATTGAAAATCCTAACAACATTAATTGAAGTAATGCCATTTTTATACCAACAATTTTATCACCTGCGGTCCTTTTCCATCCAATTCTTGTAACACAATACCATCCAATTATTGTAGAGAAAAATATCCAAGTAGTTACTCTTGCAAAATTTTCAAATGGTATAGTTGTATTGTGAATTGTTTCTCCCATAACATATGTTCCATTTTCCATCCATTCTATCGTGGTAACATATACTCCAAAAATTAATGATGATGCCATAATGAATCCACAAATATAGAAAATGTACAGATAGACCTTGTAGCCTGGATCTGATTTTTCAAGATGACGTGGTTTCATGATGCCGTTTGCCGAATTTTGAAATATAAAAATTCATGTTTCTTTGTTGGGATTTATAGACTAGTTATAAACAGGAATATTGTTGAAAATTGCAATTAACATTCCTATTGTAGGCAAAGAAGAGATAGACATAGTCACGGCAATTCTTAAAAATGGGGCTTTAACATCTGCTGCAAATTTAGGTGGAAAACATGTTCAGGCATTTGAAAAATCTGTTGCTTCATTTGTAAAATCAAAATATGCAGTTGCAGTAAATTCTGGTACTGCAGCATTACAGGCAGCACTTTATGCATTAGATATTAAAAAAGGAGATGAAGTTTTACTTCCTTCATTTACATTTGTAGCAACTGCAAATGCGGTTGTTGCAACTGGAGCAAAACCTGTTTTTGTTGATATTTTAAAAGAAAATTATACTATAGATCCCGATGATTTAGAAAAAAAAATTACTAAAAGAACTAGAGCAATAATTCCAGTTCATTTGTATGGAAATGTGGCATTTATAGAAAGACTTTCTGAAATATCTAAAAAATATAATATTCCTATCATAGAAGATTCTGCACAATCTTTAGGATCTACTTACAAAGGAAAACAAACTGGAACTTTTTTTGAAATGGGGTGTTACAGTATGTATCCTGCAAAAGTCATGACTGCTGGTGAAGGAGGTTTTATTGTAACTAATAATAAAAATCTTAGAGATAAATTATTGATGATTAGAAATCATGGAATGGTTCATGGATATGATACTCGAATGTTTGGTTTAAATTTACGGTTACCTGAAATAAGTGCGGCAATTGCAACTGTACAAATAAAAAAACTTTCTAAATTTTTAAAATCTAGAAAAAATAATGCCATGTATTTGTCAAAATTAATTTCTGATCTCAATATTGTATTACCAAAAGAAAGAAAAAACGAAAATGTAAATTGGTATCTATATACAATTTCAACTGATAAACGTGACAATCTTTTAAAAAAATTAAATGATAAAGGAATAGGTGCAGCTTCTTACTATCCTACACCTGTTCATAAAGCTCCATTTTACAAACTTAAAACAAAACTTCCTGTAACTAATTGGGCAGCTTCACAAGTATTGTCTTTACCAATTCATCCAAATGTAACTCAAAAAAATATTGAATTTATTGCTAAAACAATACGTGAAATATTGTGAATGCAATAGGTGAGGTTATTGGTGAATTTTGCAAAGCTATTTTACCTATCAATGAAGAATTTTACCTTGGAAATCCTGATTCTAATATAGCAATTTGTACCCTTTCAAGCATAGATTTACTCAAAAATATTGCAAATTCTGAAATTCTAAATAAAATATCAATTGTAGGGAGATTACTTTCTGAAAATAAAGGAATTGATTCTATTGTTAAATATGTAAATAAACACCCTAAAGTCAATACTATAATCGTCTGTGGTAAAGAGGTTTGGGGACATAAATCTGGCCATTCACTATTTCAACTTCACAAAAATGGAATTGATCAAAATAATAAAATAGTTAACTCAACTAGTCCAGATCCGTTTCTTACTGTATCAAAATCAGAAATAAAATATTTTCAAGAGAATGTTAAACTTGTAGATTTGATTAATCTAACTGAAATTAAATTAATTTTAAAAAAATTCTAGGATTTTCTAATAACCTGTTCTTTGTCTTTCACGATTAATTTCATTTTTCTTTTTATATTCATCTAGAATATCATCAGGTGTAAGTTTTAGTTCTATAGATGCCTGTACAACAAAATGCCAAATATCAATTAATTCCTCTCTTGCTTCTGCTTCGTTAAATTCAACAGGTGTTTTCCACCATTTCCAATTTGTTGTTCTTTGTAATTCTACAGTCTCATGCATTATGGCAGTACATAAAGCAGAAACTCTTCCTTCAGCATCTTTTGGATATTTATCTAGCTTCATTATATCTGATAGTCCTTTTTGAAGTTTGAATATTATTTCAAGTCGATCTTTTTCTTCTGACAATGATAAATTAATTTGAGAAATAATTGAACTTAAGTCTTTTTAGAAACGAATCATCTTTTCATATGTCTTAACACGTTTTGCAATATCTCCATTTTTTATTTTCAATAATCCATCAAGACCATATTTTTCTACAGCAAATGATCCTAATACATTTCCATATACAACTGCTTTTTTAATATCGGATATTTTTGTAGATTTTTTACTTGCAAGATATCCTATCATTGCACCTGCAAATGAATCTCCTGCACCTGTAGGATCTACCACATCTTCTAAAGAAAATCCTGCAGTTGGAAAAACTACATCATCATAAAACATCAAAGAACCATGTTCACCTTTTTTAATTATCACATATTTTGCTCCCCATTGCATCATTTTCTTTGCACATTTTATCAAATTGAATTCTTTTGTTAGAAGTTTAGCTTCTTCATCATTAATTACAACTGCGTCGACTGTTTTGATCATTTTAATTACTGCATCACGTTTTGTAGAAATCCAAAAGTCTATGGTATCGTACATAGAAAATTTTACTTTATCAAATTCTTTGATTAGAGCCGTATTTTGCTCTGGATCATTATTTGCAAGATATACAAATTGAGATTTTTTATATGCTTCAGGTACTGTTGCTTTAAAATCAGCTAAAACATTTAGTTCTGTTTTTAATGTTGTTCTTGTACTAAGTGTACTATCATATTTTCCATCATAACGAAATGTTTTTCCATTTTTGATAGTTAATCCTTCTAAATTCAGATATTTTGATAAAACTTTGTGATGTTTTTTAGGAAAATCTTTTCCAACTACAGCAATTAAACCTGTATCTACAAAATTACTGGCAGAAATTGCTGCAAACGTAGCTGCCCCCCCTAAAATATTCTTTAGGGTTTTTTTAGGAGTTCTAATGGTATCTAGTGCTGTAGATCCAAAAACAGTAAGCATGTGATGAGAAATTAATTTTGATGTATAAATTCTCTTGCTTGTTCTTCTGTTGGATAGTATACAAATGGAACATCTATTGATGTAACTAGTAAATCATATTTTGTTACTCCTGAAATCTTTATTGAATGTGATTCGTCAGAGTTGACATCCGTATGAAATGTCCCCTTTACAAAACTACTATCTAATGGCTGTAAAGTAAATGATTCAAGATTACCTTTTCCAATAATTTCATCATTTGAAATTAAGAAAAATTCAGTTTCCCCTGCAGTTAATATCAATAATGATGGATTTTCAAATTGCAACTCAACATTATAGTTTGAACCTTTATCGTTTTTATTTAATAATTGGCTTTGACTAATACTAACTTCAATTTGTGAAGCAGATGCATATTGTGAATATCCAAAAATACTCAAACCTAATACAAACAGAACAATTATGCCTGCTTTTTTAGATGATTCCATGACTAGTTTTTGTTCATTCACATTTAACCTAAAGGGAAAAAAATCCCAATAAATTGTGTAAAAGTTTTGATGTAATCTTAAAGCTCCTTAGAGCTACCAGAATAAATCAAAAATAGATGATATAATCATAATGGCTAGAATTAAACTCAAACTAGGCGAAAATGAAATTGAGGTCGACTCTAGAGATTTTTATGTTGATAATCAAACATTAGGTGAAATTATTGATGATATTTCTCAACATTTACCTGAAAATCAAGCTAAAATTGTTTATGAAACAGATGCTACTCAATCACCAGCTGAGGTAGAACATCCAGCTCAATTTGGATTGGAATATCTAGATGATGCTGAAGCGTATGAACCTGAATTTAATGAATCAAAATACATTACATCTCATGAAATTAAATCAAAACTAAGAATTTTAGAAACAAGCAAATTCTTTGATTCTCCTAGAACAGTTACTGAAACTGTACAACAACTTAGAGAATATGGATGGGCAGCTAGTCCATTAGATGTTTCAAAAGCTTTAGCTAAAATGGCTTCTAACAAAGAAATAATGAAAAACTCTGAAGAAAATCGCACTCATTATTTTATTCAAGAATCTTTAGTAGCTAACTAGAAAAATATTTACATTTTTCACATTGCGAAAAAATTTCCCCATCTAAATGATCAAAATGTACATTACATTGTTTACAAGTATGGTGCATGTCAAAATATCCATCTTTTTCAACTTTACCAATTCTATTTGATTCTAAATCTGTACTTTTGCATTTTATACAATGACACCCACATTCAATTTTCATGACTATTCTCTGATAATGTATGTATAGTTGAAAAGACTATACAAATCATTGGAAAAGAAAAGAGAGATTCCAATAGAAATTGATGATCATTTCAAGCTTTTTGGAAAGGAACCATGGGAAGTGGAATATGGTGAAAAATGTGCAGTTTGCAATGTTCGAATTGATGAATATGGTTTCTGTTCTTGTGGCTCTAATGGAGATTAAATTTTCTTACAAATGGTATTATCATAATCATTAAAAATCCAATTGCCAATGGTGCAATTATTGAAAATTCAGGAACAACTGTAGTTCCTATTATTACAACTTTACCGGTAGTATCTGGTTTTATGTTTAACCAAACATGAGTTCCATTATTGATATATTCATGAAAAAATATTTTTTCATCATTTAAAAATACAGCGTATGGACCCCACAATAATTCAAGAGGTATTATTGTTGTAACAAACTGATTACTATCATTAACTTTAAAGCTAATTTCTTTAGAAGGTTGATTAAATTCAAAATTATCTATCTCTACAAATGTAATTATTTCAACTAGAAATTCTTGAGTTTCCCAATTAACATGTTGAATTTTTCTTGGTTCATCAATTGAATATTCTAAAACCATTTGGCATCCATGACATGTAAAAGCATTTTTCCCTTCTAAGAATACCGGCCTTTCATTTGCAAATAACAACTCTACTTCTTCTGGAATTACAAAAGTTGTTGTCTCAAGATATCTAAAATCTAATGTCCAAATATTATTTTTTAAAATTAGAGCATCGTCAAGATTATATTTTACAAATAACTCTCCTTGATTAGCTAAAATTGGTATGCTTTTTGATCCCTCAATAACATCCATTGATTCATGTCTGCCTAAGTTATCAATGAATTCTAAATTTGAAATAGTTCCATCTACAAAATTTAAGATCTTATCTTGATTTGAAGATTTTATTTGGTGTATTACCTCTATCTTTCCTTCGTTATCAATTGTAACTTGAACTGATTTTTGATTTACTTCACCAAGTGATTCTGATTGAGCATATGCTTGTGGAACAACTAAAATCATTAATAAAATCAGAAAACCTGTAATAATTTTTGAGTTCATTTATTCCACTGTAACATGAATCATTGGTGTTTTTTCTAGCGGACAATCATTTCCATCTTTATCAAGATTGACAATTTTATCTGCAACATCCATACCTTCTGTAACTTCACCAAATACCGTATATTGTCTGTCTAAAAATGCACTATCAGAAGTAACGATGAAAAATTGTGAACCTGCACTATCTGGATCTTGTGATCTAGCCATAGAAACTATGCCTCGCAAATGTGATCTTGAATTAAATTCAGCCTTGAGATTATATCCTGGCCCTCCCATTCCCCATGAACCTTTGTTGTCTGTTTTTGTATTAGGATCGCCACCTTGAATCATAAATCCTGGTATGACTCTGTGAAAAAGTGTCCCATCATAAAATCCATCTTTAGCTAATTTTTCAAAATTCCTTACAGTTTCTGGAGCCAATTCAGGTAGTAGTTTAAATGAAATCTTTCCTAAATTAGTTTCAATATTTACCGTAGACATTAGGATCAATCTGTAAATACATCTTAATAGTCTTTTGTGGAAATGACTTAGAATTTTCTTGTAGATAGTTTAGCATTATTGAAAAATTTATAATGATCTGTACATTTTTCGTTAGAAAATTAATTTATGTGGACTATGAAATTTTTTGTTTTTCTATTATTTACACTGTTTGAATTAATTAAAAATGGTAATTTTGAAATTACAAAAGTTATAGTGTTATATAGAACAATTAAAATTTAGAATTTGTTGAATCGTACAAACCAAAGCACGATAATTAAAGAAGCGATTAATTCTTATCTTGACAAAGGGGTAATCGACAAGCAGGATATCTATACCAAAGTAGTTGATGAACTTGGAGTTCCAAGACCAACTGTAAGACGAGTAGCAAGAGATTTAAGAACTGAACTATTGCAAAAAATCCAAATCTTACAATCAGATATGCCAAAAGCAACTGTCGCTACCACTGAAGAAGACGAATAAATTCGGCTCTTTTTTCTTTTTAATTATATTATTTTATGATTTTTAGCATTACTATTATAAATAATGAAATTTTAAAATAATTATGGGATATTTTGGTAACCATTTAGCCACATTGGTAACTGGAGTTTTTGCAGCCGTATTAACTGGACTCTGGCCTTATTTTGTTGACTTTGCACCACTTCTTAATTTCATCTTCATAATGGCAGTCCCAATAACATGGTTCATGACATTCACATGTTGGATTTCACAAAAAAGTACTGATTACATGCATCATCAAGCACCTGCTCATAGTGAAAAAAAAAGCTTGAGTAATACACAAACTATTGAAACTATAGCCACAGGCTCACAAGTTAGTCTTTCAGAAATAAAACAAATTCAAAATGAATTATCTCTTGAACTAAACAATGTAAAAGAAACTGTCAAACTCAAAGACAGTGAAATTGAAAGATTAAATCAAGAAATTTCTAATCTTGAAACTCTCGTTCAGATAGAGTCACTAAAAACAGAATTAGCTAATCTCAAAATGTTAGCATCTGGAAAAAAAACTAAGTAATTAATTCTAATCTTTACAATGACAACAAACTTCGTCATGATGTTCTTTACAACCTGGACAACTAACTGCACCTCCAAAATGACATTTACATGAGCATAATTCTGTTGGATCTTTTTTCAAATTCACAATATGTACTCTAAATGATGTTGTTATTTGACTTTTACATCTAAACTCTAAATATTGGTTATACTTTATCTGATAAAATTTTGATATTTGAAATTATTAATTAGAATAATATTGTTTTTACTTACTAATGGAATATTGATTAAGTGGATCTTGAAGATAATCTCTTTTTAATATAATTAAGAATATGGTGAAATTTTTGAGAATTAATTATTTTATCAAAATAAAATATTATAAAATAAAATCTTGATTAAAATTAATTATTTCATGTATTTTTTTATAAATTACCATCTAAATTTCTCAAAAACAAAACAATCTGTTTTATTAAAAATTATTGAATACAAGATTTGTCTGTATTAAATTTAGAATATTCAATTTTGTTAAAGAGTATGGTTGAACCTATTTTTGATGGATTTTTAATGCAATCTCTAAAGTTCCATCTACCATTTCTTTTAATCTAGTTTTTGCATCTTCATCAGTTATAGAATTCTCAGATACTGATTTTGTAGTTAAAAATACTGCCTTTGGATTTGCTATTACTCTGAAATATGACAATAATTGTGTGACAAGGTTCTGCACATTGATTAAACCAATATCCCCTGCAGCTAAAATTGTTATTCCTGCTACTTTTCCTGCAGTTTTTTTATAATCTACATATTCAAACAGATTTTTTAATGCAGCACTAAAAAATGAATTATAGATAGGCGTACCTATCAACCAAACATCTGCGTCCATAATTTCTTTTGCAGCGTTCTTAGTAGCATCATTATATTCTACATCATATCCCTTGTAACATTCAATGTCATCTTCTGATAGATTGATAAATTTGATGTCATGATTTTTTGACTTTGCATATTCAAAAACATATTTCATAATGATTTGCGTATTTGCATTTTTTCTTGGACTACCAGAAATGACAACAATTTTCATATCTTCAACCATTTGTCTTTGTATTTAAATTTCCATTAATTATGAAAATTAAACGGGCTTGAAGGGCTTCGATCCCTCGACCTATAACTTAGGAAGCTACTGCGCTATCCATGTTGCGCGTCATGTTGACTCTGCGCTACAAGCCCAACAAAAAAAACATTCTTAATTATTTAAGCGTAGTCAAGATTTTCTTCGATCATTTTTTGAATTTTTCCCCAACTTTTATTTTCTTTTTCATTCCATTTTTCAAAAAATACAACATCTTTCAATTCTAGTCTTGGTAACCATCCTTTAGTTTCAAGATCTGGTTTCTCTGCAAATTTATCGACATATCCTAAACACAAGTATGCAACAGGAATTACATGCTCAGGTAAATCTAAAGTTTCCTTTAATGTGTCATTTGATAATATGCTTACCCAGCCTAAACCTACGTCTTCAGTTCTAGCTGATAACCATAAATTTTGAATTGCACAACACACACTATAGAGTCCTGCTTCAGGAATACTTGATCTACCGATTACAAAGGGACCAAATTTTGTAGGATCATATGTGACACATAGATTTACAGGAGATTCTAAAATCCCCTCTAATTTGAAAGAAAGATATTTTGATTTTTTTGGTTTTTCAACTAATTGTGATGAACGGTTTTTTTCTTCCTCAAAAGATTCTTTTATTTTCTTTTTAGTATCTTGATCTTTAATTAAAATAAAATTCCATGGTTGAGAAAATCCTACTGAAGGAGCATGATGTGCTGCGTTAAGAATTTTTGATAAGACCACATCTTCTATTGGCTTTGAGGTAAAGTGAGATCTTACATCTCTTCTAGAATAAATTGCCTTGTAGAAGCCTCTTTTTTCTTCATCAGTGAAATCTTCTGTCATCTATTTTGTACCTCAATTCTTTCTTTTGTTAAACGTTAATAATGTCAATTGTTTGATTTATTTTTCAATGGGCCTGTAGTCTAGCTGGTTAGGATACTGCCTCGACATGGCAGTGATCATGAGTTCGAATCTCATTAGGCCCACTTTTTATTTAATAACCTGTTTTGAAATCTTTGTCAGCTTCACTCCACGAAGTTTGAGTGATGATATTTCCTTCAGCAGAAAAACTAGTAATTCTTTCATTAGTGGCATCTTCATAAATTTCTGAATTAACTTCAGATTTACTAAGAACAAATATGTTTTTCAATGGAATCTCTGCACCTGAAATAAACAATACTCTGCCAGGTAATGCTATATCTGCTGTAGAATATAATCCAGAACCTAATAATTTATCATCTCCATACAGTTGAAAATCTATTTGTGAAACTGTTAGTGTTTTATCACTAGGATTTTTTACTAGAAATGTAATCTCAAATTTTGCTTGATTATTTACTGTGTTTACATCTAATAGTTTTACATTTGTTAGTTCAATTTCAATTAAATCAAGTTCATCGTTATCAAGACTAGCATAGAAAATAATTCCTCCCATTAATGCTAAAACTCCGATTATTGCTAGATAAACTATCAATTTACTTTGAAGTGCCATTTCAATGATTCCAGATTTGTACAACTAAAAAAGGTTGGCAAGATCCAAATACATAATATTTGATTTAAAATATCATAAACTATGGCAGCTCTAGAACAGGCAATCATAACTTGGATTCATCTAATAGCTGCCTCAATTTGGGTTGGTGGTTCTTTATTTATTGGAATTGTATTTTCTCCACTTTTAAAAACAATGACTAGTTCTATTGAAGAACGAATGCAAATAATGATTCGTGTTGGTAAACGATTTAACAAAGTTGCTGTTCCTTCATTGATAATTTTAATGGTTACTGGTTTGTATACTTCTCATGCATTAATTGGAAAACCTGATCTTCTTATTTCAACAAGCTATGGAACTTATCTAATTATTAAAATAATTCTTGTTATTGCATTAATTATTACATATGCTGTGCATGTCAGAGTAATTCGTAAAGATATAGAAGAAAAAATTATGTCAAATCAAATGTCAGAACCTGAAATTCAAAAACTAAGAAAGAAAATTATCATACTTGGAGAGATAACTGTAGTGTTGTCTATAACAATTCTATTTTTTGCAGCATTACTTGATGCTGGGGTTTGAGATTCCCTCAATTATTACTTCAAAACCATTATTTGTTTTTCCAATACCATATTTACAACCCGTAATTTTTGATGTCACAAACAAATTTGTCTCCAAGTGTTTTGTAATTTCTTTGACAGGGAAAATTGTTTTTCCAGTAGATAAACTAGCAGGAACCACTAACATATCTGCTAAATTATCATCAATTGAATAATTTTTAATAAAATCATCTATGTCTAAATCAAATTCATCTGTTTTCTTATTATACAATGCATCAATACCTATTATAGAATCATCATCTATACTGTAAATTAACAAAGATGCACCTGAATCTAATGCTTCTTCAGATCTAATTTCTACATTAACAATATAATTTGCTTCAGTTAATTTTTTTACGATTCCATTTATTTTATTTTTAATTTTATTATTTGTAAATTTTGAAAATGAACAAATTAATTTAACCTGTTTTGTTTTTCTTTTTAAAAATAATATTGATTTTACATTAGATGGAGTAATTTGTAATTTTATTTCTCCACCACCTTTAGGATAATAACCTCTTTTGATTAATTCAAGTGAAAAATTAATTCCCATTCTTGAATATGCTTCTTGTAACACATGTTGAGTATAATCGACAGTGGGACTCCAAAGTACATCTGTACCACCTTTAATTTTCAAATTAAGTTGTTTTTTTGATATCGCAATTACAGGAATTAATACTTGTAAAATTAATGGAATACTTCCAGCAGTCCCAACATCCTCAACCAATTCTAGATTTTCAATATTACCTGGAATAAATTTTATTTCTGTAGATCCTATTTCTGCCCCAACGACTTTAGCATTTGTAACTTTTTGAAGGATTTTGATCGCTGTAAGATGTTGTGGTCTTAATCCAGAAATTTTTCTATTTTTTCTAATATTTTCTAAATGGATTGGTTGTTTTGTAATACATGAAAGTGCAATTGCAGAACGAATAATTTGTCCACCACCCTCACCATGACCTCCATTAATCTTTAAAAAATCCATGATTTTTTCTGTTAATCACTCTTTATGATAGTTTTTTTAAAAGAAATTTTCTATAGATGATATGGATGGTTTACTAATAGGACGATTCCAACCTTTCCATTTGGGACATCTTGAAGCATTGCAATTTGCATTATCTAAAGTTGACAAATTATGGGTAGGCTTGGGAAGCTCTAACAAGCCTGTGGAAAAAAATAACCCGTTTACTGCAGAGCAACGAAAAGAAATGATTCTATCTTCTATTGATGATTCGATGAAAGAAAAAATTTCAATTTATTTTATTCCAGATGTTGATAATCATATTAGATGGATTGAAAAAATAGATACTATTGTACCAAAATTTGACATAATTTTTTCAAACGATAATTTAACAAAACACTTGTATTCAAAAAGAAATATTCAGGTTCTTTCAATTCCTTTTTTGAATAGAGAATCATTATCTGGAACTAATATTCGCGATCTAATAATTTGCGATCAAAAATGGGATGAACTAGTACCTAATGGAACAAGAAATTTTTTGGAAACGACTGGTGCCAAAGAGCATTTGAAAAATCTCTAATTATAAATAAACCCCGAAATAACCTGTGATAGATAACATATGGAATATCTTTCAATGCTTCCTGGTCCAACAAATGTACCTAATAGAGTAATGAGGGCAATGCTTGCACCTATTATCAATCACAGAAGTGATGATTTTGTAGAATTGTATACTGATGTAGTTGATAAAACTCAACAAGTATTTGAAACACAAAATGATATTGTAGCTTTATCTGCATCTGGAACTGGAGCAGTTGAAGCAAGCGTTGTAAATTTAGTTAAAAAAGGTGATAAAATTATCATTCCTGTAAATGGGGAATTTAGTAGACGATTATCAGAATTAATTGAAGGTCAAGGAGGCAATGTTGTAAAACTTCAAACCCCACCAGGAGAAAATGCAACTTTTGATCAAGTCAAAGAAGCATTTGATAATAACAAAGATGTTAAAGCATTCTATGTTGTTCACAATGAAACTTCAACAGGAACAATGGTAAATTATCTTGATAAAGTATCTGATTTAACTTCAAGAAATGATGCATTCTATGTAGTAGATTCTGTTTCGTTACTTGGCGGTGCTCCACTTCCAGTTGATAAATGGAATATTGATGTATGTATGACTGGTGCACAAAAAGCAATCGCTGCTCCTCCAGGAATTTCACCACTATCTATTAGCGCTAAAGCAAAAAAATACATGATTGAAAATCCACCACCTACAATGTATTTCAATTTAGCAAGATACTTCAAATTTTATGATGGAGAAAAGCATACTCCTTTCACACCTGCATTGCCATTACTTTATGCATATAGAGAAGCATTAGCTATGATTTTAGAAGAAGGATTACAAAATGTCTTTAAACGTCACAAAGTTTGTTCAGATGCATTATACTCTGGTCTAAGTGCAATGGGTCTATCTCCATTTGCAAAAGAAGAAGATCGTTCAATCTCAATTATTGCATTAAATTATTTGGATGGACTTGAAGACAAAACTTTTAGAAGTACACTAGCTGACAAATTCAAAGTACTAGTTGCAGGTGGATTTGGTGATCTTAAAGGTAAAGTATTCAGAGTTGGTTGTATGGGAGAAGTTAGTCCTTATCATGTAATGAGAACTATCTCTGCAATTTCAGCTACATTATCAATGATGGGATATGATGTTGATGCTCAAGCAGGACTCAAAACAGCAGAAGAAAAACTAAAAGCTCTGTAAACCATGTTAACTTAATATAAGGAAATTCGAGACCGAACTCATTGACTTTCAATAAAGGTTCATTAATTTTAGTAGATTATACTGCAAAGGTAAAAGACACTGAAGAAATGTTTGATACAACAATTGAAGAAGATGCAAAAAAACATTCAATTCATGAACAAAATTTCAAGTATCAACCAAAACTAGTTTCTATTGGCGAAGTTTCTTATCCAGTTCTAAAAGGACTTGATGAAGCACTTGCAAAAACAGCTGTTGGTGATAAACTTACAATTGAAGTAACACCGGACAAAGGTTTTGGTGAAAGAGATTCTGGCAAAGTCAGAATGATCCCTATTAGAAAATTAGGAGAAGATGCTGAAAAAGTTTCGGTAGGTGATTCTATTGAAGTTGATAACAAAAAAGGTATTATTCGTTATATTGGATCTGGTAGAGTTCAAGTAGATTGCAATCACAGATATGCTGGAAAAACAATTCTGTTTGATGTTAATGTCATTAAATCTCTAGATACTCCAAATGATAAAATCGATAGTATTCTAAAAAACAGATTACCTGTTGAAGATACAAAAATTGCATTTGATTTGAAAGATAAAGAAGTAAACATTACAATTCCTGAGGAAATTTTGCGTGCAGATGGATTACAAATTATGAAACACTTTATCCAAGCAGATATTTTCAAATTTGTTTCTACATTGGAAAAAATAAATTTTGTTGAAACACATGTTAACAAACAATTATAGGAAAAGAAACCTGCAACAAAAGAAAAAACCCCTGAACAAAAAACTGCTTAAATTATTCCAGTACTCTTTGCTAAATTTAGTGCAACTTTCTCTGTCATTTTAATCTCTTTTAAAATCGTATATCTTTCTGGTCTAAGATCTTGTGCAATCATTAGAGCTTTTACAATTATTTCTGGTTCTAGACCAATTTGTTTTGCAGATGTAGGGGCCCCTACATCTTTCAATGTTTTTATAATTTTTTTCCAATCTTGCCCTTGTAATTTTCCTATCATGATAGATCCTAATCCACATTTTTCTCCATGTAGTCCTATTCTAGGAGCAAGTTTGTCAAGTGCATGTGAAACGAGATGTTCTGCACCTGAACATGGTCTACTACTTCCAGCAATACATGATGCAACTCCTGCACTAATCAATCCCTCTACAATCACTCTTGCATCTAATCCTTTTTTTGCAAATTCAGAAGAATTTTCCATGACAATTTTGGCACTCATTAAGGCTAAATCTGCTGCATATCTCCCATAGTATTCTTTTTTCTTTTTGTGACCAAGTTGCCAATCTTTTACAGCTATAATATTTGCAATAAGGTCTCCACAACCACTTGCTAGTAATTTTGCTGGAGCTTTTTTAATAATATCAATATCGACAAAAACACCCATGGGTGCAGTTGCTACTATAGAATGCGGCTTGTCGCTCTTTACTGAAACAAAGGGGCTGGCCATTCCATCGTGGGATGCAGCTGTTGGTAAACTTACAAAAGGTTTTCCCAAGTTATGCGAAATTAATTTTGCAGTATCTACAGAACGACCTCCACCAATCCCTACAATCAAATCTGAACTATCTTTTTTAACGTCTTTTTGAATTTTATTTAATGATTTTATTTGATTATCTATCGATGTGTGCCAAATAAATTGAATTTTTTTTATCTTTAATGATTTTTCAATTTTTTTCCTTAATATTTTTTGGACATTTGTTCCAGCAATCAAAGATACTTTTTTTGGTTTATTTAACGAAATGAGAAATTTGCCAAAATCATTGATGTTCTTTTCCCCTATCTCAATGAGCCTAGGCAACTCCATTTTGTGTGATTGCATGCGATCCTGATTCTTTCTCATTATTTATGATTTCAAGGGATCAAGTTATTTAAAATGCAAGTTTTAGGAAATTGATTTAATGAAATGTTCTTGTTTATACCTAATTTACAAGAGCAAGTTTCCAATGTAAAAATTATGATCCAAGATCGACGCTGTCCACTTTTTCAACCCGAAAGTAGCGAAAAGCTTAAAGATCATGAAAACCCGACTGCTAACTCTTTTTGATCAGTTTGTCCTATGCTTTTTCAATGAGTGAAAAATATCAGACCCCAAGGACTATTACAAAAACTACGAAAGAAAACAAAAAAAGAAGGGAGCAAAACTCTGCAAAAGGTTCTCCCGCCTCGTAAACTTGCTGTCCAGGCGGGCTGAAATGCTGCGAGAGTATGAGAAACACCGGGAACGTTTTGAGAAAACATACCACCAGCGTAGCAATGTCGAATCCACATTCAGCTCCATAAAGGCACAGTTTGGAGGATCGGTGAGTGCAAAGACGGCCTTGCAGCGACAGCTGCAGTTGATCCTGCAGGTTATCAGCTATAATATGACGGCATAGTCTCTGAGAAAACAAAATTAACGGGATGTACAACTAGCGTGAGCTAAACACAAAATGCAAAAAATCCAAGTATTCATTATGTTTTGGCGAGATGTGGTTTTTAATGCGGCAAGCTTGATGTGAAATGCTGGGAAATATGCCTTGAAAAATCTCTGAAATTGTTTAAAGTGGACAACGCCTCCATTATCATTAAGATAAATATTGAATAACAATCTCATAGTTTGTATGTCCAGGAACTCGTCAGCTAACTACTTTTCAAACATTATCTTTGGGACTGTTCTGTCTGGAATAAGGGGGGGGGGGTGGCATGGTTTGACATCCCAAAGTCTGAGAATTATTCTGGCATGCTCGTTTGCAATGTTCTTTCTTGCCCTTGGCCCCACTATGTTGTTGACGGGGTATGCCCAAACCCCAGAGCAACCTGATCCGGTGGTATTCCTAGCCGATGGCGATGTATTTACAGAGCTTGGGAATGTACGCTATATTGTCACAGTCACAATTGACGGTACGCCATATGCCGTGACTGCATCCCTGACTGAAGGTGTCCAGATAATGGACATAAGTGATCCTAGGTCGCCTGTTGCAGTTGCAGCCCTGTCTGACGGTGTTTCGGGATTTGTGGAATCTCTGGGTTTGACTGATATTACCACAGCAGTAATTGATGGCAAAACATACGCTATAGTTGCAGCCTTTAATGATGATAGTGTCCAGATAGTGGACATAAGCGATCCGTATTCCCCCGATACGGTTGCAGCCATAAATGATGGCGATGTGGGATTTGATGTGCTTGATGGCGCATATGGCGTCGCCACAGTTGCAATTGACGGTACGCCATATGCCCTGGTTACAGCCTTTGTTGATGACAGTTTCAACATAATTGACATAAGCGATCCAAGCACGCCGTCTTTTGTTGCATCTATTACTGATGATGTCACCCTTGATGGCATAGCTAGAATTGAGACGATCGTAATTGATGATACACTATATGCCCTAGTTGGATCTTATAGGGGTGACAGTTTCAACATAATTGACATAAGCGATCCAAGCACGCCTGCCATAGTTAAAACTATAGCTGACGGTGCCGGAGGTTTTGACTTGCTTGATGGTACGCTAGGGTTTGCCACGATCGTAATTGGCGATAGCACATACGCCCTGGTTGCAGCCTTTGTTGATAACAGTGTCACGATAATTGACATAAGCGATCCAAGTATACCGTCTTTTGTTGCATCTTTAACTGACGGTGTTGGGGATTTTGATTTACTTGAGGGCGTAAATGCCATTACCACAGCCGTAATTGGCGATAGCACATACGCCCTAATTACAGCTATAACTGATGACAGTGTCACGATAATTGACATAAGCGATCCAAGCACGCCATCTTTTGTCACAGTCCTAACTGACAATGCTAACGGGTTTGAGCTTGAGTATCCATACATTGTTATCACAGTCGTATCTGATGATAACACATACGCCCTGGTTGCAGCTCCAGATGATGACGGGATTCAGATAATAGATTTAGGACCAACGTGTGTTACAGGCGAGACATTTGAGGACGACATGTGTGTAC
>JARPSM010000063.1 GCA_029782475.1 Nitrososphaerota archaeon
CTGTTGATGAAAAATGGTTGTGAATTTGGCCAAATATGTATCAACTCTTTTGAGTTGTTGCCTACAGAAGCTTTGTACATGCAGAATTAGACGGATCTCATGCAATGACGTTATGAGAAGGTTGATTACGCATCAACTCTATTGATTCAGCAATAAATTTCCATATTAAAAATAAATTAGATTTTACTTATGTACCAAATTTACCTGATGGTTGTGGATTTGAATTAATTAATTCTAAGGCTTTACAATTTTCTCATAAAATGGGAAATAAAAACACACGTAATGAATTAGTAACAGAATATATTTTCAAACATAAAAACAAATTCAAAATTAATTCGTTTGAAATAAAAAAGTTTTACAAACGACCTGATCTTAGATTAACTGTTGATAATCCTGAAGATTTAATTTTAGTAAGAAAAATTTTCTCAAAATTAAAACAAAAAAATACACCCCGATTTAAAGAAGTGATTACAATTTTGAAAAATAATCCCGAATTGATTAAAATTAATGAAAAATATTCAGATAGCTCATATCGTAGTTGGATATAATTTTTTATGAATGATACATTGGTTATCTTAGTAATATCTATTGAATAAAACCAATCCTAGATTAAGAAGAAACTGAATATGTTTAAAATCATTAAAAAAAGATTGATTTTAGATTTTTATTATTTTATTTGTCAATGCTGATTTTTTTATTGCATTGCCGATCTTGAGAGTTTCTAATCCTTCCCAACCATTAACTTTTGGAGAAATATCTTTCTGAATAGATAATAAAAAATTCTCTAATTCATTCTTATACATATCATTTGGATTATATGTAAAATTAAAATTTTGATGTTTTTTATTTAGATGGTGAATTGAAATTTGAGATTTAGCTTTTTGATTATATTTTGAACTTTTTCTGGCTTGAGGAACATAATTCCAATTTAAATCCATATTTTCAAAAATTAGATTACAATTTCTAGTATATTTTGAACGCATATAATCTATAATTATTGTGGCAATTGTTCCGCTAGAAAATTTTAACATTATAGATGCTAAGCTTTCAGAATCTGTTTTGAAAGATGATGCCTTTGTTGTTTGTGCAAAAACAGATTTAATTTTATCATTTAGCAACCATCTAACATAGTCATACTCATGTGAATCATCTAATATGATGCCACCATCTTTTTTTAATACATAATGATTTTGAAAGTTTTTTGTAGGGTGCCAGAATTTTATATGATGTCCCCATTCACAGAATATTGATAAAGGTTTAGATTTTATTTTTGCAAGTTTTTTTTGTAAAAACATCAATCCAGGTTCAAATCTTAAATTATAACCAGTTGCAATTTTTTTATTGTTTTTATCTGCTTTATTAAGAAATTTTTTTAGTTCAGATGAATTAACAGATATTGGTTTTTCAATAAATATGTGTGAATCATTTTGTAAACATTTTTCTGCAAGAGATAAATGTGATTTTGGAAATGTACATACAAGCGAAAAATCAGGTTCAAAAGAGAATGCAGAATCAAGATCATCAAATCCTTTTACATGATAACGTTTAGTGATATCTTGAATTTTAGATTTGTTAGAATCAACTATAGCAATATTTGTAAATCCCATCTTTTTCAAATTATAAAGATGTCTTTCCCCAATTGAACCACATCCAATTACTAAACCTTTAAGATTTAAATTCAATTTTTTAAAATGTCATCACCCGTTTCATAATGTCTCCATCTATTCCCTGTTTAACATTATTATTCTTTATTGCATCTTTAACAATTTTCATACTTTGATTACAAATTTCAAGTGTTTTTTTAAGATCATTTTGTGAATGTGAAAATGAAAACAAAACAAATCCTGGTCCAAATAGAATTCCTCGTTTAATACATTCTTGACAGAAGAGACTTTTTAACATTAGAGATGGTTCATTGTTCTCATCCCTACATACGATTGATGACCGAACAGGAATCCCTTCCAGAGATATTTTTACTCCTAAAGTATTGGACAAGTTGTTGAATTCTTTCATAAAATATTCTCCTAGTGACCAACATTTCTTGATTACAGGTTTTTTCTTAAATTCATTTATTACAGATATACCTGCTGCTAAAGATAAAGTCTCTCCGCCATATGTGGTAGAATAAAAAATATCCTCAAAAACCTTCATAAATTTTGAATTCCCAGTAATTGCTCCTAGGGGCATCCCATTTCCTATTGCTTTTCCAAAAACGGCGATATCAGATTCAACACCAAAAAATTCTTGACCTCCACCATTTGCTAATCTAAAACCTGTAATCACTTCGTCAAAAATTAAAACTGCCCCGTGTTTTTTTGTAATATTTTTTACTTGTTTTAAAAAATTTTTCTTTGGCATAGTTGTTAAAATAGGCTCCATGTATACAGCTGCAACATCCCCTTTCCAATCTTCAAATAAAATTTTTAATGATTCAATATCATTATATTCAAATTTTTTAATCATTTTTTTTAAAGTTTTTGGTATTCCTTTATTCCTGCTAGTCATAATTGTAAACCAATCATGCCATACACCACCTGTTCCACAATAAGCAATATTGTTACGTCCTGTATATGCTCGTGCAGCTCTAATTGCACCTGTACCTGCATCAGACCCTGTTTTTGAAAATCTAATCATTTCGGCATTAGGAATTAGTTTATTGAGTTTTTCAGATAGTTCAACTTCGAGGTAATGTGGAATAGAAAAAGAAATTCCATTATTAAGCTGTTTTTTTATTGCTTGGTTTACCGCTGGATAATTATATCCTAAAATAACTGGGCCTAAGGCCATTACATAATCAATATACTCATTTCCATCAACATCAAATACATGGGAACCATTACCTTTTGATAGATAAGATGGATACACATTGGGAACATAACTGTAAGGAGCTTTACTAAATGTTTGTGAAAGTGCAGGAATTAATTTATTTGCAACTTTAAGCAATTTTTTTGAATTAGTTAATTTTCTAGATTTGTTTACTTTCATTAAAGAGTCCACCTAGTGATTTTTTCAAAATAATATCTGTCCAACGATAGTTAAAAATATTATCACATTTGTAGTCAGTAGACATTCCTATATTGTCAAAAAATATTTTTTGCCAATGAACAGAATATACTCCAGTTGATAGAAAAATTGATGCATGTGAATTAGGTACTTTATAATTGTAAATTTTTTCATCTTTCACATGATGATTTATATTTTTAACGAGTTTATCAGGATAAAAATCTCTTATAAAAATAAATCCATTATCTTTTAAAACATTGTCAATATTGGCAAGAGATTGAATAATTGTTTCCCTGGAAATCCATCCAAATACATCATCTATAATTATTAAATCAAAGAATTGTTGATATTTCTTATTTTCATTAATTATATTATCTGCAATAGTTCCTTGATATAGGGAAATTAGATCACTATATTGTTCAGTCCCAAATTTTATTGCATCACTTGATGCTTCTACACCAATGCAATTTTCTATATTTTCATTTTTTTTGAGATGGTGTAAAAGATCACCGTAATTACAACCATACTCAAGAACATTGCTAAATTGTATCTCGGATTCTTTAATATTATCAAGAATTGTTTGTTTGGATTTTCGTAGTTCAGGAATTTTATCAGAAATATTTCTCTGAAAAAAACTGTTTCCTTCTTTTTCTAGATAATATTTGTCTTGAATTGAATCTTTCATTTTAAACTCGCTTTTTTTAATAATTTAACACCATTTATGACATTTGTTATTACTCCAGGTATAACTCGATTAATATTTTCTGGTCCCAAATTAAAATATGGTATTTTAATATTTTTAAGCTCTAAATCCGTGACATAATTTTTCAAATTTTTTGTTATATTCAGCCAATTTTTTGAAGTAACATACCCACGTGTCTCTTCAACAAATGAAAATTGCTTTAATGAATTCTCATTGGATACTAATCCTATTTCTGATAAACTATTTTCCCAAGTTTCTTTCCAATAATTCATATCTAATGAAAATTCCCCTTCAGGAAAATTAAATTCAGTTTGAATTAGATTGTTAGTTTTTTTTGCAAGTAGATTGGGAAATGAAATTCTATTAATTTTATGTTTATTACTACCTACTAAAATTTCATGAAAATTAGAATTAATGGGTTTTGTAAAAATAAAATTCCCGAATATAATTTTTTGAGGAACACCAAAATCGAATTTTTTTAGATCGTGTCCTAAAATTTTTAAAAGTAAAATTGGAGATGCACACCATAAAAATAGATCTGCAGTATATGTGGCATTCCCATGTACAATTTTTTTAATTTCATTTTTTTGTTTATTACTAATAATTTTTAGATTTTTTTGATTTGTTAGAATTTTAGAATATTTTTTATTAGTGTTTATAATAATATGTTTGATAAATTGTTGAAATCCTCCTGATTTTGGATATAAAATATATTGTTTTGAAGATCTTCTTACTTTATCATGGAATGATTCCCATTCTAATTCCCTCTTAACTGTTTTTTTAAATTTTGGAAAAAACCATGGATATACAATACTTAAAAAATCCTTTTTCTTACCTCCATTTTGTATAGCCCATTTTATTGATGGATATGAATTTAAAACATCAGAAAAAATATAATTGCTAAATTCTTTTCCATAAATTTCATTAATTTTAGATTTTGTTGGATTAACAATATTATCGATAAAATTGGTGCTAGAAATTTTTTTTTGTAATGCTTCAGGCCAATTTTCTAATTTTTGGTTATATGGGAAAAGTTCATTTTCTAAAATAATCCCTCGGGATAATTCATTTTTATGATATTCTTTACCCATCACTTTTTTAAAAAATTTTGTAGCAATTAATGATCTTTTATAATCTAATGCATGATACCCTAGATCAAATTGATGTTTTCGATTATAACAAATAGATTTGTTTCCACCTCCTAGAACTTTATTTTTTTCAAAAAGTATAGAATCTATCTCTAGATTAGAAAGAATATTGGATGATACAAGTCCAGCTAATCCTCCACCTAAAATTATAATTGAGCTGTGTATTTTTTTCATGTTTATTCACATTGATTCACATAATTGAATTTTTTATTCATTAGTCAGAAATTTCTCTGATTTCTAATTGACTTCTATGATTATAAATTCATCTATTTTTCAAATTAAAAATTACTAAGTTATTTTTATTTGTACTATGTTCTTTCTAGATTCAAATTATGAATTAAACCAATTAGATGTCATATTTTTTAATTATTGGAATAACCACTAAAATTTTATTTTCTAATGATAGGTTAAGATAATTACCCCAAGATTAATTTTTGAATATGCATATTTTGATTACAGGAGGCATGGGATTTGTAGGCTCACATCTATCTGAATATCTTTTAAAACAAGGCCATGAAATTACCATCTTTGATAACCTCTCCAATTCTCAAATTATTCCATTCGAGACTAACATCAAAATTATTGAAGGGGACATACTTGATTATCAATTACTTGTCGAATCGTTAAAAAATATGGAAATTGTAATTCACCTTGCAGCACAAATTAGTGTATCTGATTCAATTAAAGATCCAGAAAAAACTATGAGAATTAATGTGGATGGAACAAAAAATGTCCTTACTGCTTGTATAGAAAACAATATCAAAAACTTTATTGGTATTTCAACTGCTGCTATATTTGGAAATCAGGATGGCTTACTATCTGAAACTTCATCCCCTTCTCCAATATCTCCTTACGGAAAAAGTAAAATGATGATGGAAGAACTAATAATTGATTATTCAAAGAAATATGATTTAAATTCTATAATTTTTAGATTTTTTAATCTTTACGGTCCAAGACAATCTCCACAGTATGCAGGTGTAATAACAAAATTTCTAAAAAATATTCAAGCCAATAAGCCATTGGAAATTTTTGGTGATGGAAATCAAACTCGCGATTTTATTCATATTGATGATGCTGTACAATGTATTAATTTAGCAATAAATAATTTAGAAGGAAAGACTGGAAGAGTTTACAATATTGGTAGTGGAACAAGTACTAGTATTTCAAAATTAGCTAATCTATTACTAGAATTAACTGGAAAAAATATGCCACTTCAATTCAAAACTGGAATTAAAGGAGATATTACTCATAGTCGGACTTTAATCAATCTTGCAAAAAATGAATTTAATTTTGAACCAAAAATTTCATTGGAAGAAGGATTATCTAGATTTTTACAAGATTGTGAAAGAAAATAACTTTTTAAAATTAAAATTGATAGAAGTATATTCTAGAGGAAAGACTTGATATAATCAATAGATTTTACAGGTGATGGATCCACACCGTTTAAGACTGCCTTGTAAATTGAAACATAATCTAAAAAATAGATTAAGCTAATTATCTTTGAAACAATACTTCCTTTTGTTGATTTTACTACTCGATATTCTATATGATTTTCATTAAAATATTTTCTTAATATGCCCCATCTTTCTTTTGTTTTTGCATAATCATCATAACCTTCAATTAAAATTGGCTGTACAGTTGTTTCTCTCTCCCATGAAACCACTCCATTGTGACATGCTTCAATAATATCTTCTGCAAAACCATGAATCTTGGAATTTTCTTGTAATGAATTTTTAAATCGAATTGCTGCTGCTTGGAGTCCCCATGGATAGTATATCATAGGAATATCTTTTATCCAACTTGCAAGAGATATTGCAGGATTATCCATGGTTAAATTTTCTGAAGAAATAATCTTTTTTTGTTCTTTTAATTGATTTAATGATTCTATAATATCTTGTTTGTTTATTGCTAACACTGATTCCAATGATTTTAGCATAGAAAATAAAAACACTGAAAATGATGCTCTTGGCGAATGAACCTGCTCTATTTTATTATGTAAAATATTATTTTTAGTACAAAATTTTTCCATAATTCCACCAGATGAAAAAGCGGCAATTTTACAATTTTTTTCATATGCTGATGATAATACACTCAGGGTTTCTTCCGTATTACCAGATATGCTTGTAGTAACTACTAGTGTATTTGAATTTGCAGTTTTTGGTAAATGGTATCCTTTTACTATTGTAACATGAATATCTGTTTTCGATAAAATAGCTGCAAAAATATCTCCTAATGCACCAGATCCTCCCATTCCAGCAAAAATAATATGATTTATTCCATCATACGATAATGATTCTATGTTTTGATTGTATGCTTTTTCTGCTAGGTCAGGCCAATTATCATAAATTTTACACATTTTTTGAGAATCGACTTTCTCAATAGAAGAATAATCTAACATCCTGTAATGATTAATTTCAACTTGGAATATAATGTTTAAAAAATTATTCTTCAAAGGATTCTTTTTAATATGCCTCAAATTTACTCAAATTAAATTGAATGAGAATATCATTACTGATTCATCGTTGAGAACCGTAGAATGGAGAAACAACAAAGTCATCATGATTGAGCAAACTAAATTGCCAAATGAACTAGTATTTGTAGAATATGATGATTTTAACCAAGTTGCAAATGCTATCAAAACTTTGATAGTTAGAGGGGCACCAGCAATTGGAGTTTCTGGAGCATTTGGACTGGGATTAGCTGCTTTACAAAGCAAAGCAACAACAAAAGAAGAATTACTTTTAGATTTGGAAGATGCAAGAAAAATTCTTTTTGCAACTAGACCTACTGCAGTAAACCTGGGATGGGGATTGGAAAAAATAATGAATATTGCAAAGACTGGAGAAACAGCAGAACAAATTAGAGAACTAGTAATTGAAACTGCCAAAAAAATGGCAGAAGATGATATTGAGATAAACAAAGCCATGGGAAAGAACGGTTCAGTTCTCTTTGATGATAATGATACTATAATGACTCATTGCAATGCTGGTGCGCTAGCTACTGTAGCCTATGGAACTGCACTAGGTGTAATTAGAGCAACTAGGGAGAGTGGAAAAAATGTCAAAGTTATTGCTACTGAAACAAGACCAATCCAGCAAGGCTCAAGATTAACAGCATTTGAGTTAAAACATGATGGATTTGATGTCAGTTTGGTTCCTGACACTGCCGTAGGATATTCTATGGCAAATGGATTGGTAAACAAAGTAGTGGTTGGTGCCGATAGAATTGTAAAAACTGGTCATGTCTTTAACAAAATTGGAACTTATCAGGTGGCAACCATGGCAAAACAGCATGGAATTCCATTTTATGTAGCAGCGCCATTATCCACAATTGATCTCAAAACAAAGGCTGAAGATGTAGTTATTGAGATGAGAAATAGCTCTGAGGTTACAGGAATTGGGGATAAAAAAACTGCACCTGATGATATTGGGGTTATCAACCCTGCATTTGATATGACTCCACCTGAATTAATTTCTGGAATAATTACTGAAAAAGGTGTGGCTATAGCACCATATGAGGAGTCTATCCCAAAATTATTTCAAGCTAATAATTAGAAAGTTTTTATTGTTTTTCAAACTGCCGTATAAAATATGAGTACTGTTTCATCACAAGCAATTGAGGATTCATTAAAACAATGCATGGATCCTGAAGTTCCTCTAAACATTGTAGAAATGGGATTAATTTATGGAATTGATGTCACTGACAATAATGATGTTAACATCAAAATGACAATGACTACACAAGGTTGTCCTTTACATGAAACTTTGGTTGAGGATGCAACAAGATATGCCAAAAAAGTTCCTGGGGTAAATAATGTAAAAATTGACATCGTGTGGGAGCCTGCATGGTCAATGGATAAAATGACTGAAGAAGGAAAATTAAAAATTAAAAACATGGGTGCTGCTATGAATACACCAGCTCCAATTAACTATGAAACTGCGTTACCTCAAGGAGTTGGAAAACTAGTCAAACAAGATGACGGCTCAATGGTACTAGCTAATGAACATGAGCAAGGATTTATGGTAAACCAAGCCATTGTTGACTTTTGGAAATCTTGTAATGGAGAGCGTAAAGTTACAGAACTCGTGGAGGTATTTGCTCAACAAACAGGATTACAAAGAAAGCAAGTTGAAAAAGAAGTTATGCAATTACTGCAACAATTACGTGATGGTGGATTAATTGCAATTGCAGGTCAACCAGACACTCCAAATGTTGAATTTAAAAAATAATTTTAAAAAATACTATTTGAATTTGCACCATCAAAGTTTATTGTAACACCTGATAGATATTTTATTTTGTTTCCAATGATTGCTTTAACAAAATTTCCAATCTCTTCAGGTTCTCCTAGTCTTTTCATGGGTAATGTTTTTTCAAATTCTTTAACATTTTCTATTAATTCTAGAGTTCTATCTGTGTTTATTGGACCTGGTGCAATGTTAACACAACTGATGTTATTTTGAGCGTATTCCTTGCTTAGTACTTTAAAAATTTCAGAAAAGGCTGCACGATATGCTGATGAAATTATTAGTTTTGCATTTGGTTCCTTAATTATGCTAGAACTAATCAAAAAGATGTATCCTCCATCATTAATTTTTATATTTTGCAAGATTGTAACAAATCCTAAAAATAATTGATTGTGATACAATTTCCAATCGTCTTCTGTAATGGTGTTAAATGGTTTTGGAGCAGGGCCCCCTGTGTTTAGAACTAGAATGTCTGTCTGAGTATTTTTTTTCAAGAATTCTTTTACACTGTCTAAATTTGATGTATCGATATCTTTTTTTGATGTGGCATAAACATCAATATCTATTGATTTTAATGCATCTGAAATTGCTTTTCCTATTCCACGTGAACCTCCAAGAACAATTGCTCTAGTCATGTTAATCTCTAAAATCTTGATAATTAAATTTCTTTACCAGACCTGATAGTTCTAATTAATTGTAAAATCATGCTCTAAACAGCTTGAAAACACTTCAAAAAACTCTAAGAAAGACACTAACCAGAGAGGAATTTATTGAAAAATTCTATAACAAGAGTAAATCCTCTGGCTCTAAGAATGTCTTGATATCTACATTGAAGATCTTTGATGGTTTTTGTTCTAAAGTGTATGGCAATGATTCTGAAAGACTACTGGACAAACTCAGAGGAGATACAAGTGATGCTCTATACCATTTTCTTCAAGATTTTATCAACTACATGGGAGACAAAAATCTAAAGCCCAATCTATTGCATCTATTCAGTACACTTAGAACCTATCTACGCAGTCAGGGAATCAAAATCAGTTCTGATGATGTCAAGGATCTGATTTCATTGCCTAATATCATTCAGGAATTAAGAATACCACTAACAAAAGACCATCTAAAATTGTTATTAGATTATTCAAAGCCTGATCGTAAAGCTCTGTATCTTACACTATTGAGCTCTGGAATGAGGATTGGTGAGGGCCTATATTGGACATATGCGTATCTCAAACAATACCTAAGAAAAGATCCAATAAAGAGAGCAGAAATGTTTTCTGAGACAGAACCGGCATTAACCATATTTAGAAAATCTCAACAGAATTTAGATTCTGAGAAATTGCAGAGTTGAAAAAATGCTAGAAATGGCAATAACTGAGATAGATATTCTAAAAACAGAAAGAAGGATCATGTTACAGCATTAATTTTAATTATAAATCTACATTCTTTTATTACCTCCTATTTTGAATGAAAAGTATGATTGTAGGAGGTGCAGATGTTTCGGGAGATATACGTAGAGAGGGTCAGCGAAACTATATTTCATTTCTTGTTGGAACTGAGGAAAAAATAAACAGGATTTACAGAGATATAGATATTGATGGAATTCATATGTCAGAACTTTCAGATTTACAAAGGAAACAAGTACGCGATAATTTAAATTTTAATTCTTCAGATATTCAGGTATGGTGTTTTCATGTACAACGTCAAAGAATAGAAGAATCTTTTATCAATCACCCTAAATTAAAAAATCCAAAACTCCCCAAAATCAATATTCATAAAAATTTTGATCATCATTTACTTAGGTCAATTAAAGAGGAACTTCAAAATTTTCTTTTTCCAAGGCATCAAGAATTTTCAGATGTCACAATTCAAACAGATAGCGATATGAGAAAAACTATAGAACATTGGAAAATGAAGAGGAGTAGTCAAGGGAAAGCTTACGAATTAGCAGATGCAGTAGCTTGGTTTAATCAAAGACAAGTTAATTTGAATTTTTGTAATCATATGGATTTAAGAGATTTCATAAAAACTTCAATGGAACAAGATTTATTGAAAAGATGAAAAAGTCAGGAACAATTGATCCCTAACGCCATCGGCAAGACCGCTAACTTAGGGGGTAAGTATCCTGATACCCACTTTAACGTAATTCCAGTATTAAAATTGTTGGTATGATTGTCTCAGTAGGCACAATTTCTTAGAGATCTCTATAATATTTACAAGAAATTTAGGCTCAATTAAGTATAATTGAGACTTGGGCATAATGATTTACAAAAATAATTCTGAAACCATTCCCTAACAGCAAAGCATTCTCTTTACAATCCTCGGATTCTCTACTCCTGTAACACAGTTGTAATACACTGTCAACTGGTACACCAAAACACAAATCAAAACAAACGATTTGACGTTATCAAATCCTTTACCGGTAGCACTCTGATGTCAAAAATATCTTTGAGATACTCAAGAGGGGAGGCTCAATTGAAACTTTTCTTTCTGCATACAACTCTTGACCAATTACAGAATTGTAAAATTCTGCGAGTTTAATTCTGTCTGGTGGAATTCATGGATATATTTTGATTGGACAGATGAACCTAATTTTTTCTTGGTGCATGAATCATACAGTGATCCATCATCGTATGCAGGATCTGCCAGAATGTT
>JARPSM010000065.1 GCA_029782475.1 Nitrososphaerota archaeon
CAAGTGGAAAGGATATGACTCACTTGTATTCAATGGATACAAACATCTCTCAATAGACCACAGCAAGATGTTTGGCAAAGGAGATGTTTACATCAATGGAATTGAAGGCTTTTGGAGTTTTGCAAAAGAGAACATGGCAAAATATCCTAGAGTGAGTCTAGGTAAATTTTTACTATACCTCAAAAAGATGGAATGGAGATATATCGACAACAGGAATTCTGATCTATTTGAATTGTTGTTGAAATGCATGTTAGGGGTAGAATATATCTAATCACCATAATTTATTATGATTAACTACCTAGATCAAAAATGCACATTAGTTGTGCCTGATTAAAACAAATACTGTTACGTTGTAGGTTGTTTATGAACAAACATTATGCATGAACAACTGATAAGGTAACTGCACCTTCAAATGTATTACCGTATGATAGAATCATGATTAATGCAGCATGTACAAAAATTCCGTTACCCTTGTTTGAACAGTTAAATGAAAATGGACTCATAATTGCGCCTGTTAGAGATTCATCTCAATCATTAATTTTATTAAAAAACCTCTAAAGGCATTGTTGAAATGAAAAACCACCTCAACTATGTTTTTGTTCCTTTATTAGGGAAATTTGACAAAAATATAACACAGAATTTTTGTTTCAAAAATAAAGAAATTATGAACATATGTACAGTTTATCTAACATCTACTTTTTGTTAAAGACATTTGTATAATAATTATGAAAAAAGCATATGTGTTAATTAATTGTGATTTAGGAAAAGAGGCAGATATTCAAGATACAATACGTAGCATAAAAGAAGCGCATGGGACGTTTGGTGCATATGGCATTATTGCAGTAACAACTAAAAATCCAGAGCAACCTCAAGAGGACATCACATGGAAGATTCTGGGATTACTTTCTATCAAATCCATATTAACACTTGTGGGTACAGGGAATCAATTTTGAGGAAATAAAATGTCACAAAAAGTATCCAGACAAGAGTTTGATGACTATACGGATTGTCAAATATGCCATAATCCCCTACCTCACTGTCATTGTAAGTGCCCATATTGTGATGAACGTGATGATTGTGAATGTGCATTGTTTGATGCAGCAACAGGTGGATAAAAAATTTAAAGAAAAATTGATGAATTTTAAATAGATTTTAAGAAAAAAAATTAACATTTAATTTTCATAATGTTGTGATATAAAGTTAGAATGAGAGAAGATTTTGCTGAATATACAACATGTATTGGATGTGATGCATCATTGTTGTTGTGTGATTGTAATTGTCCAAAATGCGGTAAAAGAGAAAATTGCATATGTAATTTAAGGCCCATCAAGTGGAGTGATTTAAAATAATTGAAATTGGTAGAATATGTCAATAAATTTTTTGGTTTCAAGTAGAATTTGGTTTGCCTTTGATTCTAATTTTAATTGAACTTGGGATAATGGCATTAAAAGATAAAAAGAAATCAGTAAATGATGGAAAAGTGATAAAAATAGTTAAAGACGAATTAGATAAAGATGGGTTTAATTATTTTGAATTACAATCAATAGTATCTATGATAAATCCAGATATGACTTCAGTAATTGTCAATACGGGATATCTAGAAATTGCCATAGAAGTTGATAATGATTCAGGAAAAATAATCAGTAAAGAAAGAATTGCCAGACAATAATATCTCCATGAATATAGTTAGTATCAGATCAATCTATTATCTTCTTTTATAGTATTTAGTACAATATGGGTTACAGTATTTTCAATATTAGGAATAGTTGATAATTTTTTCACAAAAATACTCAAAGATGTTCTGTCTTTGAATTTTGCAATTATTACTGTATCTGCATCCCCTGTTATATCATAAACTGCGATAACATTGTCGTGTTTTGCAATTTCATTTTCAATTTCCAACATTTTTCCTTGTGTGGTTTTAATTTCAATTATTACAGTAATGTCATATCCGAGTAATTCATGATTAAGACGTGCAGAATATCCATGGATGAACTTTTTTTCTTCAAGTTTTTTTATTCTTGAAAGCATTGTTACAGTAGATACATTCAATCTCTGAGATAGTTGCCTTGCAGATTGTCTTGCATCCGTTAGAAGGCATTTTAGAATTTCTACATCTTTATCATCAATGTCCATATAATATAATAGATAAACAAATATTTAAGAATATTAGATAAATCTATACATATTTAATGTAAAATAATAAAATACCTTATAATCATCTAATTGTAATTAGATATAATGACATTATTGTTAAGCTGTGATCCAATCTTAGAAAAGATTCAAAAACATCTGAAGGATTATGGAATTAAATCCGCAATATCTGAAGATATCTTTGATTTTGAATCAGATTATTCAGATATCTGTCTTTTGGGAACAAAGAATGGTGTTGGGAATGTTGGGTCATTAAGATTAGAAAATTCACCAATTGATTATATCCAAATTATAAAAAAACAAGAATATGCAAATTGTGACTTTGCAGTAGGAGGTCATGTCGGAATGGGGATTCATAAACACTCATGGTGGAAGATGAGATTTTTTCTAGCATTTTCAGACTCTATTCATATCGGACCATTTGATATTGGAACAATTTCAACGGTAAAGAAAGGGCTTTTCCATTCCAAGGTTGAGGATTTTATGTGGAATGGGTATCAAAAACTTACAACATTACCGCCAGGGTTAATACGAGACAATGTGGTTGAACCATTATGTCAAAATCAAAGATTACAACAATTGATGATTAAATGCCTACTAAAAGAACGAATTATCACAGTTTCTAGATATTCACCTAGTCATGAATCAAATACAATTGAAACAAACTCCAAAATAATAATTCAATCAAAATGGAAACTTCAAAAAGATCTTTTTGTAGATCATGACACTATGGAGATGTATGAGAAAATAGCAGGAATAGTAAAACAGACAGTAAATAATCTAAAATATCATTTGACATAGAAATTCTTAGATATGATAAAAGATAATATTTTCATGATATGACAAAAACAACCAAACTCATAAAACAAAAGGATGATGAATACCAAATCAGCATTCCCGAAGAATATGTTTCCCAACTTGGTTGGAGAAATGGACATGTTCTGCAAATAGAAATTGCGGATCAGAAAATAGTAATTCAAAAATTAAGTGGATTCATGGGCAAGTAAGTTGATTGATTTTAAAAACATCCATAAACAATTTTAAAATTAATTTACCAAGTCCTGCTTATCATTCAATATTTTTATTTTGAATTTCTTTCCAATATTTTTCAATCATTTGAAGTATTTCACTATACACACTAAACTGCTCATCAGTTGCATTTTTACAAAATCCGTTCCAATCTTGAATTGATTTCTTTGCTTGCTCAAAAGTAGATTTTCTAATGACATAAGACCACTACATTTCAAAGAATTCCTCCATAATAATACCGGTATTTTGAATTGAATTTTTCCCCATGTTTTTACTCTGTTCATGATTTCAGAATCAGATTCTAAGGCTTTTTTCTAGACTAGTGGGTAATTAATGAGGGAATCTTGGTAATTATCAAGACAGATGCGATCTAGGTTGTATTTCATAAACCCCTAATGAAATGATGGATGGATACTGTCAAATGTAGAACAAAAAGAATTATGGTAAATTCTAAATCTGTAACCATGAAAAATGGCAGTGATGCTCAAAAAAACATATGTAAAACTTGCAATACCATAATGTTCAAAATCGGAAAATATTTGGATGGTGCTTAAATTAAAACAATTTGATTGCAAGTGTCAAAAATGTTTTTGTCCAAGTTCTGTTTTTGATCAAAACAAACTTTGTGCAGAATGTACTTATGGAATGCATGAAGGTCCAAAAAACTAAATTAATTCAATATATTTCAAGTAATCATTACAACGATTACGAATAGTCACTTTTGTTATTCCTGATGCACTCGAAATCTTTTGTTGAGATAAATTTCTTCCTGTTTTTACACATGCCATATAGATTAGTAACTGCAACTGAATCAGGCTTTTCCCCTGCAGTCCGTCTTCTCTCTTTTAGAATATCTAAAATGGTTATAGCTTCTCGCGTAGTATTTTCAGGGATTTCTAAATTGTTTGCAATTTTTACTATACATTTGATTGGATCTTGTACTGATACGTTATCTTGAGATTATTAAATAAATTTGATAGTTTTTTGCAATTGAACTTTTACTTTCCTGCAGACATTTTGAAATATTTATAATCGTACGTGTAACATCCATCTCTCTACATGCCAATATACACATGCCCCAACTATGCCATTAATTTTTCTACCTCTGATTAATTGTGCCTTGGAAGTTTCCTGTAAAGATATGTGGATCTCTCTCTATTATCGCATCAGTCAAAAATAATTTTTCTTTTAATTTCTCCATCTCAGATAATGCTGTTCTCAAATTTTGTTCTCTAGTGTTTTTTGCCTGACTCTGTGAATCCCCCAGCCTCATTCTGTTCATATCTTGTCTTATTTTGTAAGCAAGTGGTTTCCCTTTAGAAAACTTTGTTTCCTAATTACAAATTCTGGGCACAAATTGATCATTGTTTTGAATAATTTTTGGCATGTCTAGTCACGTTCAAATGAATTAGGAAACAAAGTTCTTTAGAATCATCATTGAATTTGTCGATAACTTTGCAAGACATGTCATGAAACCTTAGAGATGCCATATTTTCAATCTAATTAATATTGATACTTTTTGTAAAAATATTATCTCGTCTATTGTATGAATTTGTATCTTGTACTACAATTCCACACCTTTGGCAAATAATTTCTCCTGTTTCAATGTCAGTAATTGTGAGATTTTCTAAACATGAAGAATTTGTCTTTTTTCTAAAATCATTTTTTTGAATCATAGGTGCCCTAACCATCAAAAAAAGATAGGCAGTAATCATGAACTTATACATTGATCAATACCATCGGACCCTGTTTCTCTCGATGTTTACTTGACCGACTACTGCCGTGGTTAAGTAATCATAATAAAATAAAAGATATTCTACAGCAATAATGAAAATTTGTTTAATTTTTCTAATATTTTTGAACATTAAAATATAATCTAAAATCTTTTATTCTAATTTCGTGCTAATATTGTGATGTTTGAACATAAAATTTCATCAATTATTAGTGATGTGAAATAAATGCCAAAAGCATATGTAATGATGAATTGTGATTTGGGTTCAGAAAAACAAATTATTTCAATTCTGAAAAAAATCAATGGTGTAAAAGAAGCTCATGGAACATTTGGTCTGTATGATATTATTGCACAAATTGAAGCAGATAGTGAGGATAAAGTTAAAGAAATCATAACTGGGGACATTCGTAATATGCCAAAAATACATTCTGTAGTTACTTTAACTCGTTCAGAATCTAGAGAATTGTTTCAGCCATCAAAGAAAATAGTTGGTTTGATGCTTGGACAAAATTTAGCAAAAGCGTATGTTGTGATTCATTGTGAAAACGGTGAAGAATATCCCACATTAAAAAATCTCAGTCAGATACCGGAGGTAAGGGAAGCTGATGTGGTTTTTGGATTTTATGATGTTATCTGTAAGGTTGAGGCATCTGATGAAAAAACATTGAATCATGTTCTTACCAAAACAATTAGATCTTTACCTCATATCAAAACCAGTATGACTCTGAACATAGTCGATGAACAAGAATCCTAGATGATGAATGCTATATTTGCAAAAATTCATGATTATATCGAAATCAAATTACGTGTAAATGTTTGATTTTAAGATAAAAAACTGTATAACTTTAAAGATATTATAGAGTTTTGCTTAAATATATTTTGAGCATGTATAACTTGTGGAATCAGCATATGTTCTAATCAATTGTGATCTTGGTTCTGAAGATGAAATAATTAGTTCTCTGAAACAGATTGAATCAATCATAGAAATTCATGGGACATTTGGAGTATATGATATCATAGCAAAGGTAGGGAATCCAGACAGAGACAAACTTGGAGAAACCATAACATGGAGTATAAGAAAAATCAAACATGTTCGTTCCACTCTCACATTGATGGGAATTGAGGGACAGAATTAATGCCAAAAGCATATGTTTTGATTGAAAATGAATCTGGAAAAGAGGATTTCGTAATATCAAATTTAAATAAAATTCCAAGCATTACAAATGCACACGGAACATTTGGAGCATATGATATCATAACAATTCTTGAATCATCTGATGAAAAGACCATCCAAAGCGACATTACAAATAAAATTAGAAAAATATCTGGAATCAGAGGAACACTAACCTTACTAGTGGATAAAAAGCCAGGAATTTTAAAGATAAATAAAATTGATCAAAAAGTATTAGATGAATATATGGCTCATGCCTTTATTACTATTCATTGTTCAAAGTTAGATGAATCAAACATATTAAAAATATTACAAGGGATTCCCGAAGTTGTGGAATCTGATTTGTTAGTGAGGAACTATGAAATAATTTGTAAGATATCTGCACCAACATACAATGATATTTCTGAAATTATTAGTAACAAGATTAGAAAAATACATGGAATGAAATCTACAATTACAATCAATATAATAAATAAGCAAGGATTTAGCAGATAATTATATCTAGGTAAAATCCATTACTTCGCCTTTTTCAATTCTCTCTCGAAATTTCTCTTTGAATTCTTCTCGATATTTTTGCTGAAGTTTCTTTTTTTCACTTTGTTCTATGTTCTTTGTCATGGTAAATTATAACGATCATTGAATTTATTCTAGATTGTATGAATGCTAAAAATATGTTTGAAATATTTAAAATTTTCAAACAATTCAAAGGAGAATTAAACATCAAGATTATGTTACTATGATGGTCATTACTGTCATGGCTACAACGCAAAATGTTAGGTGTCTTGCGCAATTAGCACAATTTGAGTACAATCTTAACATTTTCTAACAACAAGATCCAAAGCTGAGGCGTAACTACTGACCTGATTTCATGTTCAATTGCACCAAACTAGCAAAAAACCCAAATTGTTTCTTTCTGTTACCTGTCTTACCGTACAACAATTGATTCTCTGCACAAGGAAATAGGGAAAAACTACAAAATTACAAAAGAAAATCGCCTGTGCGTCTGGAACTGGACGTGATGAAGTTTATCAGTAAAAGTCCGCTTACGCTCAAGAGCTTTTGATCGGCACTATAGAAGGTTCTCTGTGCCATG
>JARPSM010000068.1 GCA_029782475.1 Nitrososphaerota archaeon
CTTTGGAAGTGTTGCAGTTATCTGGTCTATTGCTTGGTTGGTGTGTTTGATCTTTGTGTTAAATTGTAGTTTGCCCGTCTCGTCCATTACTGCTACCTGTATAGTTTCCTTGTGAACATCTAATCCGGCATACATCTTATAGTTGCTTTTTAAATCCCTAATCTGAATCTTTGATTTTCGCTTTTTCTTTTTAGCGATTGGAATTAAAGTACCATCTAATTTCCTTGCAGGCGATCTCTTCACATATGGTTAGACTAGTTTACATTCTTTGTGTCAATGTGTGATATTCTTAAATTTGCAAGCACTTCATTTAGAAAATCCTTCTCTGGTTGATGTGTTATACTAATCATTATTGATTCCCAACAATCATTTATTTTTCTTATAATTTGTGAATACATTTTGTCTTTTTTGAATGCAGGATAATATGACAATAATTTCATTATTCCATCAGTTGATTGAACTATGTGTATTTGATGAATAATTGATCTTAGTCTTTCATGATTTGAAAAATTCTCTTCTTTTACTGTGATTTCAAAATTAGTAATTTCTTCAAATACTATCTCTACTTCTTTGTGTAGATTTTTTAGTTGACTGTTTACTGATTCTGAGAGATTAATCAACTCATATTCGATATGCGAGCGACTGTGAACTTTTTTATCAATTTCCCCTGCTTCCACTAGCGCACTAATTTCTCTGTATACTATTTTCTCATTACCTACTTTTGCTATCACTCTTTTGGCAAGATCTGTACCTCTAATCTTTCCATTCTCATTTAGTATTCTGATAATTTCTGTTTTGATAATTTCTGAATTTTTATCCATTATTTCTCCAAAAATTTATTTTTGATATTTTTCAATCACTGCTTTTTCTCCCATCTCCCTAATCTCTATTACTAATTTTTCTAATATCTCAATCCCTTTTTTGATGGGCTCTTTCTCCAAACTCTTGTATTCTAGTTTTTGTTTAAGTACCATTCTTTCATTATTTACAAAACTCAATAATGGTACGTTTTCTCCCATATTCAGATTTATGAAAAAATCAATATATTCTTCAGTTGAGTCTATTGCCATATTTTGCAATCTTTAATCTAGTATTTGTTTGAAGTTATTCGTACTAGGTTTATTTACAATTTTGATTAATTCCCAGTATGGATAGTTGTGATAGGCGTGTTCGTGCTTATAAAAATAGCAAAACATTTGATCAGTGCAGGGATGTGGCAGAATCCATGAATCCTGATTTTAAAAAAATCATCGAAAATGATGGCAAGATTCTCTGGACTGAGATTTTAGAAAAAGTTGATCATGATGAAATCATTTACAAACTTACTTTGAAATTCTTGAGGCGTGATGGATATGATATTGGAAATCACAAAATTCCCGAAGTAAAGAAATTCTAATTGGGGTTAATCTTACAGCTGCCATCTGCATTTTGTAATTTCTTTGCCATGACGTATGGGGTTACTAACAATATTGGTATTGAAATTGCAATGAAAAATGTCTGTAGTTGAGTTAATGCAATTGATAGTGCTATTCCACTTGCAGTTCCGATGAATACTGACAAAAATGTTCCTGCACAAGTTGGGCATGCAATGAATAATCCTGCTATTGCACCTACACTACTTGCCCCTCTACCTTTTTTAGAAATTGTATATGCGTTAACTGCAATTGATGTATTTAGCCCTACCAAATATGAAACGATAACTTGCAACACTAGGTTAATTGGTATCACGTTTAATCCAATATGGTCTGTTAGGTATATGATAATTTGTGGCATGTATCCTGGTCCATCACAACATGGGGCAACAAACCCTGATGGGATGGTAGCTCCATAATGATATGAAAAGCTAACTTCTGGTTGATATACTAGTGTTCCTGAAACTAGTGAAAAAAATATTCCATACCCGATAAATGTTGCAACAAAGATTTTTCGTGATTTTGAATTCCATGTAGTTAATGCAATGATTGAAGAAAGATCCTTTCCATTGTTTTCAACTTTTTCTCTGTGATAGCGATACATTCCAAATGCGATGGCACCAAATGATACTATTAGAATAATGTAAAATCCATAAGCGATTCTTTGTATGCTGTCTATGGCACTGGGAGTGATGAGTTCAGGATCTTGATATCTGCCATACATCAAAAATAAAATTGCAATAGTTACAAATCCTAAAATAATTAATTTTTTTCCTTGATTTGCATTCTTTTTGATGTCAGTCTCCATGAATTGAAATCTGTGCTATGGCATTAAATTCTATCCTACCTATCTAGGCAGTTGCATTGTGTAAAATTCGTAAAATTATTTTTGTTCTACGGATTTCTTTATTTCTTTTAAAACGTGATTTGTCATGTTTTGCAAAAACATCAAATCTTGGCTTGATTTTTCAAGAATACTCATGATTAGTTAAGCACAGATCCATTGATAAGAATATGTCATTTAGTTTTGTTGCACAAATTTTGACATCATAGGCTCAAAATCTGTTCTTAAAATGACTCGTAATTGTAAAGATTCTAGAGTTTTAGCTTAGTCTGGGTACGAAAATGTAGATAATTGCAATTATTTCCAGTCTGCCAAAGATCATCAAAAATCCCAAGACAATTTTTGTTGCAGGATCTGTGTCAAAATCAATTACTCCTGCTGATAATCCACCAGTGGTAATTACTCCTGCTGCTTCAAAAAATGCATCTTGAAATGGAACGTCCTCTATTGCTGCAAGGTGTACCCCAGTAATTGCTGAAATTATAGGAAACAGTGCTAGAATGATTAGTGTTGAAATTACTTCTTTTTTTGCTTGATCTGATAGTTCTACACGTCTTACTTTGCTTAGTAATGCTCTGACATCTCTAAGATGGAATAATCTAAATATTTTCAAACCTCCTGCTGTAGAGAATCCACATCCTCCAATGAACATTAAAATTATCAAAATGGTGTGTGCTCCTCCACTTAATCCTGCAAGACTTTCTATTTGCAATCCTGCCGTGGTACTAGCTGATATAGAATAAAATGCACTCTGCATTGGATCTAAACCACTAATTGCTGCAAACAAAATAGTTGCACTACCTAAAATTGCAAAGTAAGCCAAAACTTCTTTTCCAAGTTTTGGAGAAAGAAATTTTTTCCTTACAAATGCATAATGGAATGTAAATGGTAATGCACCTAGTATCATTGCACCCATTAAGACAATATGTTCTTGCCAAACTAATCCATCAAGAATTGTAGATGATGGTGTAAATCCACCTGTCGACAAAGTACTCATCGCCAGTGAGAAATTATCTATCATAGATAATGAAAAAACATCTATGATGTCTCCTTCACCAAATGTGTGTAACAGAAATGCTACAATTACAATGTAAATTGCAAAGATTACTGTGATGGTTAAGAATAATTCTTTCATATGTAGAGTTCTTCCTGAAATAAAACCACGCATTGATTGTAATTTTGATTCTGGATAAAATGCAGTAATTACTAAATAAATGAAACTCATTCCTCCTACAAGTTGTGTATAACTTCGGAAAAATGTGAAACTTTGAGAGAGTTTTTCTGGTTCATCAAATAGTGATATCCCTCCAGTAGTGAATCCTGCTGCACTAGAGAAAAATGCATTAGCAAACACTTCCACACTGGTTTCATCACTTGGAAATACGTAGAGATATGGTATTGTTCCAAACAATGACAGTAAAAATAGGCTTGAAAACACCAAAATTGATGCTTGTTGTAAGTTCAGACTAGATTTTTCACCATAAGAATTCAGAAAGAATCCTGTAACCAGTAAAAGGACTGTTGTAAGATAAATCCCTGTGGCAGTTAATGGGTCTTCTAATAATGTTGAAACGATTGCTGGTACCAGTAATAACACCCCTGCAAATTGTAATACAAAACCTAGATTACCTAAAACTGCTTTTACTGGTGGACTAAGTAAACGAGGTGCAGTTGCAGTTGCATCTCTTATTACATTTGCAATTACTGTTTGGAAAATCATTCCAATGACTTGATTCTTTTTTGATATTACTGGAAGTTTTCTAATGTCATTGTCTCGCATTTTGTGTAATGCATCTTGTAATGTTGATTTTTCATTAATTGTAATTAGAGGGGTACTCATGACATCTTTCAGTGTTGTAGCTTCTGCGTAAACTGTAACGTCACTAACTGTATTTAAAATATCTTCATCTGTAACAATTCCCACTGGGAGGTTGTCTTCATCTGTAACAATAATGTCATCTGTTTCATAGTGACGTAGCATTCTGGCAGCTTCTCTAGTTTGTATATCTAGTCCGAGAATCAATACATCTTTGTCCATGTATTTTGTAACTGACTTACTAAGAACATATGATACTGCGCGTTCCGGATTAGTTGACATTAAGCTACCTTAGTTGGGGATTTTAAATAATTTGGGGTTACGCGTGGGAAGTGATCGTTGAAAAATAATTTACCTATTAATGATTTTGATCTCAAATTTTTGCTATCTTTATAAGCACTGGGCAGGAAGTTTAAGCGTAATACGATGGAAATTGATCAAGCCCAAGAACCTGATTATGACTCTGTAAAAATTAACTATGTTGGATTTGTAGATCCATATGCCGTTGAAGGTATGGTTGTTCTAAAAGCTGATAATGGTAAGGAATTCCATATGAGGGCATTTTCTGGCGAAGTTGCAAAACATATCTCGAGTTTTGGAGAAACTGAAGGTGAGGCTGCACCATCCATTTACAAGATGATTGAAGAAATTTGTGAACAAAATGAGATGATTCTAGTTAAAGTCAAAATTTATGAAAGCGGTGATGTATTACGTGCAAATCTATACTTTACAGGTAAAAAGGACCTTGTATTGAGAAATTATCGTGCTTCAGATGCTATGGCATTAGGTGCATTTTACAATATTCCAATTCTAGTTAGGAAGAATCTCCTAAAAGAAAGCATGGAAGCTGAGTAACATTACGTTTGATCAGAATAGTTTTTTTTCTAGTGTATAATTGAGATACTATGAATGAACAAGAACAGCTAATGGATAATCTACTTAATGTTGATCTTGAGATAATTGATGTAGTTAGAGAACTGCATAAAGAGAACTGCATAAAGAGAACTGCATAAAGAGAACTGGGATTCTCAATCTTTGAAACACCAAGTTGGAGATTTATTGAAAATTCGAGATGAAATGGTTCAACAATTAATGTCTCTAAAAGGCGATGACCATTCTTGTGATTGCGGCCATGATCATGCACACATAAATGATTAGCTTAATTCTTCAAAAAAATTATCTGGAAATTTCTTCTTAATTTTTGCTATCTCTGTTTCGTATGTTTGAATCTTTGATTTAATTTTCTCTCTTTCTTTACCTTTGAGATTCTCTTTTTCTTTTTCTAGTTTGATAATTTGGCTAGTTAATGTCTTGTACATTATTGAAAATTCTGGAAAATTCTCAGGTAGTTCCTCGCCCATTAGATAAATTAAATACGTATCCTACTAATACTAGTTATGCAAGTTCTGTTGTTTTGTTTACTTTTTGTTGTGTCTGGAATGGGTGTGGCATTTGCTGATTCGATAACTGCACAACCATCTTCAGAAGATAAAACCCATTTTGTTGATGAACCAATTATGATCATGGCTGATATTTCAAACAATTAAGATACACAACAAACCTTTGCATATGTCACACAAGTCAGAAATGATGACAATGTTGTAATTTCATTAGCATGGTTGACTGGTTCTTTATCTCCTAGACAGTCGTTTTCTCCTGCACAATCTTGGATACCTAGTGAACCTGGAGTATATCACATTCAGGTGGTATGTTTGAGAAAGTATTGACAATCCTTCAGCATTATCACCGCCACTATCTATGATGGTGAATGTTAACGAACGTCAAATCTAATTAAATGAAAAACGCTTCATAATTCGGCAATCCACATCATCTATCAGTCATAGCTTAGAAGGTTGATTAATCATCAGCATTTTTCACTATCTTATCTAGAATATATTGTCATTCAATCTACTAATCAGAAGCTTTTTCACGTGATTGATTTTCATTATAGTCATGCCAAATCTTGAAAAACTCTATCAAAGTGTGGCAGAAAATATTGTTCAAAGATGTCATGGGGCAATTAAAATTACTAAACACGGAAAAATAATTGAAGTTTATGATACTCGCCGACATATTTGGAGTGATGGATTGGCAGGTCTTATAATTAAAGAAGAATCAAAGAATGCAAATTTGCGTGATTGGGAAGTTGCACGATGTATTAGACCTCGTATAATTTCCATGCTTCTAGAAGATAAGAAGGGGTTACTATCAACACGGTTAGCTCCTGATAGTGCCGAAAATCAAACTAGAAAAAGGCTATCTAAAAAAAAATTCACTGTTAAAAAACCTACAACCAAGAAATCCACAACCAAGAAACCTATTGGTAGAAAATCAAATCAATAGACTACTTTTCTGATTAAATGTGGCTCTTTTAGCATAATTGCATCATCTTTGATAGCTGATAAATCTACCACTTTGAGATTGTGATTTGTAATGACAATTAATGCCTCGCATCTAGAACATAGTATTGTCTTTCCATTTGAATGACCTTCTCTGATGAGGTCTTTTTCTAATCTGTCATCTTTTTGACATGTGGGGCATAATCCTGGTTCTTTTCCAATTGTGATTATCTCCTTGATGAATATTGCTCTGCCCATGTATTTGATTTTAAAATGTCACTAAAGAATTCTATGCTAATTGGTATCAGCATTCCATTTTGAATGTCAAACCGCTTTAATCATTCAAAATTAGAACGAATGGTATTCAGTATATTCCCAATCTAACCAATTAACACTCTTTTGCAATGTTTCTTGAAAATATATTTTTGTAAATTACACTGCTTTTCGAAGTAAATCATTCACTGCTTTTGAATAACTATACGTGGAATTTTCTTTTTGTATTACCTTGACCTGGAATTGTCTTATTTTTTTTATCCAGATTATCCTCAATCATTATAGTTACTCGTCTTCCCATGAATCAATTGTTGATTTTCTGTATTAATACCACGAATGTGTTTTCTACAGTGCTAATCTGATACATCTTTAAATCTCTGAATATTCGATTATGACAACTGTGTCATAATTTACAATAATACCTTATATTTTATCAAATTATTCATACTAAATGTTAAATAGTTATTTGTCTTATACAATATGATGTCGTTAGTTATAAAATCTGGCGATTAGACTGCGCTACCCCGCAGAACGAAAAAGGCAATCAGGCGTTTAGACGTTTGACCACGAGAGGAAATCTCTCAGAGTTCTGCAGTTAGGGGTTTGCGCCTTTTTGTTTTCTTTAAAATTTCATTTAGCTTTTCTAGATCTTGGTTTTGTTCTTAGTACGGCTTTACAACAAATACATCTGATATCTTCAGATGAGAAAAAAATACCACAAAATGTACATCTTTTTTGTCCAATTTCATACCTTATTTTGTTTGAAACCGGTTCTGCTTTGTGCATCTCACAAATACCTCTACATGTTCTACCCACAATATCTCACTTGAAATAACTTGATTTTCATTGTATTTGAGTTGGATATATTTTTCTCAATAATAATAAATTTAATGTGGTCTGAAATTTTAAATGTTTAAAATTCTATTACTTTTGAATTAATTAAAAAAATAAAAAAAATTATGGTGAGAAGCCTTTTCCACTGACACTACTATCCAATGCATCCACCATTGGGTTTTGTCTTCTTTCAAGTTCTTCCAAGTATCCATTTGTTTCTCCTGCTGGGATGTAGAATTTTGCAGAAATCATATCTCCAACATTTGCATCACAGTTTGAAACAACAACAGATCTTCCAAGACTTGATTCACCTACACAACCATATTCTGTTACGGCGATAACTGATACTTCTTCAGAGACTGATGCTGGAAGGATGTTCCATGGAGCTATCGTGAAAACTAGTATCACTGAAGTAGCTGCAGCCACAATTGCTAAGAATTTTAGTTGTGGTGTATTCTTGTTTTTTGTTTGTTGCATTTCCTTTCATAATCATTTACACTTTATTTCATATAATCTAGTGATAATTTTTTAACTGGTGCTAACTTTATGATTTATGTCAAGATGATGTCCAAACTTTGCAATGACATTTTTTTTCTTTTAATATTTTAATTTGCATTGAGAGTGTATTTACAAAATGCTCATCAGGATCTGATATGGAATCCCAACTAATTTGTGCAGTTGTGATTCAGCACCATCCAGTATCTCATGATATCAAGCATTTCCCAAAACTATTTTCACAAATGAAAAATATTGTTACAATGCAGATTATGGTATTGGACAAAGGATACGATGCAGAACCAATACACAAGATGATTAGAGATGAGAATATAATTTCTATGATTCCTGTGAGAAATAGAGACTGTCTGATTAGTAGAACAAAAGGAAGGTACAGAAAACTAATGAGACGAGAATTTGATGAAACGCTATATCATGAGCGAAACAAAACTGAGATGGTATTTCCGTGATAAAAAGAAGATTTGATTCTGAAATCAAATCGTATGATGATTCCATGAAAATAAAAGAGTTGTCGTATCGAGTGTTGGCTTGTAATTGTCACAGAATGTGTTTGATTTCTTTAGTTTTGATTATGATTTTTAGGAAGCCGGATGTGGCACACACTATGGAGTGATTAATGATGATATATGCAAACTAGAAGAGAAGGACGGATGTCTGATAGTAAATGACAGGCTTGGGAATACCTTTCACATGATTCCTGAAAAAAGTGCAAAGTTTCTGAGAATAGAGAATAATGATTCTGCAAAGTTCTCAATGCACAAGAGTGTTGATGACCTGAAAAAATTGAAACTTGACGGTTCCTTCCTCTTGGTGAGAATGGACAGGAAGAATCACTCTACAGTAAACCACTTTATTTCCACTCTACAAATTTTTGTATTCCGTAATTCTACTGATATTGTTCCTTGTGATATTTGGTGTTGTATCATATCAGGAGATAAGGTACCGCAGGATTCAGCATTATTTGATAATATTACTTTGCATATTGGGAGTAATTCATCTCGGAATTACATCGCATGATGTTACAATGTTTACATTTGCCGGAATAATCACTGCAATGCTTGGGGCAGTAAGACTTGGAGGCATGTTCAAGACATCTGACTGGCTGTGCACATCTGCATGTTTCGCATTCCTGCTTCCCCTTGGGATTCATGTGGCAGTACTCTCTGTTCTGCTCGGGTTTGCAGTGTCTGTCTCAAACCATGTTATTGTCTGCCTTGCATCAAATCTAAGGCGCGACCCGTTCCCTGATGTGCAGGCTGCAAGGAGAACCAAACTTCTTGCCATGATATCCTGCAAGAGAAGGGGAATGAATCCTGGACAGGTTTGCATATCTTGCAGTAATCCTGGATGATGGTGTGCTAAGATTTGACATCAATTCCGGCATGAAGGGGAAAAAGATGGACCATTCCCGGAAATGTCTCTATGTCATTCCATCAATTCCGATTCTGACATACATGTGTGCATCATCACTGTTTGTGATTCTGGTGCTGTTTCCGCAAGACATCATTTGATTAATGATGTCTGTAACTTGATCAAAATATGGACGCGTCGGGAATCGATCCCAAATCTCCTAATTCTCGGTTAGGTGCATAACCTTCATGCTACGCGCCCACAAAGATTTATTAGATAATCAACGCTAATAATGTTAGTTCTCGGTTAGGTTGGCCAACGTGCTAATCTCTTTTTTATTATATGATACAAACACTTCTCATGTGATTCCAAATGCTTTAGTTTGGATTTCTTGGAATAGCTTCCAGTCAATACAATATCTATAGAATCGTTTCAGAAAAATTGATCTGGCACGACTCCAAGCCAAAGTCCGACTTTGAGGATGAAAAGTCTAAGAAATGCATCTCATTATTATCTTCTTTGGATTGCTTTGGGATTATTCTATCCAAAAAAGACTCTGCACTGTTGCTGTACCTTGGTGCAGAAGAATCAGAATCGCATCATATCACTGCACTGCCTGATATTACGTCTGTTCAATGCGAGGCACCTGCCATGCCATCATATGTTACACAAATGAAACTGAAAAATGACTATATCCATCCTCTTTGCATTGCACTAGAACCGGCTTCCTAGAAATCATTAAGATTTAACCTGATGGTACACCAAATAAGATCTTTAGATCCATGAATTAATGAGAATCATTTCATTTTATGAAAAACAAATACCAACGCATGATTTCCCTCATGCGCCAGATTCTAAAGAAATGCAATGTTCCATTGTTTTTGTATCCCACATCAAAGCATACATTTTCAATACACCAGCACATCATTTTACTAGTCCTTAGACAGTACGTGTCAAAAACTACGAGTCATTTGTTGAATGGCTGGATGTTGCAATTGAGATTGTTTTACAATTACAACTAAAACAATCCCACATTTTACAACACTACAAAAGGCAGCAGCTCGAATCAGCGAGGGAACATTACATGTTGCAAAGGATGATTCATCCAAATTACATCACCTGATTCCATGTTTGCAGGAATTGATGCAACAAGATTTGAAAACAGACATGCAACTCCTTACTATTCCTACAGATGCAATCTCAGGCATGCATTTACAAATACATCTTGACTTGATTTACCTGTGGCATTTTTTATGTCTAATGAGCTTTGATGATCATATCCTCTATTTTCCATCTCTTTAACTTGTTTTTCATGTCTAAGATACATCGCCTTTAGTTTACCAACCCAACGAAGAGTCTCTGGATGTTTTGAATATCCTTTTTTATTTTGTGTAATCACAACCCACATTGCATGTAGTTCTCTATGTCATCTAGGAGATGCTGTCTACATAATTTTTCAACAGGAATGTCCCAAATTCTCATTTATCTTTCCTAGATCTTGGTTTTGTTCTAAGCACGGCTTTACAACACATGCATCTAGCATCCGTAGATATTACAAAAATCCCACAAAATGTACATCTTTTTTGTCCTATTTCATACCTGATTCTGTTTGGAGCGGGTGCTGCCTTATGTCTTTCACAAATATTGTTACATGTTCTACCCATTGATTTCACCACCTATTTTCTCTCTGATCTCTTTGGTTCTATCTCTGATTGTTACTGCACTAATCCCTGAAGATGCTGAAATTTTTAACTGAGTGATTTTTTCATTATTGATTAATGATGCAAGATTGATTGCAGAAGCGGCCATCGCCATTGGATTTTTACTAGCTGAAACATTGTTCTTTTCTGAAATACTTAATATTTTGAAAGCCAATCTTTCAGTCTTTTCAGATAATCCTACTGCTTTTGCAACCCGTGTAACGAATTCTTTTGGATTATATGTTTCAGGATATAATTGAAATTCTTTAATTAAGAATCTGTAGATCCTTTGTAAATTCTTTTTCTTAATATTTCCAGCATTTGCAACATCTTGCAATGTTCTAGGGGTATCTGTTAATCTACATGTCATGTAAACTGCTGCACATAGCATTGATGTCGTAGATCTCCCCGCAAGAATTTTCTTTGCAGCAATTTTTCTAAATAAATATGCTGTCTCTTCTACTACTGATTCTGGCAATGCTAATTTTGAGCTAATTCCATCTAGCAGTGTGAATGCTTTTTGGAATGATTTGACCGTGATTGATGAGCGACTGTTTCTATCCCACATCCTGAGGCGATAAAACATTCTACGATTTTCATTTGACAATCTTTTACCTGAAGAATCTTTATCTTGAGATTCCATTATTGTAGACAGACCCCTATCTGCCATTTTCAATGATGTTTTCATTCCAACCCTTGAATTATTTTGATATTTTTCTCCAGTCAACCCTGAAAATTCAGCAGTAATATCAATTACTTTTTCTGATGACACCGAACCACAACTGCTACATGCAATTTCACCTGTGTTGCTATCTGTAATCATGCTTTTTTTATTACAACTTTTTTGATGAACTAATTCACTTAACATAGTTCATTTTTGGTTTTAAATTATTTAAGGCTCCAATATTCCTCAATCTAGTGCTAAAACAATCTTATATTTTAAATTATTTAGAATTTTTTAGCACTAGGTAATTTTTTTGATTTGTATAAATAAAAATATTTTAGAATTACACACTTCTAATGATTTTTAGAATTTCGTCAAGACTGATATTTGAAATAATTTTTGCGTCAAATTTAGGTATTTTTTCTCCGTCCATTGCATACCCTCCGACTAAAATGGGGATGCTTGACTCTTCCTTGATTTTTTTGACTAATCTTTGACCAGCTGCAATATTGTCTGGTAATGTTATTGATAAAAACACAATATCTGGTTTATTACTTTCAATAAAACTAATTATTGATTCTGTTGGAATAGATGTTCCCATGTTGTAAATCTTGAATCCTTTAATTGAAAGATATGTTTCTAAAATATCACACCCTAAATGATGTTCTTCTCCTATGGGCACACATATCAGAATTTTTTTCTTATTTCCTGATCCTGATACACTATCCATGATTATTTTCACAAGAGTTTGAGCAACGTTGCTTGCAACATGTTCTGTAGCTATGCTTATTTTGTTGTTCTCCCAATCTTCCCCTATGTCATACATTACTTGTTTTAATATTCTGTCAAAAAAATCTGCTGAATTAAAAATTTTAGTGTATTCTTGATATATTTTTACACATTCTTCAATGTTCCCTTCTGTTAATTTTTTGTATATCTGCTGTTTTGATTTTTTAGTTGCATCTTCCCTTTTTTTAATATCCGTTGGATTGAATGATGCTAATACTGATAACACTTTAGGATTATCTCTATATTCGACTGGAATGTCATCTTTAATTACTTCTGATGCTTTTCCAAGATATTTTACTATTTCTTGTTTTGATGTGTGTTTTTTTGAATCCCAGACACTTTTTACCAAGTACAAGTATTGATCAGATTTTACTTTCTTTGCTCTAATATACACCATGATTTTTTTCTTTCATTCTATTATTTAACTGGTGGTAATATGCCATAATAGTGCTAAATACCATTATTTTTATGACTGATATTACATAATTGTTGATTAATTACCACTATTAGCAATAATTATCACTAGTTTAAATAATTCATTATCTGATAATTTCCATGGAACAAATTTTAACAAATAAAACCCTATTCCGCCTCTTTATCTTATTTCATTATGGTTACAGGTGCCAACTGGATTCATTGGATCTAGACTAGTGTCGTTACTATCTTCTAATAATTACAAAGTTACCGGTTTAAGTAGAAAAAAATTATCTAATAAAGAAAATGTGAAATATGTTCAAGCTGATGTTTTTGATAAAAATATCTTAAGTCAATCTATGAATGGGATAGAAGTTGTATATTATTTGCTTCATTCTATGGAGGGTAGTAAAAGTGAATGGCAAAAATTTGCACAACGTGAAAAAGTTCAATCTCAGAATTTCCTTGAAGCTGCAACAAAAGCTGGTGTCAAGAGAATTATTTATCTGGGCGGTCTTGTTAATGACAGCTTAGATTTATCCCCTCACATGAAAAGTCGTAAAGATGTGGGATGTACTTCGTTCTGGAAATATCATTATAACTGAATTTCGTGCATCATTAATTATTGGAGCGCAAGGTGGGTCTTATGCAATGCTTTGTTATCTTGTAGAGCGATTACCCGTAATGGTTTGTGCCCATCTTGGGTAAAATCATTGGCTCAACCTATTGCAGTTGATGATGTGGTTTTCTATTTGGCAGAGTGTCTTTCAAAGCCTGAAACTATGGCTGAAATTTTTGAAATTGGAGGTCCTGATAAAATAACTTATGAAGAATTAATGAGAATTTATTCTGCGTATTTGAATAGGAATCTCTTTGTTCTTCAAATTCCATTTCTCACTACTATACTTTCATCTTATTGGGTTGATCTTATTACTCCCGTGAAGGCTTTTCTTGCAAGACCACTAATTGAGCCTTGTCCATGATACCGTTGTCACAGATGATAAAATTACTAAAATTATTCCTATTTGACTGAAATCTGTTCGCAAATCCATTGATATCGCAATAAAGGAAATGATTTCATCTCCCCCTTCATCTAAAATTAAAGAAGAGAAAACAGGTTTTAAAATCAATCAAATATTGATTCAACTTTCCTTATTGGCTTTAGCTGTTATTGGAACTTTGTATTATCGGCTAGATGATAGGCCTGATGTTTATCAACCTCTATGGTTAATTGGTTCATTTTTTTGGTATGCTGTAATTTTTGCTTCTTTAATTTTTATTCGTAACAAAACTCGTTTGGGTTATTTTATGGCGGGCATTCTTTCTTGGGTAACTTTGGTATTTTGGCTCTGATAATTTTTACGTCATTTTCCAAACTTCATTGATGGCCGTAGAGCCTGGTGAATTGATGATGATTAGAAATTTTATTGGAATATTCTTTGTTTCGTTAACTGTTGTATCTTCTCATAATTTATTTCACAAGGTTATAGATTATCAGCATAAAGGAAAATCTATTTAGTTTTTAATTATTTTATTTTTTTCTAAAACTGCAAATACATTTCCGGGATTTGGATTTGAATATAATAGAAAGTATGTTTGGCTTGCAAGATACGTGTTGTTGAATCGATAAATGGTTGGATTTATTTCAGATAGTATTGCCCCTATACTGATTTTCTCTTCTTTGTACTGTTTTAGTAAATCAAAAAATTTATTTTTTTCTACTTGGTTAAAACTACTTGAAAAAAATCCAAAAATATGTAAAATTACATTACTATGTGTTTTTATTGTTGGTTTTGATTCTAATGCAATTTTGAGGTGTTTTTCATATTCTTCTAATATTTCTGCAAAGTTGATCTTATTATTACTTGCAACAATATTCCCTAACTTTTTTAATTCATTTTGATTATGAGCCATAATCATATGTTTATTCATAGCCTGAAATGTAACTAGTTCTTTGATTTTATTTGATTTTTTTACTTCTGCAAACCTTTCAAAAACATGATCGCTTACGTCTTTTTCAGTTAATTCTTGTACCTGGGTGTCTGCATTCTCTTGTTTTTCATTCACTTTTCAAGTTCTTTCTAATTTACATATAAGCAGGAATCTGATTTTTTCACTTTACCACTATGTTTACTAATGATCTGGATAATTACCACTAGACTAAGATATTATCACTAGGTTAAATATCATGAATAAAAAAAATTGATATGAAAACAACAATAACAGCAATTTCGACAATTGTTCTACTTTTAGTAGTAGTAACCTCCACTATGTCATCTGCTTATGCAGAGGTGGTCCCTAGTTGGGTAAAAAACAATGCCGGATGGTGGGCTGATGGAACTATCACTGAATCTGAATTTATTTCAGGTGTGGAATTTTTGATAACTGATGGAATCATTGTAGTTCCTCCAACAACAATTTCATCTGAAACATCTAATGGTGTTCCAGATTGGGTAAAAAACAATGCCGGATGGTGGGCTGATGGAACTATCACTGATAGTGAATTTGTAAATGGTATTCAGCACTTGATAAAATCTGGTTTGATTTCAGTCTCTGTAGATTCTCAACCCGTTCAAGTTACATCTCCTCAATCAAATACTAATGATTCTGGATTGGCAGCACTTGAGGCAGAGCTAGAAAAATGCTCTGAAATTGTTACAGCATACAAAAGAATTGATTGTGAAAAACCAATTGATAAAGCAATAATGCTTTACAAATACAAAGCCGATGCTGAACACTTTGTTCTAGGACCGATAACCTATCATTGGTTTGGAGTAGGTTCTGAAGGAAACGAATTTGAAATTACTTCCTCAGGACAAGCAATAGTGTCTGTCCGTATGCTTGCAGAAAACACTAGCTCAGAAATTACTGCACTAAACTGTACTAGTCCTTTAATTTGTGCATATGATGTCTGGGATGGCTCAAAAGCATTCAAGTATTCTGGAATGGACTTTACCAGTGGTACAATAGTATTGAACCCTGGTGACTCACGAGAATTTAACATTCTCTTTGGGCCAAACATTGGATATGGTGGAACTCAATTTGAGTATGACTCTTCAAAAAGTTATACCTTCAGAATCGATGAAACCTTTGGAAGTGCAAACATTCCTTTGGAATTGGAGTGATCCTCCTTTTTCACCCTTTTTTCTAAATTTTAGGCCATGGTATTCACACTTGTTCTCTAAACAAAATCCAAATTCTACTTCCTACAAAAATCCCGACTGCCAAAACAATCAAAATTGGAACTATTAATTCACCTTCATTCATGAGATTCTGTATTTTTTGGTGATATTTAGAAATTATTTCCTATGTGACGATTTCATCTAAACGATCTTCTTCTTGTGCTCGTTTAATTTCCATGGCAATTCTTCTACCCACACCAAATGTTTGACCGTATTGATATTTTGTATATGGACTAGTTGTTGCGACAATTGGATTTCCTGGAACTCTTAATGACACATCATATACGATTAATTCTAAATCTTTTGTAATTACACTTTGTAATGAAAATGGACCAATGATTCCTGGAGCATATTCTTTCTTTACTGCTGCTACAAATTTGTCACCCATTTTGAGTACTTTTTCAAGTAATGATTCTCTGATACTTGCAGGAGTGTGTCCTACTTCGATATTTTGTAAATCCATATCCATATCTAACTGCTCTTTTGCTGGAAGTGCGTTGTAATCGTGAATGTTTGTTTGTAGTCTTCTCTCAATTCCAATAAAATCAACTTGATTTGAAATTGGAGTGTGGAAGAAATTAAAATTCATGTATGTCCCTATTGCTAATTCTTCGATACTTGCTTTTTCAAGATCTTTTCTAGCAATTACTCCTTGCTTTATTTTTTCTTCAGATTTTGTTACATAGTCTTTGTATGATGATACGTTAAAGAATGCTCTTTCCAGCGGTCTCTTTTTTTCTTGAACTTTGACAATGCACGGCTTGTTAATTCGTTTAGGATCTTTGAATAATTTAGGGTATTTTATTCTGGCTTTTTCTAAAAGATAGTATTGTCCTTTTTTGGCAGTTCTTTCTTCAGCTTGGAATAATTTTCTATTTCCAAAAATTGGAACTTTAAATGAATTCTCTATTGTTTTGTATCCCAAGTATACGGTAAGTGATCTATGGGGAACAATGATTGTACTTGAATCTCGTAATTCTTTTTGATATTTGGCAGATGCCATATCTTTGAATTTATCTAAAACTGTAATCTCATCTGCAATACGTCTGAATCTTTGATAAGGTCCCTCTCGTCCTTTCTGACAAAAGACTCTGGTTTGAAAATCTTCATCTTTGGCACCATCCATTATTTCTAGTGCTGAGTGACTGCCAAGAACACCTATTTTGACATCAGAATAATCATTTACTATTTTCTTTATCTCAGAACTTTTTATCATATTATGACTAGATATTGGGATCTAATATAGCTAATTTTTGATTATTCAGATCGATTTGATTAAATAGATTTTTTTTCAATTAGTATTTGATTCGAATCATGCTGTATAATTTTGAGTTACAACTGCTTGGAGCAATCCTTCTTCCTGTAATGCTTGCTGCAGGTATAATCATGTGGTATAAACGAAAAAAATCTGATCAAGAGTTATCTGATTCTGAATATAGAAGTAATGTCTAATCTTTCATGTTGCGAACTTTGTTTTCTATATTAATTACCAAATCATGAATAATGAAATCTAGTTTTTGATACATGTCCCATTTTGCCATTTCAATTAACATTAATTCCTTCACACTATCTGTAGTGTGACCTGTCATTGGTGGAACGCCCTTTAACACAATTTCAATTTTATTGATTATTTCTGCCATGTTTCGTATCATGTGTGGAGAATCTTTTTGATGAGCAAAGAGATTTCGGATTTTAATTATTTTATTTGCATTTATTGCATCGGCATTATCTAAGATTTCTTTCTCAAACAAAATATCAATAATTTGGTGTGGCTTTATTCCTCTGGCTTGATTAGTTTTTAGTAGATATTCCATTGTGTTGTCTAATACAGTTCCAAAATAATTTACTTGAATGAGTACTTCTAATTTCTTATCTGTAGTTCTTTGCAATTCTCCCATGTATCCAAGAAAATACTCTTGAGATTTCTCATGAAAAGTAGATTTATCAAATGGTGTCCTGACTCGCTTTTCTTTCATATTTGAAATCTAAGTTATATTGGTATAATCGTATTGTTGGTCTAATTTATTGTGAATATGTTTATTTGAATTCAACAGTACCTGCAACTAGATATGATGTGTTTCCCTTTCTGCAATTAAATATCTGGACTCTCGGTTTTCAATGCAAATGCGCCACATTTTGGACATCTATGTTTTTTCAAATAATCCCAATGAGTTTCAGTACGCTTTTTAGAATATGTACATCGTTCCCCACAGTCTATACATACAGCTGGTAAATCTCCCTTCATAGATTAATTGCAAAATACTGGCACAAATAAATCCATAATCGTAGAAATAAAGAAAATATGCTTTGTGGTAATTTGACCCTGCATCCTATTTGATTGAAAAATAACAATCTTTTTCCATGGATAAACTAAGAATATTTGTGGAAAAAGAACCCCGTGAGTATGAATGTGAGCATTATGCTGATCATTGCTGGAAACTAGAGTACGATACAGGTGAGAAGGAGAACCCTGTTGGTGTTTTTTTCATATGTCAAAAATGCTCAGAAGGGGAACTTTTTGGTACAGAAAATCAGATAAGCAAAATCCAAATGACTAGAACTGCTTCTGCAAATATTGAGTATATTGAATCAAAGATTGCAATACATGAGGCTGAAATTACTACTCTTCAAGGAATGATACAAAAACTAGAAGAAGAGTGAATGCTCATGATGATCACATCGTTTTTTAGTGAATTATGCGCCTAGAAAAACACGGAGGAATCGGAATGTTCAGTGATAATACAAAAACTAGTACAAAAAACACAACCTGTAATCCAGTCGCATGGATCACTGTACATTGTATAATTAATTATTGAAACTTGTAATTGGAATCACTGGCAGTACTGGTGCTATCTATGGAATAAGAATGCTTGAAACACTAAAAAAATTAAACATTGAAACTCATCTAGTAATATCTGAGTGGGGTGAGAAATGTATTTCCATGGAGACTGATTTTACTCCTGATTATGTGAAATCCCTTGCGACAAATATTTCTGATGAAAAAAATATGGCATCAAGTGTTTCTAGTGGTACTCATAGAATTGATGGCATGATTGTTGCACCTTGTAGTATGAAAACATTATCTGCAATTGCAAATGGTTATGATGACACTCTGGTAGCAAGAGCAGCTGGAGTGACCATTAAAGAATCTAGAAAATTAATTTTGATGGTTAGGGAAACTCCTCTGTCTGCAATTCATTTGGAAAATATGTTAAAACTTGCTAGACTGGGCATTGTAATTTTGCCTCCAGTAACTGAATTTTATACAAAACCAAAATCAATTGATGATATTGTAAATCATGGAGTTGGAAAATGTTTGGACCAATTTGATATAGAGCATAATTTATACCCTCGATGGGGTAGTCTCTAAAATATAATTGCCTAAATTTTCTTTAGAAAAAATTGTCAATAATAACAGAAATGATGTTTTTGAAATTTTCTCTAACTTTGAAAATTACCAAAGAATAATACCGCAACATTATCCTTCAGTTCGTATTCGTTCTATGCGTGGGGACGTATCTGTAGTTGAAGAACATTTGATTTTGGGTAATATGGAATTATTAATTATGGCAAAACATATTTCTCAAAAACCAATCTTACATGAAATGATTGTAATTGGTGGTGATGCAAAGGGAAGCAGAATTAAGCAAGAATTCATTGAACTTGAAAATGGAACTAAAATTCTAGTTGATGTAGATTTAAAATTTAAAGGAAAAATGAAGATTTCAGTCATGTTTGGGAAAAATAATTTTAAACAAGATTATGATGATGTGTTAAATGATTTTGTAAAACTTGCTGAAAACTAGTCTGATTTTACTTCTTTATCTTTAGATGTGCCTTCTATCTCTTCTTTGAATTCTTTTAGATCTTTATCAGCTTGAATTTTTCCTTTCTCAAATTCACCTTTTACTTCTTTATCTTTAGATGTGCCTTCTATCTCTTCTTTGAATTCTTTTAGATCTTTATCAGCTTGAATTTTTCCTTTCTCAAATTCACCTTTTGCTTTACCAAAAGTTTTTGCCAGTTCCGGAATTTTCTTTGCACCAAAAATCAATACTCCGATTACTACTACCAATACAATAATCTCAGTAGTTCCAAGCATTTACAAAATATTTCCTTATTTCAGATTTAAGTGTTAGACTTTTTTCGGTCTCTACGCTCAATTATGATCATGCCTGCTGCATACAGTCCAATCATTGGACCTGCAACAAACATCATTGTAACCCCTGTTCCATCTGGGGTGATTATTGCTCCAAAGATCACAATGATCACTATTGCATATCTGATGTTCTTTCTCCAAAAATCAGCATCAACCATTCCTGATGCAGATACTGCATACATTACAAGGGGAAGCTGAAATGAAAAACCAAATGCTAACAAAAATTGCAATACAAATGTTACAAACTCCATTACATTGAGAAAAGTGATTAATCCTGCTCCTTCACCATATCTATACAAAAAATCTAACATGTATGGGATGACAAAATTATATGAAAATACACAACCTGCAATAAATAATCCTAATGCTGGCAATGAAATACTTCTACTTACATTAATTTCATTTTCTTTTAATGCTGGTTTGATGAATCCTACTAATTCTTTTATGATTACTGGCATTCCTACAACAACTCCAACTAGTGCTGCAACATACATTTGAGCAAAGAATGCTTGTCCTGGTGCAGTTTGAATTAAATCTACATTTTCTGGAACTAGCATAATTCTCATATGATTCGTAATTTGCGCTGCAATATTGTGAGTTGGTTCAATTGTTGGATAATACAAAGTGATTTGATTAATTTGAAATGGCTCTGCATGAAACATTAGTAAAAATGCACTAATTCCACCAATGATAATTACAATTCTAACTAGACGTTTTCTTAATTCTTCAAGATGTTGATTAATGCCATCCAATTCGGACATTTGTTTTCTTTAATTCTAAACTATAATAGTTATGTCGGAATTGGTAGTAATTTTGCTTCTGGAAGTCCTGCTTCTTTGAGTGCTTCAGCAGTAATGCCTCCAAATTCTAAAGATATGACTGCCTTTACATTGAATTTTGCCTCCATGGCTTTTGCTAAATCTGAAATATCTTTTGGAGAATAGATTTCATCAGAACCTTTCAAAATAATTCTATCTCCTTTTTCCATCTCTTTACCGTGATATCTTTCTTGTAAAAATTTGGTAATTGCTGGGAGTTCTTTTCTGTCTATGTTGTTGTAAAAATAACAGATTCCTTTCACTGATTCATAATCATATGCTGTTCCGTTTCTATACATGAAAAGACCGATAAAATGAGCCTCATCTTCTGGTTCTCTAATACATTTGATTTCCCAGTTTAGCAAATTCTTTTCATCATATGCATAACTGCCTAATTCATCAGATGTAATTTTCCAGTATCTCATTCTGCCTTTTGCCATTACAAAATATTGTAAATTATTCTGATATAAATTCCATCTCTATGTGACTGGCTAATTTTCTGTCTTCTTTTATACTAAATTCCATATTCCTTCTGTGCCAGATCCCTCAAAACCCCTTATTCCCTGTAGAAATTGATGATTATCCTAAACTCTTTGATTATGTGTTAACTGCAGATGGGTTTGATCTATTTTCAAAATTTGAAAAGAAAATACATTCTTGGCAAAGAAATGGTTCTAGATGAATACAATAAACTTCGATTGATGTGTGTGTGTTTGTGTGTGTATTATGCTACTGCTAATAGAAATCCAAAAAAAGTTTTTACATGGCAAGATATTTGCATAACTCTGGATGATAGAAGAATTTTTGAAAAAGGCATGTATATGTCAAAAAAAGATTTAAAAAATAATTTAATGATAATTCAAAACCCTCGTTATCAATCTGGCCTTTACAGAATTTACGCAGAACATGTTAAGAAAAAAATAAATTCAAAGTAACCGGATCTGGGCTGGCGATATCTTAACAACACAAGTCCTCAAAGCCGGGTTACCTGATGTGTATTTCAAAATAAGTATAAAAGCGCAAAATTATTCGAAAGATAGATTAACCTCGATTTTATTTTTCAATCTGTAAATGGCAACTTTTCAAGTTCATGTGACTATAGAAAATAAACCTGGAATTAGTGATCCTGAAGGTGAAACAATTCTTAATGATTTGGTTCTCAAAGGAACTCACAAAGCAGTTTCAAAAATTAAAACCGCAAAAATGTTAAAATTCACAATCCAAGAAAATGATAAACAAACTGCACAGTCAAAAGTGCAGGAAATTTGTGATGATTTGAGAATTTACAATCCCATGGTAAGTGTTGTCACAATTGATGTTTTTGAAAATTAATTTTATTCTGCATTTACGTTATCTACTGTAGCATTAATCAAAAGTTTACTTCTGAGAACTTCTGCTAAATTTGTCTGAGTTATTACTCCTACTAGTTTTTCATCTTCAAGCACAATCAAACGCCTGATGTTGTTATTTAGCATCTTTTGAACTGCATGTTCAACTTTTGTTTTAGGTTCTACCCATTTGAAATTTTTAGACATTATTTCTTCTATTTGAATTTGTGATGATTTGATATCTTTTGCTGCAATTTTTCTTACAATGTCTCTTTCTGAAACAATTCCTTCGGGTTTACCTTCCTTTAGTATTACAAGAAAGCTGATCTCTTTTTCTTTTAAAATTACTGATGCATCAAGTGCGTTTTTAGTATGATCTATTGTAATTACATTTTTTTCCATAATATCTCTCATTTGAGTCATGGCGATCAACTAATTTCTATACATAAGAGTTTACTTTGACTAGATTCAAATTAAATATCTCTGAATGTTTGAAGAATTGTGAAAGTTGGAGTTGTAGTTTTTCCAGGTAGTAATTGTGATCGTGATATGTATCATGTATTGACTGATGTGTTTCATCTTGATGCAGAATTTTTCTGGCATGAAAAAGGATTGCCAGAAAATATTGATGCTGTAATTCTTCCAGGTGGATTCTCTTATGGTGATAGATTGAGGGCCGGTGCTATTGCATCTCACAGTCCAATTATCAAAGATGTTAAAAAAATGGCTGAAAAAGGAATTCCTGTTTTAGGTGTATGTAATGGGTTTCAAATTCTTGTAGAGTCTGGATTACTTCCAGGTGTATTGCTCAAAAATGATTCTCTTAATTTTATGTGCGAATGGATTAATTTGATTGTAGAAAATAACCAAACACCATTTACAAATCAATTCAAACTAGATGAGAAAATTCCAATCCCAATAGCTAATGGTGAAGGGCGATATTATGTTGATGATGAGACTATGGATAAATTAAAAAAGAAAAATCAAATCGTTTTCAGATATTCTGAGGTGGTAAATGGCTCTTCAAATAGAATTGCAGGCGTGTGTAATGAAGATGGCAATGTTGTTGGAATGATGCCTCATCCAGAACGAGCAGTTGAATCTGATATCAACCCTATTGATAACAAACCTTCATCTCTTATCTTTGAATCATTATTGACAAAAATGGGTGTAAGCAAATGAGTTTAGAAGAGCGAGAACTAAATGAATTAAAATCTAAAATCGGTAGGGATCCTACCTCTACTGAACTGCAGATAGTAGCTGCTGAATGGTCTGAACACTGTTCTTACAAATCATCTAAAAAACATTTGAAAATGCTTCCGATGGATGGGCCACTTGTAATTAATGAAAAAGGATATGATTCTGGAGTTTTAGATGTCGGTGACGGTTATGTGATAACTGCTCATATTGAAAGTCACAATCATCCCTCTGCTGTAGAGCCATATGGTGGTGCTGCCACTGGAGTTGGCGGTGTAATTCGAGATATTTTATCTGCTGGAACTAGACCTATTGCAATTTTTGATGGATTAAGATTTGGAAATATTGAAAAAGATTTGCAAGCAAGATGGCTGTTCAAAAATGCTGTAACAGGAATTGCTGATTATGGAAATTGTTTAGGCATTCCAACTATTGGAGGTGAGGTAGAATTTGATGAATGTTATGAAAATTATGCAATGGTAGATGTTGCAGCGCTAGGTTTTGGTAAAAAAGAAAATTTGATCAAAAATCATGTAGAAAAAGATGACATTGTTGTTTTGATGGGTGGTTCTACTGGTCGAGATGGTATTGGTGGGTCTCAATTTGCATCTGATTCTTTAGAATCTGAAGACCGCTCTGCAGTTCAAATTCCTGACCCTTTTATTGAGAAATTAATTATAGAAGCCGTTTTACAGGCACGAAATGATGGATTAATTCACGCCATGAAAGATCTTGGTGGCGGTGGTTTATCCTGTGCAGTTTCAGAAACTGCGGATGCCATGGAAATTGGAATTGAAATGGATGTCGACAAAGTTCACACTAGAGAATCTGACATGAATCCTGATGAAATCATGGTTTCAGAATCACAAGAAAGAATGTTAGTTGTTACTAGTGAAACAAAATTTGAAAAATTACAAGAAATCTGTAATAAATTCCGTATTGGCTGCTCAGTTATCGGCCATGTGAAATTTGATAATAATGTGCATATCAAAAAAGGTGAAAATACAATTGCCAATTTACCAGCTGATTTTGTAGCTAATGCAACATTACTTGATTTACCATCAAAAGAACCAACTTATTTGAAAACTATTCAAACTGAAAAGAAATTCGACTTAATCTCTGATTACTCTAATGTTATGACGAAATTACTTGCATCACCAAACATTGCAAGTAAGATTTGGGTCTATAGTCAATATGATCATGAGGTGGGAATTCGCACTGTAGTAAAACCTGGAACTGACGCATCTGTGTTGAGATTGGATAATGGAAAATACCTTTCTGCAAAAATTGACGGTAATCCAAAACAATGTTACATCAATCCTAGGGAAGGTGCAATTGGATGCTTTGAGGAAGCATGCAGAAACGTTGTCTGTACTGGAGCCAGACCAATTGGGATGCTTGATCATCTTCAATTTGGTAATCCAAATGATCCTGAAATTTTCTGGACTTTCCTAGAATCTCTGAAAGGTCTGACTGATTTTGCTAAATCCTTTGAAATTCCATGTGTTGGAGGAAAAGTGAGCTTGTACAATGAGACTCCTAAAGGCTCTATCAAACCAACTCCTGTAATTGGGGTGATTGGATTAATTGACAAGAAACCATCAGTTCCTCAAAAAATCTCAAAAGATGACTGTCTTCTCATAATTGGTGATACTAAAGATGAACTTGGTGGCTCTGAATATTTTGAATATGTTCACAAATTTATCGGAGGAAAATGTCCTGCTGTTGACTTTGAGGATTCAAAGAAACACATGGAATCTGTTCTTGATATAATTGACAAAAATCTCATAAAATCTGCCCATGATTGCTCAAAGGGTGGATTGGCAATCGCTGTATCTGAAATTTGCATGACTAATCAAATTGGCTGTAATATCTCATTGGATAAAGTTCCTGGTGAAAAACTAGATGTTGATAGAGTTTTGTTTTCTGAAAGTCATTCTAGATATTTGATTTCTTTTGATAAGAAAAATTTCTCACAAATTGAAGATATTCTTAATGCAAACAAAGTTTCATTCAAACAAATCGGTCAATTTGGAGGTGAACAAATTCAATTTACTAAAGATTCAAAATTAACCATTGATCTTAATTTGAAAAAAACACATGAAATCTGGCTACATGCACTTACAAATTTAGTACTTCATGGTAAAAAATTCTCTGATAATAATGGCTGAAAAAAAGAAAAAATCAGAGAGGAAACAGAAAGGACAAAAGGCGGCTGAACAAAGTCAGCGAATTAAAAAATACAAGAGTGAACAACAAACAAAGAAAAAAGGAAAAAAGCCTAAGAAGAAGTATTAGAATAGTGGTCTGGATATTTCTACAAGTCTAATTTGTTCGTTAAATTCCACCTGATGATACAATTATCCATGTAAAACCTAACAAAGAAATTGATTTTTGATCGCTCAAAGTGATCATCATTTTTATTGTTCAAATCTATATCATGGATCAGGGGATGGAGTCGTTATCTGATTTATCAGCCGAGTTTTACACTTTTTCTAATCTTTCCCCATCATTTTGTATGTTGGAGATTTCTTAGAAATGCCAAAAGTAAAAGAAAACTGCGGTGTTGTAGGAATTTACAGTTTAACTGGAAAGAATGTCGTTCCAATGGTTTTTGATGCTTTACGAGCTTTACAACATAGAGGACAAGAGGCCTGGGGTTTTGCAGTTCCAAACAAACCTCCGTTTAAAAAAATAGGATTGGTTTCACACTCTTCATCTGATTTTAAAAAAATTGCTCAAGAATATGCCTCTCCATGTGTCATTGGACACGTGAGATATTCTACAATGGGTACCAGTACTCTGGATAACGCACAACCTTTGAAAGTCAAAGATCTTTGTATTGCACATAATGGAACAATTGCTAATGCCCAAGAATTATCTAATCTAGTTGGAGGCTGTTCATTTACTCCACAAAATGCAAGTGATACTTTGGTTGCAGCACAAAGACTGGTTTCACTAATTTCTGAAAATGGTGAAATGGGGAAAGCACTTTCAATTTTAAAAAATGAAATGGTTGGCTCTTATTGTTTTACGTTTATCTCTGATGATAATTCAGTTTACGCTGCTAGGGATCCTAAGGGATTCCGTCCAATGGTGTTGGGACACAAAGAATCTGATGATACATACATTGTAACTTCTGAATCAGCTGCAGTTACAGCAGTTGGTGCAACTTTACAAAGAGATGTAGTTCCTGGCGAATTAATCAAATTAAGTCAAAATGGTTTGGAGACTGAATTATTTTCAACTGATACTTCTCATGCACATTGTTCTTTTGAATTCACTTACTTTGCACATCCATCAAGTAACATGGAGGGGCGTAACATTTACGTTTCAAGAAAAAAAATTGGACAATTTATGGCAAAGAAATTTCCAATTAAAGATGCTGATTTGGTAATTCCAGTTCCTGATTCTGCAAGACCTGCTGCTTTGGGTTATGCACAAGAACTCGGTGTATCTTTTGATGAGGGTTTGCTAAAGGACAGATATAGTAAGAAAGGTCCATTGCGAAGTTTCATTGAACCTCATCAAAGTGATAGGGTTGAAATCAATCGATGGATAATTCCAATTAGTGAAATAATCAAAGACAAGCATGTGGTAGTAATAGATGATAGTCTAGTCCGAGGCACTAGTTCTAAGGCAATTATTAAGGCGCTTCGTAGAGCAGGTGCTAAAAAAATCAGCATGTTGATCACATATCCTCAAATTAACTACCCTTGCTATGCTGGAATTGATTTCCCCTCCCAAGAAGAACTTGCCACATTTACTAATGGAAAAACTATGACTAGTGATGAGATTACTGAGATGGTAAGACAAAGTATTGGTGTTGACTTTTTGGGGTATAATGACGCTGAAAATCTAGCAGATGCCGTTGGAATGTCTAAAGATTCAATGTGCTTTACCTGCTCTTCAGGAAATTATGATTCATTAGGAATAAAACCTGATTTCACTAAACGTGAGCAAGTCAAAACAAAAATCTAACTTTGTCTATTTGGAGCTTTAATTAAATATGGTTTAAAATGTTCTATATTCATGCAAGCAATTTGGAATGGTGTAGTAATTGCAGAAAGCGATGAAACAGTTGTTGTGGATGGAAATCACTATTTTCCATTTGAATCAATTAAAGAAGAATATTTCAAAAAAGCGGAATTGACTACTGTATGTGGTTGGAAAGGAAAAGCCAATTATTATTCTGTAGATGTTAATGGAAAAACAAATAATGATTGTGCATGGTATTATGCAGAACCAAACGATGCAGCTATGAAAATCAAAGGAATGATTGCCTTTTGGAATGGTATCAACATACAATAATTTTTAATTTTTAATACAGTTATTACATTGAGTGAATTTTTCTATAATTGCTTGCTCTAGAGTGTTTGGAACAAAATAGATTTTATCTGGTTTTTTTATTTCCACAATTCTACAATCTAGGGTCATGGCATTCAAATGATGAACTATTCTGTCTGATTGGTTTCCTAGATATCCTGGCATATCTATATAGTAAATTAGTCTAAATATCTATTTTTGCTTTAAAATTTATAGATAAATCTCTAGATATATAGAAAATTAAGCGTAAAATCCAATAATTAAGTCGGTATATAACAGGTCAAAACTATGCCAAGTATGTTTAAAAAAATACTTGGGAAATTAAAGTTTGGTTGCTGTACAACTAAATCTACAGACGATGTCAATGCGTTCAAAGAGTCTGAAAAGAAAGCAGAGGAAAAATCAGAATAACATGAAATACAATTGCAGAAAATGTACTTTTCATTGGAGTGGCTACTCTGATACTTTTGATAGGGTACTAATTCACGAAAAAACTCACATCAAGAAGGTTTCCGACTAGTGGTCGTTTGTAACAAATGTTACAATGAACACCATGATCAATGCATGGAAAAGGCTGGTATGTTTGTGTGCAGCTGTGAAAGTTGTAAAAAATAATCTGTTTTAATTATCATCATATCTGATGTGGTCAATTATGGATAATTTATGATTGCTCTTTGTCTATTTTTTTATTATATTCATCAATTTTGAGATTATATTCTTCGATATCTTTATTTTCAGAACCGTCCTCTTCGAATAATTCGGGATTGTCTTCTTGAGCTTTTTTCATTAGTTTTTTGAATGAATCTGGGTCATCTTTTTGAAGGTCTAGTAGTATTTTCCCTATGGATTCATCGAGATTACTCATTTATTTTTCTATGATTTTATTGGGTATATCTTTTATGATTCATTATTACGATGATTTATGGAAAATATGAATATTGATAAAATATGTTGTGTTTATTGAACAACCTATTACTATAAAGTGAATCTAGTATGAATTACTATGCCTAAATGCAGGAATTGTGATGATGATTTTATAGTTAATTGAGACTTGGGCATAATGATTTACAAAAATAATTCTGAAACCATTCCCTAACAGCAAAGCATTCTCTTTACAATTCTCGGATTCTCTGCACCAATTACACAGCTGTAGTAAACTGTCAACTGGTACACCAAAACGCAGATCAAAACAAATGATTTGACGTTATCAGATCCTTTTACCGGTAGCACTCTGATGTCAAAAATATCTTTGAGATGCTCAAAGAGGAGCTCAATTGAAACTTTTCTTTCTGCATACAAATCTTGTCCAATTACAGAATTGTAAAATTCTGCGAGTTTAATTCTGTCTGGTGGAGTTGATGGATATATTTTGATTGGACAGATTAACCTAATCTTTTTCTTGGTGCATGAATCATATAGTGATCCATCATCGTATGCAGGATCTGCCAGAATGTTTTGGAATAGTCCTGATAATGGCTCTTTAGTTCCTTAAATTTTTGAGAATCATCAACGTTTACCGTACTAGTACAAGCTGACAGTGGAACTGCTAATTTTCCAACTGAACAACTTATGTGCAGTTTGTACCCAAATATCCAACCCTTGGATTTGGAGAAACCCCATTTTGCATCAGTATCAATTCCTGAGATTGATAAACGATTCTTTTTGATGTCTGATTTGTGCCATACTGGACCTGCAGCTTTTAGCATGGAACTATCAACTGATGCAGATTTATTCTCGATTAGTTTCTCTGATACAAACAGATTTCCCATTGTACCAATTATTCTATCAATTGACAGAACTTGGAATCGTCTGTCAATGATTCTACGGTCTGGAATTTGATTCAGCTTGCAAACCTTGAACAATTTATCATCTGTACCTTTGGTTGAAAGAAAATAATGAAATGTATTGTTACTTGGAATTCTCATTAATCACTTTATGATGAATAATTGGACCATCAGAATGATCAAATAGACATACGGTCCGGATAAAGTATTGTTCTTTATCAAAAATGAGGGAAACAATAAAAAGATGAGAACAATTTGGACAAACTCGGAAACCATCATTTATTCCAAAGCATTATTGTTCAACAGTATTTGGTCAAAAACAGATTCAAGTGAGGTAGATAGTCAATGAGCCGATGTTCTTGTGGGTACAGTACTAGATGCAAAGATGAATTTTGTACTCACCTAGCAGAGACTTGGAATGATTTTAGAAACATACACGATTTAAAATAATTAAACCAAAGAATCATCACTAACTTCAATAGGCTTACGACCCATGAAACCTGAATCTTTGTCATGCCAAAATTTGATT
>JARPSM010000075.1 GCA_029782475.1 Nitrososphaerota archaeon
AAAAGAAAAAAAATACGATTCATTGTACAGCATGTGATTCCAAAAAGTACTATATCATCTCAAGAGGAAAGTTAAGATGCAAGGATTGTAAAACAGATTATAGACCATTTGGTGGAAATGGCTTGGCATCATCAATATTGACTTTACAAAATGGTTAGCTTTGATCAAACTCTTTGATCTGAGAATTAGTGCCCAGACGTGCAGAGCCAGAGAAGTAGATGTTAGTTATCCAACTGCATTGAATGCTTTTGACTGCATCAGGTATTCCATACTGTATGATCTTGCAGAGTCAGACAAGAGATTAAAGGGGAAAATTGAGGCTGACGAGGCGTATTTTGGGGGTAAAATGAAGGAAATCGTGGACGTGGTGCCAAAAACAAGACAATAGTCTTTGGGATATTGGAGAGAAAAGGAAAAGTTCATGTTGAGATTGTAAACAATGTAAAGGCCGAAACACTACTTGCAGGAACAATCAAGAAAGTAAAGAAGGGAAGCATCGTGTACACTGACAATTGGAAAGGATATGATTCGCTTGTATTTCATGGTTATCATCACTTGTCAGTTGACTACAGTAAGATGTTTGGAAAAGGGGACGATACATTGATGGAATTGAAGGCTTTTGGAGTTTTGCAAAAGAGAGAATGGCCAAACATCATGGTGTAAGTTCTGGAAAGTTTCTGTCATACATCAAAGAGATGGAGTGGAGATACAACAACAACAGAGATGAGGATGCTTTTTCATTATTGCTTAATTATTTGTTAGTGGTGAATGGTTTATAATCACCAAAAATTATCCCCTATTAACAAAACAATGTCATTTTTAGATACAAATAATCAAAAATTGTTTAATATTTCCTCAACATAATATATGATATGAATACCATAAAATCTAAAGGTAAAGGTGGGAAACCTAGTGGTACAGGTAAACCATCTGGAAAAGGTAGAGACAATAATCCTCCAAGTAAGTAATTACTAGTTAAGAATACTAGTTTTTTTATTTCCTACTGTACTTTGAATCAGGATTTTCCACTTACTACTGAAGATGTGAATAATACTGTAATGATAATTCATGATAGATATGCAGATGAACGTGGTAAGGAGACTAATACTACATATGATCACAAAAAAGTGTTAAAGATATTTTTAGGTGGTTAAAACTAGATTCTCGTAGTTTCACAGAAGTTGGGGATCCTCATGAAACAAAACATATCAAAATGAAGAGAGTTGATGATAAAATCTCAAGAAAAGAATTAATCACAGAAGATGATTTGACTAGAATCTTACATGTTTGTGGTGAGAATCAAAGATGCAATATACGGAAAATAGGTCCCGCTAGTCTAGATACTTTTGTGATAAAGTATGCCCTAAAACTATGACTTGTAATTTTACCATGTCAGTTTTCTTGTTTCTCATAGAGTCCAATAGATATCAATAATCTTTTGAGTTGTTGAATCTCGTTAGTCTCTGCATATTTTGGATTTACATTTGTACCAAATATCAAATCATCATCATCATCTAATTTTTTGAGCATTGTTTTTAGAATTTTGCTAGCTGCTTCACTGAAAAAAGTAGTTCTTGCTCTGTTGTATTTTGCGATTGATGAAGGAATTTTAACATGATTCTTTTCATGTCAAGATTAAGATGTTTTGGTTTTAATTGGCAAATCTCACCGATTCGCATACCACTACTAATCATACAAAGATACATGACTTGTTTTTTTTTGAATGGTATATTTTTGATTATTAGTTGAGCTTCTTGTAATGATAAAAAATGTGGTTCTTCTTTGGCAACTGCAGGAAAATCTAAATTTTCTTTAATATCTTCTTTGAATATTTTGATTCCTCTATGATAAAGATATTTTTCAATAAACTAAATCTGAATTTGTTTACTTGTGGCATTTGGCCTTTGGCATGATTCCAGTTAATCCATTGTTGTAAAGTATCCCACAAAGTATTTTCATTATCAACTAGTTTTAGTTCTGGAATGAGATCTTCAGAATCAAATTTTTCTAATGAAAATTCCTCCCATTTATTGAGTAAAGTTTGATATGATTCTTGAGTACCTTTTGCTTTGTGTGAGATCTTTTCCTTAAAAGTCTCCTTTGTACGCAATCTACTAGATGAGTTGTGTAATTATTTTTAGGCATGGGTTTTGAGTAGGTAAATTTCCAAAAATTCGCTTATATTGAATTTGTAGGCACAAATTTAACTAAAATTCAAAATGTTGTCAAAAACCATTTCAATTACGCAATTGATCTACTAGATAACAATACTATAGAATAGGCTCAGAATTATTAAATGCCAACTATTGGATTGGTAGATTAGACTAATTACTAAACTTCGTAGACATGATTTTAGATAAAATATAATAAAAGATTTCCAGTAGGCTCAATATGGAGACAAAGAACATCGGTCTACGAGGAATTGAGGTTGCAGATACCAAAATTTCTAACATAGATGGGGAAAAAGGTAAGCTCATTTATCGTGGATTTGACATTTTGGATCTTACAAAAAATTCAACATTTGAAGAAACAGCATATCTTTTACTTTATGACAAATTACCAACAAAGAATCAATTAGATGAATTTAATGTAAAATTAGTCGAGGCAAGATACATTCCAAAACAAATGCAAAAAAACATGGGAAACTGGAGAAAGGATGCTGATCCAATGGATATGCTTCAAGCATTCGTATCGGCACTTGCAGGGTACTATGACGAAGAATTTTCAAACAAAGATGCCAGTTATGATAAAGCAATCAACCTCATTGCCAAAGTTCCAACAATTATTGCTAGCTGGCATAGAATAAGAAATGGATTAGAGCCAGTAGAACCAGATGCATCACTTAGTCATGCTGCAAATTTTCTATACATGATGTTTGGAGAAAAACCAGACGAAGAAGTTGAAAAAATATTTGATGTTTGCTTAATTCTCCACGCTGATCATACATTTAACGCATCTACTTTTACAGCCAGACAAGTTGCATCAACTAGAGCACACATGTATTCAGCTTCAAGTGCAGCAATTGGTGCATTAAGTGGAGAGTTGCACGGAGGAGCAAATACAGAAGTGATGAAAATGCTCTTAGAAATTGCAGAAGTAGATAATGTAGAAGGATGGATTAAAGGGAAAATGGAGGCAAAAGAGAAAATTATGGGAATGGGTCATGCAGTGTACAAAACTTATGATCCAAGAGCACAAGTGCTAAAAGAACTATCTAGAAAACTAGCAGAAAAAACTAAAGACCCGTGGTTTGATATTACAGAAAAAGTAGAAACTACAACCATTACTGAAATGAAATCCCAAAAAGACAGAGAGATTTATCCAAACGTAGACCTGTACAGTGCATCATTGTATTATATGTTAAAAATTCCAATGGATCTCAACACTCCAATCTTTGCAATTTCAAGAGTTGTAGGATGGGCAGCCCATATCATTGAAGAAAAATTTGCAGAAGCTGCACCTAAAACAGCATTGTATAGACCAAAGGCCACATATGTTGGGAAATATTGCGGACCTCAAGGGTGTGAATATCAAACATTAGACTTGAGAAAATAAAATTAATTTCTTGTACTTAACCAATCTTTAGCTTTTGAATTAACATCATGTTTGTACAATACTTCAAAAACCATATCATAGAATGTAATACCTTTTTTCTGAGCCTGATCATCAAGCCATTTGATTCCATCGGCTAATTCTGGATCATATTCTGAGAATTCAACTAACTCATCTACCATTTTTGAAAAGAAGGTGTGAGATTCAAGCATATGTACACATTTCAAACTATGATCATAAATGGAGGATTCAAAATATATTAACAAAAGACCCCTTTTTGGTTGACAATTGGACCATGTTTTCTATCCAGATGAGATACAAAAAAAATATCCTGGACAATTCAAACAAAGAATTCAATTATTGAGCAAAGTAGAGAACATGTAGAAACATATAAAAATAAAATTTCAAACTTGCAATCAAAATATGTGGCATTACATATTGGATTATTTTGGGGAATTGGAGTATTTAGAATAAAAAATGAAGATATTGTCAAAATAAAATTAGATGAGAAAACGATGTTTAATCAGCCAAGTCTAGATTTGAAAATAAAAGATGAATTTATTGAAAATTGAATTAAATTCATTAAACAATTAACGGTGCAAAGAAAGTTAAAAATTCAATTTGAATTAATTAACCAAAAAGACGATCTAGTAAATAAAATATTAGAAGCAAAAGAGATTAAGACCAAAAACGAGTTGTCTGGTGAGAACTCAATCACAATTTATGATCATACTTGGCACTAGGTTGATAAAAGAAATATTTGTTCACTAGCATTGACAACGCTTTATCTTCAATTAGAGCGATCTTGTGAAATTTTCAACAGATAATCAACAATATTGAAAATATTTCAACAATAGTGGATTTCATGAAGACTGGTTTTAGAAATGTCGATTTATGACGATTAGATTTATTTAGAACATTGTAAATTTTGGATCAATTATGGCAGGTATAGACAGAGCAGCAATAGTATTCTCAATTGCAATCGCACTAGTAGGTGTAGGAGTTGCAGTTGCAGGAGACGCTGCACAAAGCAATCCAACATACACTGCTCCAGCAGTTACAAAAGAAATGGCAGAGCCAAAAACTCAAACTGAGTCATTTGGTGCAGATATTTCTGAGAAAGTAAGAGCAGGAGAGGGTATGATGGAAAAAGAAACTGTGCAACTTGAAGAGGAAATCACCATGGAAGAAACTCATGAAGAAGAAAAAGTCATGGAAGAAGAAGTCATGGAAGAAACTCATGAAGAAGCAATCATGGAAGAAGTCATGGAAGAACCAGCAGGACCAGCAACACATACAGTTGATATTCCAAAAGGTACTGCAGTTCCAGGATGTGAAGAAAGCAATGCATGCTACATACCAGAAGATATCACAATCAATGCTGGGGATACTGTAGAATGGATTAACGTCGACACAGCAGCACACACAGTAACTGGTGGCAGTCCAACTGATGGCCCATCTGGCGTATTTGATAGCAGTCTAGTCATGGCAAATGCAAATTATGAATTTACATTTGATGACGCAGGCAGTTACGATTACTTCTGTATGGTTCACCCATGGATGGTCGGTAGTGTTACAGTGAACTAACCAAAATTTTTTCTTTTTCTTATTTTATTTGATTTTTCTGTATAGTTCTATTATACGCTACACCAAATCGATGTGTTTCATCTCTAGCATATTGTAAAATTTTCAGAGATGGTTTGTATTTTGGAATAACTATAGGGTTTTTGTTTTTAGGTAAATAGACTTCTTCATTTTCTTTTGCTAAAGAGATACAAGGTAAATCCAACCCAAGGGATTCTAATGACTTCATTGCAGAACTAAGTTGGCCTTTACCTCCATCAATCACTATCAAATCAGGGAGTTCAGAATTTTCTTCCAATAATCTATAATATCGCCTCTTGATAATTTCACCAATCATTGCAAAATCATCTCGTCCAGACACAGTTTTAATTCTAAATTTTCTATACCCAGATTTGTTTGGAATACCGCCAACAAACCGAGTCATAGACCCTACAGCAAAATCTTCACCATGATTAGAGATGTCAAAACATTCAATGATATTTGGTATAACAGGTAAACTAAGAATTTCTTTTAATTCAACCAACCCAGGATCACCCCCTTTAGATAAAATTAATTTAATATTTTTCAAGATTAAACTAATGATATCTTTTTTCTTACCTTTTGAAGGACAGATGATTTGAACAACATGGCCTGATTGTTCAGAGAGCAATAATTCCAATAATTTCTTATTTTCAGGCAATTCACTAACTAGAATGAATTTCGGAATTTTGTGTGTAGAATAATACTGATACAAAAAATTTGAAAAGGAATTATCACCAACCAAATCAAAAAAAAACTTGTCACTATCCCTAATTACGCCATTAATCATTCTAAAATTCATAACAGTTGCAGATTGCTCCTGTATTCCAATCCCAAAGTATTCCTCATCAGAGTTTTCAACATATTCCATTTTTTGTTTAGTTTGAAGACTTCCAAGCCTAATCAAGGTATCACGAATGTCTTTTGCACGCTCAAATTGCTGGGATTCAGCGGCTTGCTGCATTTCTCCTTCTAATTTTTTTATGAAAATTTTAGTCTGGTTTTTACCTTTCAAAACATCCTGTAGTGCATTCACATGTCTGGGATATCTTTCTTGAGCATCTTTAAATTCGCAAGGCCCCTCACAGTTACCCAAATGATATTCTAAGCAGACTTTTTTTGGAAGAGTCTTACAAATTCTAATTTGAAATGCTTTTCTCAAAGTGCCTATAGTGAGTAGTTTTGAACTGCCTTGTGTAAAAGGACCAAAAGTTTTGCCCTTGCCTAAAAATTTTCCATCACGTGTTCTTCGTGAAACCAACAGTCTAGGGAATTTTTCATCAGATATTCTAAGGTAAGTGTATCGTTGTTGATCTTTTAATTCAATGTTAAATTTAGGGCGATATTTTTTGATCATATTTGATTCTAAAAGAAATGCTTCACTTTCATTATCAGTTAAAACAAATTCAATGGATGAAATATGTTCAACGAGTTTTTGCGTTTTATAGTTTTGATTTTTATTAAAATAAGATTTTACTCTATTTTTCAAATTCTTGGCCTTACCAATATAGATAATCTGTTCATCAAAATCTTTCATCAAATAAATTCCAGGATCTGTAGGAATGCTAATTTTAGAAACATCAAAAGTCATTTTTTTAATAATTTCTTCAAATATTTTCCAGTATAACTTCCAGGTGCCTTTGCAATATCTTTCGGAGTGCCAATTGCAACTACTTTACCACCCTCATCTCCACCCTCAGGGCCAAGATCAATTAACCAGTCAGAATTTTTGATTACATCCATGTTGTGCTCTATAACAACCACAGTATTTCCCAGATTCACTAAACGATTAAGAACATCCAATAATTTTTGAACGTCTGCAAAATGTAATCCCGTGGTAGGCTCATCTAAGACATATAGTGTTTTTCCAGTACCTCGTTTTGATAACTCAGATGCAAGTTTTACTCTTTGAGCTTCACCGCCAGACAGAGTAGTTGATGATTGTCCAAGTTTGATGTAACCTAAACCAACATCATATACAGTTTGTAATTTTCGTTGGATTGATGGAATATGTTCAAAGAAAGCTAATGCCTCATACACAGTCATACCCAAAATATCAGAAATATTTTTTCCCTTGTACAACACAGATAACGTTTCAGTGTTGTATCTTTTTCCTTTGCATTCATCACATTTCACATATACATCAGACAAAAACTGCATTTCAATTTGTTTAACTCCATCTCCATCACATGCAAAGCACCTTCCATTAGGTACATTAAATGAAAATTGTCCAGGTGCATAACCACGTTCTTTTGATAATGCAGTGTTTGCATAAAGTTCTCTAATAGGAGTAAATGCACCAATGTAAGTGGCAGGATTTGAACGAGGAGTTCTACCAATCGGAGATTGATCAATTGCTATGACCTTATCAATATTTTCTAAACCAGTAATATCATCATGCATTCCTGGTCGAATGTTAGATTTGTAAAAATGATTTTGTAGTGATTTTAACAATACATCATTAATCAAAGTGGATTTTCCTGAACCAGAAACACCAGTTACAGAAACAAACAATCCCAAAGGAATTTCAATATCAACATCTTTAAGATTATTTTCAGATGCTTTGGTTATCAATAGAGAGCCAGAACGATTACGAATTTTATCATCCAAATTAATCAATGAATTGTCTTTCAAATATTTGCCAGTTACAGATTTGTCATTTTTAAGAATTTGTTTGACAGTTCCTTCAAAAACAATATTCCCACCATGTACACCAGCACCAGGACCCAAATCTACCATCCAATCTGAATTTCGTATAACTTCTTCGTCATGCTCTACAACTATGACAGTATTTCCCAGATTTCGTAGCTTATTTAGCGTTTTAATGAGACGTGTATTATCTCGTTGATGCAATCCAATAGTCGGTTCATCTAAAACATACAAAACTCCAGTTAAATTAGAACCAATTTGAGTAGCCAATCTGATTCTTTGCGATTCACCACCAGACAGAGTGGAACTCAATCTATTCAATGTGAGATAATTTAATCCAACATTCATTAAAAATTCTAGACGTTCTTTAATTTCTTTTAAAACATCTCTTGCAATATGTTGTTCATTTGTGGTTAATTTTAATGAAGAAAAAAAATCATAACAGTGATCAATTGACATATCACACACATCCATTATTCCTTTTTCATTAACTTTAACTGCAAGTGATTCAGGTTTTAGTTTTTTACCATTACAAGTGTTACAAGGAGTATCCCTCATGAATTGCTTTAACCATTCTCTTTTTGATTCTGAATCAGTTTCCATAAAGGTACGTTGTAAATTATTCAAAACGCCTTCAAAGGCATTAGTTGATTGCCAAGAGGAATCTCCAGATTTTGAACGATATGTGAAATCAATTAAATCATCAGTGCCATGCAAAATAATTTGAAGATGTTTTGGTTTAATTGTATCAAAAGGAGTCATCAAATCAAAACCAAATTTTTTTCCAACTGCCCTTAATGCTTGACGTCTAAATGCAGAGAATCTACCACTCCATGGGACAATTGCGCCATCTAGAATAGATTTGGTTTTGTCAGGAACTACCAAATCTGCATCAAATTCCATCTTTACCCCCAAACCATTACAAGTATTACACATTCCAAAAGGGGAATTAAATGAAAAAGAACGTGGTTCTAAATCACCTACAGTTAACCCACAATAAGGACATGCATTATTTTGAGAGAAAATTTTCTCAGATTTGTCTGTTGCAATCATTACATCTCCTTTTGATGCTTTGATTGCAGTTTGTATTGCCTCAAAGAGTCTAGATCTTTCAGATTTCCCAGTTGTAATTCTATCAACTACAATCTCAATATTATGCCATTTTTGCCTATCAAGGGGCGGAATTTCATCATCTAGGCTTAAAATTTCCCCATTTAGGCGTATTCTAGAATATCCATCTTTCTTGATTTGTTCAAATAATTTTTCATATGTGCCTTTTTTTCTTTGAACCATAGGAGCCAAAATGAGTATTTTTTTTCCTGAAAAATCTTTGAGGACTGAATCACAAATTCTTTCTATAGATTGTGTTGAAACTTTACGTCCACAATTAGTACAAAACGGAATTCCAATTCTTGCAAACAACAATCTCATGTAATCATAAATTTCTGTAGTAGTTCCAACAGTTGAACGTGGATTTTTACTTGTAGTTTTTTGCTGAATAGCAATTGCAGGTGATAAACCCTCAATAGAATCAACATCAGGCTTATCCATAAGCTCTAAAAATTGACGAGCATATGCAGATAGGGATTCTACATATCTCCTCTGACCTTCAGCATAGATTGTATCAAATGCCAAAGTGGACTTTCCAGAACCAGACAAGCCACTTATTACAACTAATTTATTTTTTGGAATATCAATATCTAAATTCTTTAAATTGTGATGACGTGCACCACGAATTTTTAATTTATTTTCTACCATTTTTAAATTCAATCTCCTTTTCTAATCGTTTTATTCTGTCTCTGCATTCAATTGCACTTTCAAAATCTAATTCTTCAGAATATTTGTTCATTTGTGCATCTAAATCTATAACTTCAGTAGTAAGATCATGAGTGGACTTTAGTTTAGAATCATCTAATGCAACCTCTTGATCAGGGACAGATTTGATAATCGTTTTAGGAATAATATTATGATCTTTGTTATATTGGATTTGTTTTTCTCTACGACGTTTGGTTTCATCCACTGTATTTTTCATAGATTTGGTTGTGTTATCAGCATACATTATGACAGTTCCATTTACATTTCTTGCAGCTCTACCACATGTTTGAATCAAACTAGTGAAATTTCTCAAAAAGCCTTCCTTATCTGCATCTAAAATTGCAACTAGTGAAACTTCAGGGATATCCAATCCTTCTCTTAGAAGATTGATACCCACAAGCACGTCAAATTCACCTAATCGTAATTGTCTAATTATCTCAGTTCTCTGCAATCCTTCAATTTCTGAATGCATGTATCTCACTCTAACTTGTTTTTTCGATAAATATTCAGCCAAATCCTCAGCCATACGTTTTGTCAAAGTAGTCACTAAAACCCGTTCAGAATTAGGAATTCTTTTGTTAATTTCTTTGATTAAATCATCCATCTGGTCTTTTGTAGGCCTGATTTCAATTTGAGGATCTAATAATCCAGTAGGCCTTACTAGTTGCTCAGCAATATGAGATGAGATCTTTTTTTCATAATCAGAAGGAGTTGCTGAAACAAAAATTGTATTTTGAATGTATTTTTCAAATTCTTCAAATTTAAGTGGACGATTGTCAAATGCACTAGGCAATCTAAATCCATATGTGATTAATTCATTTTTTCGTGAACGGTCACCCTTGTACATTCCATGAAGTTGTGGCAAGGTAACATGAGATTCATCAATTACCAACAGATAGTCATCACCAAAAAAGTCCATCAAACAAAATGCTTTTTCACCGGCTTTTCGTCCATCAAAATGTCTGGAATAGTTTTCGATACCAGAACAATATCCCAATTCTTCAATCATTTCTAAATCATATTTTGTTCTCATCTCAAGTCTTTGCTTTTCTAATTCATTTAATTCAGGTAAACGTAATTTCAATTCAGATCTAATTGATTTTACAGCTTTTTTACGTGCATCTTTTGCAATAAGATAATGTTTTGCAGGGAAAATTGTCATTTGAGATATTTTTTGTTTTTCTTTTAAGGAAACAGGTTCTAAAATAGTAATTTTTTCCACATCATCACCAAACATAGAAATTCTAATAGTGTCTTCAGAATAAGCTGGAACTATATCTATAGTATCTCCTTTAACTCTAAAATTTCCAGGTTCAACAAATTCAGAAGAATCATTTCTTTCATATCGAGCATCAATGAATTTTCGTATTAGTTCATTACGTTTGATTTCATCTCCAGTGTTTAGTGTAATAGCCAAATCTTCCCAATCTTTAGGATTACCAAGGGAATAGATACAAGAGACAGTAGATATGATGATGGTAGGTTCGCCTGAAAGCAACATGGCAGTAGCCTCTAATCTTAATTTTTCAATTTTTTCGTTAATTTGAGTATCTTTTTCTATGTAAGTATCAGTTTGGGGAAGATAGCTTTCTGGTTGATAATAGTCATAGTACGATACAAAGTAGCCAACATTATTTTTTGGAAAAAATTGTTTTAGTTCTGAATAAAGTTGTGCTGCAAGGGTTTTGTTATGAGATATTACCAGTGTGTTTTTCCCAGTTCTTGCAATTACATTTGCTACAGAAAATGTCTTCCCACTTCCCGTCACCCCAAGTAATGTTTGGACAGTTCCTTTCTGTACACCTTTTATCAAAGAGTCTATAGCTTGAGGTTGATCACCAGTAGGCACATAATCAGATGCCAATTCAAATTTTGAAATTTGTTCCAACATAAATAATCTTGAAAAACTGAACTTATAGCTAACGCTTGCCAAATAAGAACAAAAGTCAAAAATGTATCAATTATAGGAAATTGATATAAATAGAATTTCAAATTATAAGATTATGGCAGGGGAGTTATCAGAGAATGATTCAAAAAAAGATGTTAAACAAGAGATTAGAGAAGAACAGCAAAAAGTGATGATGGATTTGGCATTAAAAACAGACAGTTTTCTTGAAAAACTCAAAGCAGAAACTAAAAAAACAGAGTTCAAATGTAGTATAAAATAATTTCATTAAATTAGATAAACTCTAAAGGAATTACCAAACAGGCTCATCAATCATCTTTAAACCAGATTCAGTTACTTTAAAACCCATGATTTTCAAAGTTTCAATAGCAGTGGGAGAATTTTTTTGCAAGATTTTCTGTGCTAAATCCATTCTGCTTTCAGGCCTCATGTGCTGACCTATCTTGTATTTACCATGTAATGTTTGAGGAATTACTTTGAATACACTTACAGCATCCAATACACGCATTTCAGATTGAATCGGATCATACTTTCCTTCAGGCTGATATTTTTCCATCAATCCATTTAGTGCAAGAGTTTTTTCCTCTCTATCAGATACAAAAGAAGCAACCCCTTTGATTACAACACTGATGTACAACGTATCAGCTAGAGATGCATTATGTGGATCTTCAAAATAAGATGGTAAAAATTCCAATTCTCTATCAGCTTCAAAACCAACTTTGTTATTTCTTGTAATATTATCTAATTTCTCACCCTTTACATGAGAATGCATGTAAACTGCATCATTTAGAAATACAAAATTCATCGGAATGATTTGAGGGAATCCATTCTCATCAATGCTTGCCACTCGCCCAACATGCTCTTCATTCAAAAACTCTTTTACTTTTTCATATGATTTAATTTGAAGAATTCCAGTTAACTGCATTGAGGGATTTACGTGAAATAATATTATAAATCCAGAGTATAGAAACCCCTAAAATACAATGGAAATAAAAAATCATCATGGATGATCCGTATCTTAATGAATTAAGAGATGATTTTCAAGGATACTCCAAGCAATTAAAAAAATTGAAATTGAAACTGTTAAAAACAAATTCTCCCGAATTACAAGGAAAAATCATCAAACAGATTGACTCTATAGCAAACAAGATGGAGAATAATCAAAAACAATCAGTCAAAGTAACAAAATCCAGAATTAAAGAATTGAAATCAAAATCAAAGAGATAGACTCAATCTTCTTCATCTAATTCTTTAGCCATAGCCTTAATTTCCAAAATTTTACATTCCAATTCATTGCATTCTGTTTTAAATTCCGTGCCCATAGAGCATTATTACAAAAATAATCAAAAACAAACAACATTCTAAAACTTGACTTTTTTCATCCAAATTTTTCATTAATGTAAATTCCTAAATTTAGGATTAATTCAACACATGAAATGAGCAAAGTAGATGAAGAAAGAGAAGAATCCATCAAGGCGGTTTTAAATCTCCTAGAAGAGTGGGGTTCTGCGTCAAAATTCATCTGGTTTAGAGAATTACATAGAATTACAGACATTGACAAAGGATTGCTTAGAAATATCCTCAATGAATTAAAAAAATCAAAAGAAATCAAAGAGACACATGGAACTAATAATAGAATATTTTTCTGCCTCAAAAGATACTACATCAAATGCAGAGATGTAGAGTTTAGATTCAAAGGTAAACAGATTATGTTAAAGGATGGAAGTAAAACAAAAATTATTCAAGGTTCAACTAATGCAACAGAGCGAACTAGAAAAAGAATAGAAAAGCAAAAAAACAGACGTAATTCAAAAGCAATTACAAAAAGAAAAAGACCTCATAAATCATAGAGTCCTCAAGCTTGACGTCTCGAATAATTTGATTCTGCACGTTTTAGTTTGGCAGATTCTGCCACATCTTCAGTCATATCATAAAGATTGTGTAATTCCATATCAGGAGTTAATTCATCTTCCTTTTCATCATCTAAATCATACTCTAAATTTGCTAAAATCTCAACATTTTCTTCTAAAATATCAAGGTATTTTTTTACAGATTCAGGAAGGTCTTCATCCATCATAATACCTAGAACATAGTAAACTAAATGATTTGCTGTATGTTATAGTAAAGAACGTCTTATTGTTTGGCCTGGGCTTTAGCTTTTTCACGTAATACTGGCATTACATGAGTTGCAAATTTATCAATAGAACCAAAGTAATTCTTACCCCAGAATCTAATTACAAAGTGATTAACACCAGCATCCATAAATTTCTCAAATACTGGAATTATATCTTCAGGAGTACCAAGCGCAATTGAAGAACGAGCAACATCATCAGGTAATTTTGTTGCAGCCTCTCTCATCTTTACAATCCAACTCTGATCAGACATTGAATATTCTGTAAAGTATTTTACGAAATCAAATCCTTCAATTTCTTTTATGTTGTGAACTCGCAAAATTTCAGGCTTGAATAAACTAACTTTTACTGCTTCTTTCATTTTGGCCCATGATTGTTCCGCATCTTCAGAAAAGTACACATCAATATCAAGTGCAAATTGGAAATTGTCTTTTTCTTCTTGTGTTCTATCATTTTTATCCATTGATTTTTCAATTTGCGCTTTATGATCTGCAAAGAGTTCTGGAGTATAACCAATTGGCAACCAACCGTCACCTAATTTTCCAGTCATTGCAAGTGTACGTTTACCACCTGCTGCCATGTATGTTGGCGGACGTGGTTTTCTAATTGGTGGTGCTTGCAAACATGCACCTTCTAATTTGTAATATTTACCATCATAGCTAACGGTGTTATCAGGAGTAGAATCATATAATTTATGAATAACTTGAATTTGCTCTTCCCATTTGGAAACTGGTTTCTCAAACGGAATACAAAATTCTTTTAGATTTTGTGCCTCACCTGCACCGATTCCTAAAATTGCCCTACCTTTAGAAACTCTATCAAGTGAAATTGCAGCTAGTGCAATGTTTGATGGATGTCGTCTTATGGCATCAGTGACACAAGTTCCAAGTTCAACATTCTGTGTGACTGCAGCAATTGCAGACAGCATAACCCATGGATCTAATACAATTGCATGTTTCCATTGTGGGACATTTGTGTGGTCCATATAGAAAATAGAATCATAACCAGTCTTGTCAGCAAGTATACATGCTGTCAATATTTGATCTTCAGTATAGCCAGCTCTTGCTACATTTAGTCCGTTTTGAATACCAAATTTGAGTTGATTTGAAGTCAAGTACATTTATGTCAGATTATTACAATAAAAAGTTTCATCAAGCTGCCAATTTCGCACTTTATCAATAAAATAGAAAAAAAGTAAAAAATATTGAATTTTTTACAAATTACCTGCGTTGATATCTTCAAGACACTTTACGACATCGTCTTTGGATATTGGAATTGGATTTGGATCCAAATGTCCTTTATCAGTCATTACAATGTCTGCAGCTTCTGAAATGTCAGCTTTGAGTTCTAATTTATCAAAGCCTAATTTTGCCATAGCCTCTTTGAATCTATCATAGAAGATTGACTTGTTATGCTTGTGTGCAACGGTGGTACATGAGGATAATGAAAATCCATGAGGTACACCTTCATTTGAGAACACATAGGACAATGCATGTCCTAGAGTTGTAGAGCAATTTCCAAATCCCATTCCAGACAACATTGATCCATAAGGATAGTTTTCTGGTTTGTCATTCATAATTGCATCATACAAAATATCAAATGCTTGTTTGCATAGAGTTCTTGTCAAGTCATTACCGAGTTTGCTATCATAGCCTTCGGTTGCTTGAGCGCATGCATCACAGACAGAATTTTTCAAGACTTTTTCTGGAGTGCCATCCATAAAGTATGAATCTACTACAGCCATGTCAGCTAAAAATTTGTCTTCGCGTAACAATTTCTTTTTACCATCAAATTTCAGAACGCAATAAGTTGTCATTTCAGCTCCAGTTCCAAATGTTGTTGGAATCAAGATTTTTTGTTTGTTCATCTCAGGTGCAGCATATTTTACTACATCCATTGAACTTCCACCACCAAGTCCAATTAGACATGATGGGTTTTTGTCTTTGTATTGTGAAATAACAGTATTGACATCTTCAATTGATGGTTCAGGTTTAACTTGGTCATACAACATGTAATCCTGTATACCCATTCTTGCCAACCATTTGTCAGATAGTGCTGGCGGAACGGTTGTGACAACTAGGGCATTTTTTGGATACTCTGTTTCACCAAGTGCATTTTCTCCAAAGTTGATAACTTTTGGAATGCGTACTGTTTGCATAAATCAAAGGCATCATTGATTATTATTATATCTTGACTTGTCAATGGACAGTATGATTATTCGAAATTTTGATGACTTGGCAACTACAGACAAGAAAAAAGATTGTTTAGAAATTTTAGAGATAGGACTTCAAGCAGCAAATCCAGAGAATATTATCAAAAAATTTGTCACCCCCAATGAAATCAAAATTAATGGTAAATCATTCAATTTAGAGAAATATTCAAGCATCTATTCAGTTGCTTTTGGAAAGGCAGGAGATACCATGACCAGAGCACTAAATGCAGTTATTCCGATAAAAAGTGGGATTATAGTTATTCCAAAAGGCTCAAAATCAGTCATCAAAGGTAAGAAATTTCAAATTTTTAATTCCAGACACCCAAAACCAGATACCACAAGTGTAAAGGCTGCAAAGGAAGTTATGAAATTTGTTCAAAATAAACGAAGTGATGAATTGATAATTTTTCTAGTTTCAGGAGGAGGATCATCATTGTTAGCAATGCCAGATGACATTACTTTGGATGACAAAGTGCATGTTACAAATACTCTGTTAAAATCTGGAGCCACTATACAAGAATTCAATTGTATTAGAAAACATCTATCGAAGATCAAGGGAGGTAAACTTGTAGAGAATATGAAATGCCAGGGGATTGCCCTTGTAATGTCAGATGTTGAAGGAGATGACTTGTCATCAATTGCATCAGGTACAACATACATGGATGACACAACGTATGCAGATGCATTAGAAATCATTAGAAAACACAAAATAGGATGGAAAATTCCTGATGAAGTTCATACACTTTTAAAAAATAGAATGAATGAAAAAGAACTAGAGACTCCAAAAAAAGCTAAAATTGAAAATTACGTAATAGCAAATAATGATGATTGTCTAAATGAAATGAAAATTCAAGCAGAGAAAATGGGTTACACAGTTAGTATAATGCATATTTTCGGAGACATTAAAGAAGTAGTAACTGAAATCCTTGAAAAAATTTCAGATGATAAAAAAATGTGTATTATTTTCGGAGGGGAACCAACAGTTAAAGTTCTAGGGAAAGGAATGGGAGGAAGAAATCAAGAATTAGTTTTAAGATTATTAAAAAATACACAGAAATCAAAAAAACTAGCCATCGCATCTGCAGGAACTGATGGAATAGATGGTAACTCAGTTTTTGCAGGAGCCATTACAGAAAATGTAAAAATAAATTTGGACGTTATGAAAGAATTCCTCAAAAACAATGATTCAGGGAGATTCTTTCAAAAACAAAAAGGGAATATCATCACCAAAGCCACACATACAAATCTGATGGACATAGGCGTAATTTTGAGTTAAATTCTAAAAAATTAATGTAAAAATATCCATTATTTGAAATTTAATTAAACAAGTGATTACTCAAAAAGTAGAGTCCTTCAAATATCATAATCCCCTAACTAGAATATGATAAAAAATAATCATGGATTTTGCAATGATGTTTCCTGCAAGTGTGATTGCCATGAGGGATCAAGTTTTAGAAGAGGGAACAAGAAAAGACAATATTGTTAGAAAGAGATTGTAAAAGAAGATTATAAAACATTCTCACAAGTTATTACTAAACCATATTTAGGATTTGGCGATTATAAACCTGTGACCCCCAACATATAATTAAGCAATATTAAGAAAGTATCTTCATTTCTATTGTTGTATTTCCATTCCATCTCTTTTATGTACAACAAAAACTTTCCGGGACTGATGCCGTGATGTTTTGCCATGTTCTCTTTGGCATAGCTCCAAAAACCTTCTATTCCGTTTATG
>JARPSM010000076.1 GCA_029782475.1 Nitrososphaerota archaeon
AGAGCACACTATAGGCAAAATAAAGCAATATCGTATAACGAGTCAACCGTATATAGGCACTGATGAAGAATTCCACGATGAGCTTGTTGTGTTAACCGGACTGGTAAATTTTGATCTTTTGTGGGACGAAAAGCATGAACGTCTCAAACTTGATTTTTAATTTTACGATACAGGGCGCGCATTGCTGCGCTGTGATTCTGTGCATTATTGTATGAAAAACTGACCATTTTTGGATGAAACTGTCCGAGTTGTTACATGTGTAAGCTTTGTACATGGGGGATCTTTGTACATGCAAAAGCTTTGTACATGCAAAATTAGACTGATCTCATGCAATGACGTTATGAGAAGGTTGATTACGCATCAACTCTAATGTAGACTCTTCTGCGTCTTTGGGGTACTCCAAAATATTTTGCATCGAGAATTCTCCATGCACTAGAATGCCCGAATTTGCCCAACGTATCGAGGACGACTTTGAAATCTTTCCCGTTGTTACTGTTGAGGAGTCCTGGAACGTTTTCAATGATGATCCAGGATGGGTTTTTTCTTTGATGAGTTCTGCAAATTTGAAGAATAAACCCCTTCTTTCACCTTCTAATCCCTTTCTTTTTCCTTGATTTGCTAATGAAACATCTTGACATGGGAAACCACCACACCATACATCTGCCTCTGGTATATCGTTACCGGTTAGCGTATTTATATCTCCAGTGAGCTTTGTTTCCACCCAGTGTTTCTTTAGAACCTGTCTACAAAAATTGTTGATCTCAGATTGAAATACTACTTTCATTCCGGCATTTTCAAAACCAAGGTCAAATCCTCCAATACCTGAAAAAAAAGAAGCCACTTTCAACATTTCAAAAACACTTAATTTTTCTATATTACCAACAATAAAAAATCTTTATGACAATATAATAACTCAGTAACATGAATGTGAGTTGGTTTAGTTGACATTATGTGGAAAAGGTCATGATAATTGGAGTACATGGACATCAACAAAAGGAAGCATTCACAAATACTGTAAAACATGTAGACAGGAAAGAGCTAAAAATTATCTAGATAGAAAAAATAATTCTGAAGGAACTCATACTAAAAAGGAATTTCTAGAAAAATTAGAACAATATGAAAAATGTCCAGAATGTAATCGTGATTGGGAAGATATACCATTTTCAAAGGGAAATGCAAAGTACAAAATCACTGAAGACCACATTATTCCATTGTTAAAAGGTGGCAGTGATGGTATAGAAAACATTCAACCATTATGCTATCAATGCAATTTCAAAAAAGGTCACTCGTAAATACGCTTAAGCGTGTTGAGTTTAGAATCTAATAACTAGTACAAGTCATATGAACTGCTGTACCAATAGGGGTGTAAATGTCACCAAATTGAGTTTCTCGTACAAGAACTTCATTGACAACTATGTATGCTTCAATCATATCATTATCTAACAATCTACTTCCATCATGTCAAATGTACATTGTATCTTCAAACCAATTACCATAGTCACTTTGACCTGTGTGTACGATTAGCATTGTCCAACCATAATCTCTTTGATCAGCACTCGATATTTCTCCTCTCACATTGATTATCTTTCCTACGTAGTATTCTTTATTTCTTAAAATATCATGCTTTAATTGCTGAGCCAAAAGATAATTCCAGATATTCATAATGGGAGCCGAGACGTAGTCGAGGCGATTGGCCCTCGTAAGCGTTAGGTCGCGGGTTCGTACCCCGTTCAAGGCTTTAATAATTTTTTTAAAATGTATAGATGATTGCTAAGATTATTCATTGAGGGTTTCAATATCTGTTTCTAGTTCTTTTCCTAAACCTTCCCACCATTGTTTTGTTTGCTCTACCAAAATATTCCCCTTACAATTAACTCAGAATTGTCCTTTATAGATCTGTCGGTTGATTTACAATTGATCAATTACTGATAATTTTTAAAACATTCTAGCTTTCTTTTTCTTCTACTTTTTTGTTTTTTATCTTTCTATAGATGATTATCATTAATGCGCCACCTGCACAACCCCAAAATAATTCAGATGTTCCATTTTGTATCCCATATGGTATGAATACACCTACAAAACCTAATGTCATAATTGCAACAAGACCTAGTCCTATTATTTCGAGTAATTTCACCATTTCTCTATTGATTTTCTCAAATCAAAAAGATATATGGTTTTGTAAATCAAGAAATTTGTGGATAAATATCTACTAGTAATTTTGATTTTCATGGTTGTAACTATACCAATTGCATTTGTTGAACCATCTACTGGAGAATTTCGTGATCCTCCACTTATTCCATTATTTTATGCTGCTATAGCCGGAATCATAATTATTTTTGCATATAGTACATACAAAGAAAGCAAAGAACGAAAAGCAGCTAACACAAAAAGAAGATCTAGAAAATAGATTTTAAAGTTCTAATCCGAATGAACCTGCAATACTTGAGAAATTCATGTAAGAGTCCAAGTATTGTCTACCTTTGGATGTAATTACAAAAGTATTCTTACCATCAAATTCTATTTTATTGATTAGACCTGCTCCTGTCAAATTTTCCATAAATTTTGATAATCTTGAATGTGATAGATTTGCCTTTGTAAGTAAGGATGTTGTTTTAATGCCTTCTTGACCAGACTGTTGAGTAGCATCTAGTAAATCTGCAACAATTTGCATACTAGTTCTATAGGAGGCCATATGTAATACTTCTAAAACTATGATATAAGGGTATTACCATTAATTGGCTTCCTAGAAATCATCAGAATTTTAGCATATTGTAGAACAAATTAGCCATTCAGATCCATGAACCATCAAACATTTCTCATTTTATGAAAAACAAATACCAACGCATGATTTCCCTCATGCGCCAGATTCTAAAGAAAATGCAATGTTTCATTGTTTTTGTATCCCAAATCAAAGCATACATTTTCAATACACCAACACATCATTTTACTAGTCCTTAGACAGTACGAGTCAAAAAGCTACGAGTC
>JARPSM010000078.1 GCA_029782475.1 Nitrososphaerota archaeon
TTTTCTGGACTTTGATATATTCCTCTAAGACACTATGGCAATTCCTACAAATTAGAATTATCTTTTTAATTTGTTTATCATGGTGTTTGGTTAAAGGCAAAAATTTTTTACAACATGGACATTCGCCCAGCATACCTCCCCACGATTCTGTATTATAAGAGACATTTAAAGCCATTAATGAAGATTCAATTTGAATCTTTATCAATCTTGTGCAAGTTGCATAAAGAAATAGATTAACTCATACAACTATGAATAGTCAACACATGCTAAAGAAATACTGCGCACAACATATTCAATTTAATATCATTTATCTGATGTTGTGATGAGCTCATTTCTATCCAGTTTTTCCTTGATTGTTTTCCAATTTTCAATATGGTATCTTGTAGTAGTCTCTTCTACAGATTTGATGACATCTTTTAGTGTTTCATATGGATCCTGAATTGGTGTGATCTTTTCCTGTATGGATTTACTTGTATCTTTAACGTACTCTACAACATATAACCAATAATCTTTTCCGATACGACGTGCAGTTTCCCATTCATGACTTGTAAGTTTTGGAATTCCTGTGGTCTGAAATGATTTGACTTCAATGCATTTGTCATAAGATTCAATATCAAAACCTGTATCCCGTTCTGAAACATCTCTAATCATTGACTTTTGTTTGTCTGTATCTGCTAGATCCTGCTCATATCTCATTACAATTTCCATTCCTGCCAACTCTACATTTCTTCTTTCATTTGCATCAGTTTCGGGAATCACTATAGCAATTGCAATAGGTTCCGTACTTGTAACAGAGTTAAAATCATGCTCTATCGTATCTTTTCGTTTTTCCATTTCTCGTTTCAAGCCGCCTATCTTGTTTTTCTCTCTTGTAATTAATTTTGAATAGTGTGGCGATGTATTTTTCTTTATCTCATATGAGTCGATATTTTCATTGCATTGATCGATTTTTACAATCGCATGTCTGTCAACAGCATCCTTTGTCTTCTTTTTGATCTTATTTAATTTCTCAAAATTCTTTTCGTGGAAACCCTTCTTGATTTTCTCTAGCTCATTTTCAATCCTTTCTTTTGAATTAATGACAAATTGTGTATTTGGGCTTGTTTTACCTTCATCATATGACCACAAGCTTCTAGGTTCAATTTCAAAGATTTTACCATCCTCATTATGAAATATTGAAACGATCTTACAATCTCGTTCTCTGCCTTTTCCGTCAATGGTAGATATTTTGTAAACACAAATCAATCCACTTTTAGTAGGATGGGACAAGACGGTAACAGGTCTGGATTCAGATGTATGGTTGAGGATTTTTTGAATTTGCTTGTTCCCTAAAGCCAAATAATTATAGTTCTTGGATTGAGCTATTTTTCCATCAAATGTACCCTGTAAAATACCTCCTATTTTTGCTGCCAGATGTGATGGTGGAATAATTTTTACCAATTGTAATTTTTTGTTTTGCTCCTCAAATTTTCCCTCATTTGATCCAGACCAAACTTCCAAAAATCGCTTCACTTCTCCCGAATCAACTGCATCTCTCTTAATTTTGGAGTAATCTTCCAGTACTGTATGATCTAATTTGTGTCCTTCTAAGAGCTGTTTTGTTTTGTTTAGGATGTCTGTTTTCTTTTCATCAATCTTGTCTAGTTCTATCATAATTCTTGTTTCCCAATGTTCTTTTGGTATGCGTAATAATTCTTCATACATTTTGGCAATAGTATCAGAACTGATTAATCTGCCAAGTATGTCAAAGATAGAATTCCCCATAGCTTCTTGTATATGTTTAATCTTATCAAATAATTTATTTAGAATATAACCATCAATTGAATTTTCCTTATCAATTATGAGATTATAATAATGAACGGTTCTAGTTTGACCAATTCTGTGAATTCGTCCCATTCTCTGTTCTAATCTGTTTGGATTCCAAGGAATATCATAGTTAAATTCAACATTACAAAATTGCATGTCTATTCCTTCACCTGCTGCATCCGTACATACAAGTATTTCAAATCCCTCATCCTTTGAAAATTCTATCAATTCTTCTTTTCTTTCTTGTATTTGCATGGTACCGTCAATCTTTCCCGTGGAATAATGTTTATCTAATCTTGTAATTAGATAATCCAATGTATCTCGATATTCTGTAAATAAAAGAATTTTTGCCTTGGAATCTACAGTTTTTATTTTTTTAAATGATTCTAAAAGAAGCTCAAATTTTGAATCTTTATCTTTTAATTCTTTGATCTTTGTAATTATCATTTCAAGATCTTGTTTTTCTTTACTGGTGTCACCTTTACCTATGGTTATACCTTCAGCTTCGTCTATGAGATCTTCATAGTCTGCATCATTGTCTTCCTCTGCATTATCTAGTTTATTTTGGGCATTTTGAATTGTATTATCTGAAACTGTTCCCAGTTTGTTCATTCTTCGTGCCAGTGATATCTCTAATGCCTTTAGTGATGATGCAGCTCTCTTTTTTAGTATGATTGATAGAAAACGAACTGCGTTGGTTTCTTTTGGGTTTTCTGCTTGTTCGTATCTGTCTCTAATGTAATTGTCAATTGATTCATTAATCTCACGCTCTTGATTGGTTAATTCAATATCTACAGTATTGCTATAACGTTCAGGAAATACTTGTTCTCCTTTCATATTTATGACATTTTCTTTGATATGTCTTTTCCAGAGATATGTAGAGGATGCAATATCGGGAACAAATGGATCCAGCAATTTCATTCGTGCCATAAAATCCTCATCTCTGCCATCGTGAGGTGTTGCAGTGAGAAATATCATATAATCTGATTTTTCACTTAGAACTGTGCCTAATTGATATCTGTCAGTGTTTATCTTAAATTTATGAGCTTCATCTACTACTACTAAATCAATTTTATCTTTGATTAATTGATAGTTTCCCTCACGCTTGAGAAAATCCATTGATGTAATATAGTCATAATGATCTTTTGAGAAAGGATCACTGTCTTGTTTGATATACTCTGAATCAAGAATTGTTGTTTTTGTATCAAATCTGCCCTCTAACTCATCTTGCCATTTTAGGACAAGTGATTTGGGAACAACGTATAGCGTTTTATCTGCTAGTCCTCTGGCCTTTAACTCAGTTGCAATCAATGCTGCAATGATGGTCTTTCCCAATCCCACTTCGTCTGCAATCATTATGCGAGGATTTTCAAGACCCCAGCTTACCTCGTCTATCTGATGTGGAAAAATTGTAATTTTTGTAGATGATGCCAGGACATATGGATTAAATTTATACTCATTTAGTAAACGATTTGCATCCACAGCAAGAATAAAGTCTATTACATCATCAAACTGTCCCTGAATAATTTTGTTTATTTGTTCATCTGACACATCTGTTAGATCATCAAGTGGAAACCACTGTTTTTTTGAATCAATACTAATTTCAGCAAAATTATCTTTTACAGATAATACTATTCCTTGTTTATTGTCATATCCCTTGATTAGAACATTGTTTCCGGATTTAATCATTTCAAAAATAAGAGTCCAATCCTTCCTCCCTTTTAATTCCCATGATGTCTGATAATGTTTGAAGTATTTCGATCTCTTTGTTTTCTTTTGGATTTAATGATTCTCCTTTATTTCTTCTCAGGTTGAAGCTTTTTAGAATTAAGGAAACAATTTGCTTTATACTGTCTTCTCTGAAATTCTCTTTGTTTAACAGTGGATGAATCTTTTCAGCTCCTCTTGTTTCCACAAGATATGAGAGATAACATAATTGTTGATGTAAGTTGTTTCTATCTACATTATCTGCAGGATAGGTCATTTCTGTTTCTGATAGGTAGCATAATCGTTGTATTTTCTCTTCTTTAATTATGACATGATCTTTTTCCAAGCTTGATAGTTCGATTCCATACGTCTGGGCAATCTTTAAGGCATTATCTCCTACTATAATTCCTTTGTGAAAAACTTTGGTCAGTATGTAAAACGCCATTCTAGATCCAATTGTATTCATGCTTTTGTGAGTAATCTTTGTGACAAGCTGTTTCATTATAAAAGAACGTGCATTAGAGATTAGTGTTTCAAAGTCAGGAGTAAAGTCTTTGCGCCTACTTTTGAGTATGGTGTGTTTTGTACAGGATTCCAAGACTTTACCATACACCATTATGAGCAAATCCGTAATTGGTAATGTAAGCAGTTTATCATCAGGTATTTTTTCAATCATGGTTTTGATATTATCCTCGACCTGTGGTACTATATCCTCAAAGAATTCTTCAGAATCTTCAGTAATCTTTCTGCATGCGACAACAATAGATGACATGAAGGATGTTTTGCCTCTAGCTATCATGTTGGCAGGATTTTCTGTATGTATTGCATAGCTTGATACAACTCTAAATCTTCCACTCCTAATGGATTCTAATAGTTGATTCCATGCTTTGATACTTGAATGTGCGAAAAACACAACGAGTAATCCATCATCTTTTAATTTCTTGTTTAATGATGTAAATGATTTTTTCAGTCCTTCTTCAAAGAATTGTGATGCTAGTTCTTTATTACCAAATCGCCCCCAACTTTCACAAAAATCTTCTTCTAGTGGTATTCTTGGTGGTAAATCGGGATTTATATCTTTCAGAGCTCTGTATAACCAGACATAGAAATATTCAGATAGTTCTCCATACTGTACATCGTCTCCATATGGAGGATCCGTTATGATTAGATCATATTGTTCATCAGTTGGATTGGTAACTGATTCTAATTTACATTTAGTAACGTGATCTAAACGTGTTGCAAAGTTAATTGCCGATTCTATGTTCTTTATCATGTTTAGAAAAGATCCTCTTCCTTTTTCAAATGGGTTTACTTCACCATGATTGAAAATAATACTAGGACGACGGAATGTAAATACGTGTTCAATTTCCCCCCCTCTAGAATTCCAAATAGTCCCATATCCAGACATAAAGACATGTCTACATAACAAAAAGCTGAGATATACTAATAATGCAGACGGTATATCTTTTTTTATTTTTTTAATGTTGTTTAAAAATGAACTTAGTACAAGCAACTGTCTCTTACTAAAAAATTCATCCCAATGGTTAATTCCATAATGCCATAACGTATGTTCACGTCTATGACTAGGCAAGATATTCTCATGAGGTATTAAACCATTTTTTTCAAATTCTTTTTCTTTTGTTTTGAAAAACTCAGTGCTCTCTCTCTCTCTCTCTCTCTCTCTCTCTGTAGGCAAAATATAGTCTCTACCTTTGGATTTTTGAATCAATATTGCTATCATCTCACGATCTTTATTTTTTGCAATATCCTGAGTCATTGTTTTATAATCAACACTATTACCACATGAGATACATTGTGCCTTACCTTGTCTTTGTGTAAATTGCTTTCCTTCAGATTCTGTCATGTTTTTAATCAGCTCAAAAGTAAAATTCTTGTCATCTGTTGGTGTAAATCGTATTCCAATTTTTTGACTTTTTGTATTTACTATATACATTTTATTTGTTAATGGAACACGTTGTGAACAATGTGGACATGTAATACACCAAAGCCAGAGATAAGACAAATGTTTTGGTGCGAAGAATTTTCCAATTTCTTTTTTAGTTTCATCTATTATTTGGTTAGCTAATTTATTAAATTCATCTGCTAAATTATTTTTTGAAGATGCTGGAAATTCCAATGTAGCTTTTTCAATTAACCATGCAATTGGATTATAATCTGAGCATGTTACATCAAGACCCATCTCTATTGCAGGAAACATCAAGTTTCCAGTTCCTGCAAACGGATCAAGAACTTTGATTTTGGCAGGATTTTTGCCTAATTTCTTTTGATACAGATCAACATCTGGTCTGTGAGTAAATGCTCGTTTGTCACCATACATGCCAAGCAATGTTTCAACATCCTTTACATTATCCAAAGTACTTGCCAATGCAACTACCCTTCCTACCACAAGTGGCTTTCTGGTCCAATAGTATAGCATTTTGTTTATTGCAGGTACTGCATTCTTTTCTTTTCGTGCCTCTTGACTCACTTTATCAAATAATTCTAATAATTCTAAACTAGCATCTTCAATTACTGTTTTCTTCACGATATTTAGAAAATGAATCTCTTTATAATTATAACACTAGTTTTTGTAGAATGCTCTCCATGCCTTGAGGGAATTATTATTTGTAAGAAATTTGTTTGCCCAAAAGTGAATTTCCATGTTTCCAAGTGATTTCACCTGTTCAATATACTGCATTGCCTCAAATTTATCCTTAGCTGCCTTGAGTACATGTAATCCTACAAATTTTCTAACAACAACATCATTCCATTCATCTGTCTCAAAGGAGAGATATTTTGTTGCAAGTTTTGCTCTCCAACCAGTAACAGAAGAAAAGTTAATTGTTTGCTCTCCAAACACATCATCTACTGTAATCTTGAACATAACTGATTTTCCACTTTTGCTTACCGTTAAACAGTGATTAAAATTTCTCAAACCTTTTTCACATTTATGTTGTTTTTATTAAGAATTTCTTCCATGTTTACTGTTGAATTTATAATCAGATATCCAGTCCCTGAGGGATTTTTTTCCTTAATCGAATTAAGAACACCCTTGAGCATCATATAATCATTCAATTTACTTTCAATAAAGATCACTGTATCGCTGACATTGACCTTTGCGTTAAATTGTTTTTGTGAATTTTTCCAAATATCCTCTAAATTAACCAAGGCAAGTCTGAATACACAGTCAGAGATCTCTGTAAAACTCTCAAAATCAATTTGATATTTAAACGAGTTGACATTTTCAAATGTTTGTTGGGTTACTATAGATGTATCACTAGTATGTGATTTGTCTGGCAGGTCTGGGATGTGAATTTTATCTTTGTTTACGATGTAACCATCCCAATTAAAACATTCTTTGTTAATTTCTGCAATATACTTTTCATCACTCATCTTAATTTCATTGCAAAATCCAAATTTTCCTGCACCTGTACCATCTTTGATAGCATCTGCAATACTTTCTGAACGAAGAAGAAATGGTTGAGATTTGTCTTCCTTGAAATTTTTGTATATTGAACTTATCTTTTGAGTGGTTTCTGGAATTTTAATGCCATCCACACTAATATCTTCTACTAGCTTTCCTTTTTTTATTAATAATTCTATCATTGATTCAGTTATTGTATTCTTTTTTGATTCCAAAAATCTAATTTCATCCAAACGAGGATGAACACCATTGGGATATCCAATTTTACAGTAAACTGTCATGCAACTATTTTCTAACTGAGATTTTGCATTGGATTCTTTACTGCTTACTTGTTTTAGAAATGATTCATTGGCACAGACTGTTTCATCTTTTCTTGTTTTTTTAACTGCTGCTAGATATTTGGCCTGATCCTCAAGAATATATGCGGAATCTTGATCAACGTAAACAAAAACAATTGTATTTTTATTAGTTCTAATTCCTCCATTGCTAGTTCGATCAATGATTTGTGTCATGTAATCAATTGCAATAGCATCTGTAGATAATTTTTTAGCATAGTCTATTATGAAAATTTTGAGATTCACAGTATCATCAAGTTCATGCTCATCCCAAACAACTGGAGAAAAACCCTTTGAGGGCAGGAGATTTTTTAATGAATTTCCAATTTCAACTCGTATCTCATTACTTGTCACATCCTTCTTATGTTCAAATATTATCGCATTAATATTTGGAGCCTGTACAAAATAAAATTCTTGATTATCCTTGTCTTGAATATACCAAAAATTCTCTGAAATATCTTCTTCTAAAGATTTGTCAACTAATGCAGGTTCTATTCCAGGCCTTCCTACGGACAGTTTGATTTGATTGCGTCTAATTCCAGATTTTTTATTTTGTCCATGCAACGAGAATACATAAATTGTTCTGGCTATGGATTCTACAATTTTTGTAGATTTGGATTCATCTAATTTTTGGGCATGATTTATACAATCTGTATCAATTACTGTGCGCAAATTCATATCTATTTTTGCAGTTAATTCATCTGCAATCTCGTGATTGGTTAATTGTATGTCTCCAAGACTAATGATCTTGCAATCTGGTTGTTCTGCAGTAATTTGCCTAATTACACGTCCCAACAAGCGAAGCATGCCTCTAGTTTGATTAAATTTTGAGATTGTTGATACACGATCGTATAATGTATCAATTAAAAATGGGTGAAAAGGATATGATCTTTTCAGTTTTTCCTCAAAATCAGGTTCTAATACAATTCCATTGTTTTGGTAATATTGAAAATATTCTTTGACTATTATATCTCGTTGAGTGTCATCAATTTTTTTGACCAGTCGTGCTCTTACTACATCATAAATCTGATTTCTTTCCACAGGAGTCACAATCTGAGTTTGTCTGGAAATTCCCTCTCTTAATTTGTCATCAATCTCATCTACCACATAATCCTGTATCGATTTTGATCCTGAAATAATTTTTGATGTATACTTTTCATACAATGTTTGTTTATCAGTTAATGTCAGAATTAGACATGATTTATCTGATGCAGAAATTGCACTGATTAAATCCATCAAAAATACAATAGTCAAATCTGCCATTGTTCGATTTCCTTGTTTTTCTCCATCTGCCTTTAGGAGATAGTGTGGCAGTTCATCAATTAACAACAGAGTTGGTTGTTCAAACAATGATTTTATTAATGAAATATCATTGATTGGTTTTTTCTCAACATCAAATTCCTTAAATTTGTCATACTGTCCTAACTGATCTGCGATTTCTCCCCATAGAGTATTCTTGGAGATTTTTCTGCAATCAAGTGCAAGCATTTTAGCTTTAGGTATTTTCTCAATTCCATATTCTGAGGACAAGTTGATTTTTTTAATGAATTCTAGACCCTTCTCTGGATTGTTTATGATATGATGCAATAATAGAATGGAGTGTGTTTTTCCTCCTCCAAAACCTGTATTAATTACAGTTACAGGCTGTCCTCTTCCAGATTCTAATCGTATCAAAGAATCTTTTACTAGATATTTCATCTGATTTGTTGGAAATGTGTTCTCAAAGAATAGTTCTGGATCTTGATATACAGATCCTGCTGTTTTGTCTAGAAACTCATGTAATTCAACTGCAAATTTTGCTCTGTTAAAATCAGATGATATTATTTCATCACTAAAAGTACACGTTTCCCAGACATTTTTCATTGTTAGATGATTACCTACCTAGTCTTAAAATGAATTACTTCGTTATAATAACATATTTTATCAGATATTAACTAAAAACGATATTCTAGCTATTTCAAACATTTTAGAGAATAAACAGTGCTCTAAATAAGAATCAAATAAAAAAATTGTCAATAAATTGGAATCTTATATCAATTGATAGAGTAATTTTATTATCAAATCACCTCAAAAAATAATTGAGGGATTATCGAATAGTCAAAATATACCAATTTATCTCAACGTTTTAAGCTTAGTTGAATTTGATTATTGTACAAGCTATTGTTTAATGCGTTGGATAAGTCTACAATTACGCATTGGTATAACGATTCAGCTAGTTTAAACCCACATCCAACGAGTTATAATGCGTTAGTAGAGTGTTGAGGGATATTTTTCAATTCTGTCAAGCTTGATGGATTCAACGTTATATAACGCATAAATTCACTTCATAATCCGAAAAGGGATTAAGAAAGTTATACGGATTATACAATTATTCCAAGTCAAAAAATTTCCAACCTTTTTTAATCAAGTATGAATCAACCCTAGTTAATTGAATCAAATTATGCCAGATGAACCAGTGAATTATAGTATATGATGAATAGCTTTGGATGAATAGCTTTGGATAACCTTTTTTGTTACGCACAAAAAAAGCTAGAATTACGCATAACTTTTGATTATATCGTTATGCCATGCGTAACATAGAGCTACCATTCAAAAAAAGAGCTAGATCTATTTGTAGCAAATATCGTTATGCCATGCGTAACATTATTCTTAATCCTAAATAGGATTAAGAGGATTATTAGATTATAACAGTCTCAAAAATAAGGTCTAACCTTTTTTTGAATCATCATTTTGTAACAATTAGCAGCAAATAGCATGATAACTGTACGTTATCAACCGACATTTAACGCCTGATTTGATCAATTGCAAGTTAACAGAACCGTTTTTGTCTTAGCCTTCAATGGTTCTACAAAATATCCTAGATATAGTAGATATGGCCAAAAAATAAAAATTGTCCACAAAAATTTAAAAGCAACAATACGAACAATTTTCTCATGGGACTAAGAGGCCGTATAATAGCCTTGATTTGTGTGACTTTATTCCTAAATATGCCATTGTATAGTTCAGTTCCTTATGGTGAAGGATTGGTTGAATACGCGGATCGGGCTTATTCAACTAGTTGGTATAATGCAACTACCCATATACCTGAATGTGTGTTGTCAGGTAACTCTTGCTTTGAAGGATTTGCAGACGGTATGGCTGTATTCGTTATCTTCTCGGCCAGTTTCTGGATTCCAAGCATTATAATTATTTTCATAATCCGTGGAGAGATAAAATATCGTATTTGTAAGATATGTAACAAGAAAATGAAAGGTAGTAGTAGTATTATATCCCATATGAAACGTGATCATCCTTTATGTTGTCCCATTTGTATTACTCAATTCAACGATTCTATTTCACGTACTTGTCATGATCTAATTCAACATTCTGGCACAAAAAATCAATTAAACTGCCCAATATGTGGACATCTGTCATGGTCTGGAGGTGGTGGACTTGCATCAGCTCACCTTTATAATCATATTGTTACTAGACATCCAAAAATTTTTGGGTAATATAGTAAGCACAAGTTTGTGAGTTATTTTCAAGATAATCTCATCAGTCATAATTGCCTAGGTAAAATTTTTCAATCTCTAGTTTTTTGATGATTTTTAATTCGTGAACTTTATCTTTTGGCTATAAATTATGATAATTGCTCCAATTACTGTAATAACCACTAGTGCAATAATCCACAAAGTAATAAAATTAATTTCCACAATATACGGGAAAATTTGAAATGTTAAACATTAAACACAGTTTAGATTAATCATTTGAAATTAAGGTATAATGAGGATTCAACCTTATCATATTGTCGCCTTAATGATTCAGGGGAATAATCAGTATAGTGTTTTGATATAATTTGTTGATTAATTCGGCCACAAAAAGCGTTAATGTATTTGTCCTGAATTTTTACATCCGTACATTTTTCAGTAAATGCAGTTCTTAATAGATGAGGATTAATCTTAACCCCTGATTCTAATGAGATTCGTTTAAACTCTTCCTGGATTAACTTGTAGGAAATCTCAAAGAGTATAGAGTCATTATCAAGATTATATCTGTCAATATGTTCGGTTAAAAATCTAGCCGTTTGTTCAGTAAAGAAACTAATCCATGATTCCTTAATGTTGGATTCGTGAATTTCAGTGGCATTAATCATATTTGTTTCAAAGTCAATATTAGAGACTTTAAGGGCTAAAATTTCACTTATTCTCAATCCTGAATTATACATTAAGAGAAATATTAACCACGTTGGATAATTTAGAGAAACGCAAAAATTCGTTAATTCCTGAACATTAGGAATTTTCTTAATTTTTGCCTTTTCTTTTTTGAATTCAAACTCATTAATCCAATTTCCTAAATTTAGATAATCTCTAAGATATTTCCTTAATGCTTTTACCTGATTTGACTTCCAAGAATTCTTGTCATTTGAATCTAAATAATTTTTGACAGTATCTGGATCTATGATCCCTTTTGAGAATGTTAAGAATCCACGAATAACGGATTTATGATTATTAATTGTGGTTTGAATTAATTTCTTTTGAATCGCGTATTTTTCATACTCATTAATGCTATTTTCAATATCTGAAATTTCAAGAAATTTATCAGGTAAAATGTTGAGTGATTTTTTGATTAAATTGATATCATCCTGCAAATTATCTATTTTTTGATTTTGATTTTTCACTGTATCTCTAATTGAATAGAGTATATTTTCTATATTAGACATTTTGAATTAATGGATTCTTTTTTATGATGTATTTTTTACCCTCGATTTTAGTTATTTCATAACTTCCTCTTGAGCTTGCTAACATAGCTATATGTTTTCTAATGGTAGTTTGTGATCCATGTCCTACTTCCTCTTGGCATAATAGAGCAATTGAATCCAAAGTATCCTGATATTGTAATTTGTCAATTTTTGATAATTCAGATTCTAAATAATTTTTTGTTATGTGAAAAAATCTAGTATTTGATTCTATTTCTGGATGTTGAAAATCTTCATTATATCTCTCGATTTTTTGAGGTTTGATTTTCTCTCTCTCACTCACTAAAACCCCAGTTCGTTCATTTTCTTTTAATTGGTCTTTTGCCATTATCTGCCAGTCAGAAAAATTCTTTTTTCGTTGGTTGCATATTTTATGACATAATACTATATTTTCAATTCTGTTATCGTATTCTTTATTATTTAGATGGTCATATTCCATGAAATAAGGATTTTTGTGTCCATTATGCTCATGTACATTCTCTCTAAATGCTTCTTTACAGTAAAAACATAATTCACCATGCACTCTTTTTAATATGGGTATCCATTTTCTTTTTTGCTTTGTAGTTATTCTATTAGTCATGGTATTTTTTTCCTATGAGAGAGAAAATTTTATTATCAAAATTTAACATGATCTAACCTCTTGATTTTTTCTAGTTATTTCGTATAAACAAAACTGGAGTTCTTTGTCAGTATGGATTTTTAGCAATTTATCACAATTACCACAAATTTTATCTCTATTTTTCTGGATTATTTTATTTTGAATCATTTTGTTTCTTCACTTATAATACTCAAAGCTACCCTTTTTACCCAACTCTACCATTTTCTAACTAAATGAAAGATGAATTAGCCTTGTTGGATAAGAAAATAGTCGACTTGATTTTATCACGTTATAAGCTCCTTAGACAAAATGGTAGACAAAATATCCAAGAGACTAAAAGAATATCCAAGTCCAAGCGTGACGTTATATCTAAAATGAAAAGTGTATTGTCTGCATATGATAACATCGGGGAAATTATGAAAGTAGGAATGATTACACCAGAAAAAATCTCTGAGCCTCGATACAATGTTAAAGATAATCTTGAATATATTAGAGAAATACATTCTAAACTAGATAAAAAAATTATAATTAATACGTTAGAGTTTAATTTAATTCAAAGAAAAGATGATCTAGAATATTTTAAGAACATACAAAGAGAAATAACATTTGGAGTTTTCGATGAAAAGTCTTTGAATAAATTATTGGATTCCATCTTTATGTTCCATCCAAAAAAATCAATTAATGTCATAGGGGATCAAGACATAGTTAACAACGAAAATGAACTAACATCTGAATACTATCAAGAAATACATAAAGCAAAATATCACGAATTGGCTTATTTGCTGGTCAAACGTGGCATGGATGAAATTATTAAAAATCTTGATTCTAAAGAAGATAAATTAATCATTGAAAATTTTTTGTATACTGTGAACATAGTAAAAAGATTGAGCTATAGAACAGACATTAAGACATCGCCACAAACAGAAGATTAATTTTTACATTTAATTTCTCTAAGATTTAATTCTTCAATAATATCTAGGACATCAGAATATCTTTTTTCTAATTTTCCATAATCTTTTTGTTGTCTATCATTTTGATATTTCAAAGCCTCTATTATTTCATCTTGTTTTTTGTCTTTTTCATCATCATAAATTAATAAATCTGATTCATATTTCATATAGTAAGATAATTTTTCATCATCAGTTAATTTATCATACATGGCTAAATCTTTAGAATTTCCTTGTCCTGCAAAATATTTAGCTAAAATTGGGTCATGACGATTAAATCTAGTAATAAAATATGCTCTAAGACTATGTGAGGATATCATGCTTTTACCAGTTTCAGATTTTTTATATAGATTGCATTTTTTCAAGTATCTAACTATAGCTTGCTGATAAGGCTCTCCAATATTGATGGCATTAGGTTTTCCGGTGGAAAATATCAAATCTTCATCATCTTTAGTTTTCAGCAATTCTATGATCTTGGATGTTATTTCTCTACTTAGAAAAATAGTCCTTGCTTTTTTCCTCTTTGTTATGCTAGATGGTATTTTTACCATAATTCTTTTTTTAGATGTATCAAAATGTTTTTTTCGTAACTGCAACATCTCCCCCCGTCTCATGCCTCCTGATAACTGAGCCAATATTCTCAATCGATTAAGATGACTAGCATGACTTAGAATTTGCTTAATTTCATATTTTGTAAGTGCATATCCTTCCTTAGTTTCAGTAATTGGAAAATCTAGATTATCCTTAACATCCTCAGAATATAGTTCAATTTTCTGATATTTTAGATATTTTTTAACACATGAAAAATACATACGAATCATATTAGTTGGGTGTTTCCGTTCAACGTTCCAATTTATCCAATCTTGTAGAGAATCAAATAATTGATCTTGTGTGGCTATTCTATATTCTTCAATCATTTGTTTTTCTGAAACTTTGTATTTTTCAAGGCAAAATCTATCAAAATTCTTTATTGCATTATTGATATTTTTTTGATAGTTGAGAGATTTGGATTTTATTTTTTGATCAAAACTAACTCTGTTCCTAGTTGTGGATAAAATTGTCGACATCATAGAATTATCGACTAATTTATTACTTAAACCTATCATTTTTCATAGGTTTATTGATATAGTCGATTTATCTAATTTCTGTATGGCAACAGCTTATGTTTTAATAAACTGTGAACTAGGTTCTGAAGAAGCTATTATCCAGCAACTAAAGGGCTTAGAAGGTGTGAAAGAAGTTCATGGAACTTTTGGTGCATATGATATTTTGGCCAAGATCGAATCTGACACTGTTGAAAAACTTAGAGAAACAATTACCTGGAAAATCAGGAAAATTGAAAAGATTCGCTCAACTCTTACCTTGATGGGTATTGAAGGTCAAACATAAACACCCTTTTTTCTTATTATGATTCTACATTTTATTTTTGTAGTACCTGAGGAAGATCGTGAAAAACGGCAGTTAGAATTTGAATATGTTAAAAAAATGAGTAAGTTTTTTCAAGTTTGGTTAAAAGAAAAATTTGGCCAAGATTATGAGATTCAATGTGATGAGATGATTACATCTCCTAGAAGTATTCTTCAACGTCTTGATACACACACGTTAGTACGAGATCATTATCAACGTGGTGATGATATTTACCATTTCTATCTAACTCATTTCAAACCTTGGTGGACTGATTGTACTTGTGATGGATATCATGCTGAAAATTTTGGAATGGCATTTTGGCAATCTCCAAAAGAACCTAATGATACTTTATTTCTTGCAGAAAAAAATTGTACAACTGTATCACATGAACTAGTTCACGAAATGTTGAGAATTACTGGACATAAAAAATTCATTCAGGATGTACATGATGTATGGACTAAACATCTTTTTGAAGAGTTAGAATTTGAACAATACGGTGAAGATTTTAAAAAAACTAATGACAAACCAATGTTTTTAGCAATGGATACTTTACAATTTAATTTAAAATAAAATATTTACAATTAACATTTGGTAACTGAATAAATATTGTTTTCAAAATTTGCAGTTTTAAAATCTAGTTTGTTTTCTGGATCATTAGTTCTTGATTTACTTAATGTTTCAAGTTCTACAAGGGCATCTCCTCTGAATCCTACTGAAGAACCATAAATCCCATCAGTTAACATGGTGCCGTGATCTCCTTTTTTGATATCATCTACCATATCATAAAACCTGGTTGTTTCTTTTTTGTTTACTGGATTTCCTGTTGCTTTGTTGTATGCAACTGCTATGTACATTCCATTGTTTTTTACTGCGACAGGAATTTTATGGTTTTTACCTGTAGCACCTGGAATTGTATCGTTGACTATAACTTCACATTTATGATACATGCTTGATACATATGCAAAGAATCTGTATTGGGCATATTTTCCTGCAGAATCTTCTTCACATCCAACAAAAACTTTGTGTAATAATTCCAAAGCATCATCATTCATACTTTGTAATCTATCATCTATTCTTCCTCTTTCAAGAAGCTCTGATTTGCATTCTTTTGCAACCAAAACTAAAATGAAATCTGGTAAATTATAATTTTTGAGAGCTGCAACAAATGCACCTGCCTGTGACATGCCAAATTTTGGGAATCCTTTATTGACCATAATTATACCTCAATTTAGAAAATTTACTGCTCTCTAACACTGTATTGAAAAGCAGTATTTGGCTTATAATTGTTGAGAATTTACACGCCTATTGAAGGCATTTTTTGAATTTCTCAATTGTAAATATTAAATTCGGGATTAATTTATTGCATTTTGTGGAAACTGACACTACTGCAGAACTTGTTTCTAATGTTTATTTGAAATTAAAAAACAATATTGTCAAATACAGAAATTTGGTTGGAAGACCATTAACACTTTCTGAAAAAATCTTATCTGGACATCTAAATCAAATTGATGACACTGTTTTTACAGGAGGCAAAGATTATGTCTTTTTAAAACCTGATAGAGTTGCATTACAAGATGTTACAGGACAAATGGTTATGCTCCAATTCATGCAAGCAGGATTAAAACAAACAGCTGTACCAACAACTGTACACTGTGATCATCTCATTAGAGCAGAAGTTCAAGGTGATATTGATATGAAAGTTTCACTTGATGAAAATAGTGAAGTTTTCAAATTTTTACAATCCGCATCTGCAAAATATGGATGTGGTTTTTGGAAACCTGGTGCAGGTATTATCCATCAAGTAGTTCTTGAAAATTATGCATTCCCTGGTGGATTGATGATTGGTACTGATTCTCATACTCCAAATGCAGGTGGTCTTGGTATGATTGCAATTGGTGTTGGTGGATTAGATGCTGCAGAAACTATGGCTGGCATGCCTTGGGAATTACTTTATCCTAAAAAAATTGGTGTAAAATTAACTGGAGAACTTAACGGATGGACTGCCCCTAAAGATATTATCTTAAAAGTTGCTGATGAGTTAACTGTCTCTGGCGGTACTAATGCTATTGTAGAATATTTTGGACCTGGAACAAAATCTATCAGTTGTACAGGTAAAGCCACCATTACTAACATGGGAGCTGAAATAGGTGCCACTTGTTCTGTATTCCCATATGATGAAAGAATGGAAACTTATCTCAAATATACAAACAGAGAAGACATTGCTCAACTAGCAAATCAAAATAAAGAATCATTGGTTGCAGATGTTGAGGTTGAATCAAATCCAGAAAAATTCTTTGATAGAGTAATTGAAATCAATCTTTCAACATTAGAACCACATATTGTTGGTCCTCACACTCCTGATTTGGCAAGAACCATAACGGAATTATCTGATGATGTAAAATCTAAAGACTATACTGATCCAATTTCTGTTGCATTAATTGGTAGTTGTACAAATTCTTCTTATGAAGATATGTCACGAGCTGCAAGTTTAGCTGAACAGGCAAAATCTAAAGGAATTAAAGCAAAAATCCCTCTATTGGTAACTCCTGGTTCTGAACAAATTCGTGGTACTATAGAACGAGATGGGCAAATGAATTCTCTTATTGATATTGGTGCAACTGTTTTAGCAAATGCATGTGGTCCTTGTATTGGCCAATGGAATAGACCTGAACTTGAAAAAGATCAACAAAATACTATTGTTACAACATTTAACAGAAATTTCCCAGGACGAAATGATGGTAAGCGAAGTACTCTAAATTTTATTGGAAGCCCTGAAATGATTATTGCATTAGCATTAGGTGGTAGACTTTCATTTAATCCGTTGAAAGATGATCTAATAGCATCTGATGGAACAAAGTTTAAACTTGAACCACCTAAACCTGCACCTGAAGTTCCTGAAGAAGGTTTTATGAGACCAGAGGGAATTTTCATTGCACCTCCTAGTAATTCTGATGATATCAAAGTTCTCATTGATCCTAATAGTAAAAGATTACAGCGTTTAGAACCATTCTCAAAATGGGATGGTAAGGATTTTGAAAACATTCCAATTATGGTAAAGGCTAAAGGTAAATGCACAACTGATCATATTTCTCCTGCAGGAGCTTGGCTTTCTTTAAGAGGACATTTAGATAATCTTAGTGATAACATGCTTTTGGGAGCAGTTAATGCTTTTAATGATAAAGTTGGACAGGGAAAGAATGTTCTAAATAATAATCAAGAATCATTCTCACAAATCGCTAGAGAATACAAAGAAAAACAGATGAGATGGGTAATTGTTGCTGATAATAATTATGGTGAAGGAAGTAGTAGAGAACATGCTGCAATGACTCCTCGCTTTTTAGGATGTGCGGCAGTTATTACAAAAAGTTTAGCAAGAATTCATGAAACAAATCTAAAAAAACAAGGCATCTTGGCGTTGACATTTGATAATCCTGATGATTATGAAAAAATTCTTGAAGATGATAAAATTAGCTTACTTGAATTAAATGAATTATCTCCGAACAAACAAGTTAGATGTGTTATCTCTCATTCTAATGGTGAGAAAGATGAAATTCTTTTAAATCATTCATACAATAAATCACAAATTGAATGGTTCAAGTCTGGTTCAGCACTAAACGTATTGAGAAATAATCAATAGAATTTTTTTTAAAGTGGGCCCGATCGGATTTGAACCGACGATCGATGGTTTTGGAGACCATCGCCCTACCAGGCTAGGCTACGAACCCACAAGAACCGAAATATTTTGCTTGAATTTTAACCATTACTAAGATTTATTTGCAAATTGGCAGTATTTGCAGTAAAATGGTAAAACCAATTTACATTGTATTGGGTGCAATTCCAGTTATTGTTGCTCTTTTACTTTCAACTCCACTATTACTAAAAAATGAAATTCCTACATCAGCTGCTAATTACACCGATAATGTAGAAATTGAATATACTAAACATCAGCTAAAAAAAATCTCTTATGGTGTAACTGAACGTGTTGGTGCACAAAAAACTGAAATTCTTTACATCAAAAATAATGGTGACATAAAATACTCTGTAACTGAAAAAGGATATTTGAGACCTGATGTTAGCTCAAAATTAGATGAAAACAAACTAAATAAAATTAAAGCACTGCTTAAAGAAACTGGTTTCATTTCAATTCCATCTGAATCTTTTATGGTAATGGAAAATGCAACTGAATATCAAAAATCAAATGTCAAAGTTACACTAAACGGTCGTGTTAATCAAATTCATTGGCCACAACAAAATGTGACTGAAGATTTTATTCCACCTATAATTATTATGGTTGAATCTGAATTGGATTTGATTATGTCTGAATTTAGTGAATAGATACAAATAGTCTTTAGGAAAAATTAACCCATGCTTCCCTTATCTGGTGAACGACTTGATGCTAAAGGAATAGTTTCTGATAAATTAAATTCAATTGATATTTTACGTGGATCTTCTACTGTTAAACGTGGGTTTGCTCACATGCTCAAAAATGGAGTTGTAATGGACGTTACAACTGTAGAACAAGCTCAAATTGCTGAAGAAGCTGGAGCAGTTTCTGTTATGGTATTAGATAAACTACCCTCTGAGGTTAGAAAAGCTGGTGGTGTTGCACGAACTGCAAGTATTAGAATTATTGAAGAAATTATGGACTCTGTAACAATCCCTGTAATGGCCAAGTGTAGAATTGGACATGTCAATGAGGCATTAGTTTTACAAGAAACTAATGTTGATATGATTGATGAATCTGAAGTTTTGACACCTGCAGATGAACTTCGTCATATCTGGAAATGGGACTTTACTGCTCCAGTTGTTAATGGTGCAAGATCTTTAGCTGAAGCATTAAGGAGAATTGAAGAAGGTGCATCTATGATTAGAACAAAAGGGGAACCTGGAACAGGAAACGTTGCAGAAGCTATCAAACATATTAAAAAAGTAAATGATGAATTGAGAACTATAAAATCAATTTATGATTCTGGAGATAATCAAGAATTAGTTAGAATGGCAAGAGAATTCAAAGTATCCTATGATATTGTTGAACAAACTGCAAAACTTGGAAGACTACCTGTTGTTAATTTTGCTGCAGGTGGAATTGCAACGCCTGCTGATGCCGCATATTTGATGTCTTTAGGTTGTGATGGAATATTTGTTGGCTCTGGGATTTTTCATTCTGATGATGCAAAAGAAAGAGCAAGAGCAATCGTTTTAGCTACTACCTTTTGGAATGAATCAGATAAAGTCAAAGAAGCACAAAAAATGATTGATGAAAGACAATCTATGATAGGGTTAGATGTTAATACTTTAGAATTACGTATGCAAGATCGTGGTGGCTCAGCATGAGTCTTACTGTTGGTGTATTATCCATTCAAGGTGATGTCCAAGAAAATATTTTATCAGCTAAATCTGCCATTGATGAATTAGGACTAGATGGAAACGTTGTTGATGTTAGAACTCCTGAAGAAATTTCTCAATTAGATGGTTTGATTATTCCTGGCGGAGAAAGTACTACGATTGGCCAATTATCTCTAGTAAATGGTTCTCTAAAGGTACTAAAAGAAAAAATCCAGAGCGGCATGCCTGTTCTTGGAATTTGTGCAGGAATGATTATGTTATCAAACACTGCAAATGACAAAATAGTTGGTAAAACTGATCAACCGCTTTTAGACATTTTGGATATTAAACTAGAGCGAAATTCATTTGGAAGACAAAAACAATCTTTTGAATCTGACATTTCTATGGATTCCATTAATATTTCAAAGTTTAATGGAGTATTCATCAGAGCACCATCTGTATCTGATGTAGGATCTGATGTAGAAGTTTTATCCAAATTTAACGAACGAATAGTTGCAGTCAAAAAAGGAAATGTAATTGCTACTGCTTTTCATCCAGAATTAACTAAAGACACCGCATTACACAAATATTTCATTAATCTTGTGAACACATCAAAAAATTAATCGATAATGAGATGAATGCTGAGCAATTCTTTTAACTATAGTTTAATCCATCTTTTAAAATAAACAAAAATTTTGTCTTTTTTTCTATTTTAGCCTCGATTTTAATTGATGGTTCTTTTGGACTGTTTCCAATTGGAAATTCATTTGCAGAAGATAATCTTTCTGTAAGTCGAGAAGATTCTAAAGCATATCAGAAACAGTTAGAAAAATTAGAAAAAGAAAAACAAAAAGCTGAGGAATGAAAACAAAAACTAGATGATAAACAAGATAAGCAAAAACAAAAAGCTGAGGAATGAAAACAAAAACTAGAAGAAAAGAAAGCAAAATTAGATTTAGATCGAAAAAACTTGAGGAAAAACTATCTAAAAAAATAAACAAGTATGAAGAAAAATTAAAAGAAATTAAAACAAAATATCAAAATAAAATTGAATCTGGTTTTACAGGAGATGTTGAAAAATTTTCTGCTAAAACTGCAAAACTAGAAGATAAAATTGCTAAAAAATTTGACGAAATTCGTAAAAAATTATTAGAAAAACAAGAAAAATTAGATTCTAGAACTCAAAAAATCCTTGATAAAATTGACAATGGTGATTACTTAGGCGATAAAATTTCATCTGTAAATTCATTTGAAATATACAAACTAACATTTGATTCAGTAAATATTACTGGAATTCATGATAAAACTCAATTATCTACTCTTGATGGTTTTATGATTTTCAATACTTTTGATAAAAGTGAATCTAATCTAAAATTAGAATTAGAAGAATGCAGTATTGCTGTAGATGGTATACCTTTCAACTGTGGATTTGGAAAAGCTAGAACAACTTCATCAGGTGATTCTGTCTTGAAATATTTCTTAGTGGTTCTAGCATTTTTAGAAGATGATGTATTGGAAAAAGTTCATTCTACACTTAAAATTTCATTGAATGCTGATTCTCCAATAAGTGAAATTACTGATTTAACTCAAGTTTCAATTTTAAGTCCACAAAGTAAAATTTCGGGCATGTGGTTTCTTGATGGAACTGGTACATTAACAAAAACTGTTCCAGTAACTGATGACACAACTGATGACACGACAGGAAATTAAATTTCTGTAGAATTGGCAGAAGATATGGATTTGAATGGAAACTAAAGTTGAATCATAAAAATCCCACTTATCTTTTGAGTTCACTTTTTATTTTTATTCTTTTTACATCATTTCCATTCTCATATGGTGATGTTGGAACAGTCTCTGTTGATTCATTTGATGTAAATTATAAATATTGAAAATGGTATTTTTGATACAATTTTCTTAGATCCTGATTTTGTTGAATTAATCCTCACAATGGATCTATTTCTGATGGAACTGTTGAGATTACAATTCCAAGATCACTTTTGGATGCAAAATTTGACACGATAGATGATGAATTTTTTGTTTTAGTTGATGGATTTGAAACCGATTATGGTGAAATAGATTCTACATCCAAGTATAGAACTCTTGTAATCCCATTTTTTGGTGGTGATTCTGTTATTGATATTATTGGAACTGATGCTCTCAATCCTTTTTCTCTAGAACCTGAAATTCCATCTTGGATTAAAAATAATGCTGGCTGGTGGGCAGATGGACAAATAGATGATACTGCATTCATTCAAGGAATTCAATATTTGATTACAAATGGAATTTCACAGGTATGATAGGCTTAATCAAGCAAATTATGCATGGATTTCAGATCTTTCTTAAACGGTTCTAACGATTCTGGAATTTCTATCTTGATTGAATCTTTTAATGATAAATTTTGAGATTTCTTTTCATTCCATACTTTAGAGTTAAATTCTGAAATTTCTTTTGTAACATTACTTTGTTCTTCAATATTTTCAGGTTCAGCATGTTTTTCTTTATGAATACTATCTTTTGAATACAATTCTTTCCAAAGATGTTCTGTGATAAATGGAGTAATTGGTGCTAATAATTTTAAAATTGTTGATAATGTTTTGTGCAGTGTAAATATGGCACCATCTCTTTCCTCATCTGAAAATTCAATTCCATATGCTCTTGCTTTCACCATTTCAATGTAGTGGGCAGCAAATACATTCCATGTAAATTCTCTAATTGCAATTGCTGGAATGAAAAAGTTGTATGCTTCATATCCTTTTTTACATTCCTTAACTAATTTATCCAACTCTGATAAAATCCATTCATCTGTTGCAGAAGGTTTCCCTGATTCAATTACTGGAAAACTAGACAAAAATCTTGATACATTCCATAATTTACTGAGAAATTTTTTTGTCGTTTCAATTTTTTGCTCATTACATCTAAAATCATATCCATGATTAATTTCACTTGCACTCCAAAATCTAAAAGTGTCAGCACCTAATTTTTCAATTACAGGTAAAGGATCTATTGCATTTCCTTTACTTTTACTCATTTTCATTCCTTTTTCATCTAAACCATAGCCCATGACCCAAGCTTCAGACCATGGTTTTTTTCCAGTTAGTTGTTCACATCTAAGAAGTGTATAGTACAACCATGTTCGAACAATATCTTTTGCTTGAGGTCTAATTGATGCAGGGTATACTTTTTTGAAAAATTCATCATCTCTGTTAAATTTACTAATGAAAAGTGGAGATACACTAGAATCCATCCATGTGTCAAATGTTCGTTCTTCTCCGACAAATTCTGTGGAATCGCATTTGGTACAATTACTGATTGGGCATTTTTCATTCCATGGTTTATAGTATTTTCCAGGCTCAGGAACATGGGGTTCTGAGCATTTTTTACAGTACCATATTGGGATTTCAGTACCATAGTATCTTCTCCTTGAAATTGGCCAGTCAATATTGATAGATTCTAGCCAATTCATCAGAATTTGTTTGTGCATTGGTGGATGAAATTCTATTTCTTGTCCTAAATCTTTCATTTTTGGAACTGCTTTTTTTTGCTTTAGATAATATTCTTCCATTGGAATAATTTCAATTGGTGCTTTACTTCTCTCTGATACTGGTGTTCTATGAACAATATCTTCAGTTTTTTCTAAAAATCCTTTGGTTTCCAAGTCTTCTATGATTTTTGTCCTTGCTTGTTTTGGTTTTAATCCAGTATATTCACCTGCAACTTTAGTCATTCTTCCATCTAATCCAATTGCAACAATCTCTTCTAATTCTAATTCTCTAAATAATGCAACGTCATTTTGATCACCGTAACTACACACCATTACAGCCCCTGAACCGAATTCTTGTTGAGCAGAATGATGTGTTCTCAATTCAACTTCTGCATTAGTGATTGGAACAATAATTTTCTCTCCAATGTATTGTGTGTATCTCTCATCTTCAGGATTTACAATGATCGTTTTACATGCACAAAGTAATTCTGGCCTTGTACTTGCAATGATTATTTCTTTGTCTGTATCTTTAATTTTGAATTTCATGTAAACTAGTTTTGTAGATAAATCTTCATAGATTATTTCCGCATCAGCTATTGTTGTACCTGATACCCAATCATAATTATTTGGTCTGTTTGCAAGATACACTTTTCCTTTTTTCCATAAATCAATGAATGTTGATTGAGTAAGAGTTCTGTATTCTTCTGAATCTGTTCTATAATAGTTTGTAAAATCACCACTGAGACCTAAACTTTTCATGATGAGAATCATCTCAGCTTCCAAATCATCTAGTGCTTCTCTACATAGATTCAGAAATTCACCTCTTTCTGTTTCTCTCATTCGAATTTTGTGTTTTTTTTCAGTGTAGAGTTCTACTGGAAGTCCATTTCTGTCAATCCCTATTGGAAAATAGACATTTTTACCTGCCATTCTTGCAGTTCTTGCAATCATATCGATTTGTGAATAATGCGCTGCAGCGCCAATGTGCCAAGGTCTACCTGATGGATATGGAGGAGGTGTATCTATTGTAAAATTATCGTCTTGCGGTGTAAAATCATAAATTTTTTCTTCATCCCATTGTTTTAGAATTTCTTTTTCTAATTCTGGATTCCATGCTTTCTCTGATATTTTAGGGTCCATTTTCTAGTTATCTTTCTATGTTTGAAATAATATGAGATCCTTTGTTGTAACCTTCATAGATGTAAACACCTACTGCCTCTACATTTGATGGCATTTTTGGTACTAATAATTTGATAATTTCACTTGAAAGATTTTCAACTGTAGCTTCACCTTCTAAAAGATATGTAGTGTTTTTTGGAACTTGTAATTCAAACATTCCTTTAGGACCTTCGAATTGAATTTGATAATGTGAATCATCTTCTTTCTTTAGATATTTTCTGTTTATGAAGAATTTATGATCAAATACATTGACTACTTTTTTGATGATTTTTTTAGCTTCTCCAAAATCTAAAAGAAGATTATCTTTCATCTGCCCTACAAGTTCAACCATTACAGAAGATGTATGTCCGTGTAGGATGGAGCATTTTTCAACTAATGGAAGAATATGTGCATAATCAAATGAGAATGATGCATCCTCTAAAAATATAGATCCTGTTTGCGGAGTTTTATCATAAAATACAACATCTTGTAATTCTTTAATTTGTGCAACATATTTTGCATGTCCTATTGCCATTACTTTATTTTCAGGAAAATCTTCTTTGACTTGTTTATATTTTTCAATATCATCATCTGTGTCAATAACTTCAATCAATCCTTTCTCAGTTTTAAAATCAATTACAACCTCGATTCCGTTTTTTAGCGTAACTTTGTGATTATATTCATAATCTTGTTCAAGAAATGTAAGCATCTGTGCTACTGTTAATTCAGTTCTAGTTTTGAGCAAGTTCCCTTTCTTATCGATATATCGAAAATCTGAATCTAATATTGTGGGACTTGAAGCCATGTGAAGTCAGCTGACTTTGGATATAATATAAATTCTGTAATGATTGGTGCCTAAAATTCTTGATTACAGCTATTCCAAAGAATTTAGAATTTTAGCTAGATTGACATCATTTTTGGTGATACCGCCAGCATCATGAGTTGTTAATTCTATGGTGATTCTATTATACACATTAAACCACTCTGGATGATGATTCATTTTCTCAATTTCCATAGCTGCTCTAGTCATAAAACCAAATGCTTGATTGAAACTATCAAATTGAAATTCCTTGTGTAGTTTCCCATTAACGACACTCCATCCTGAGAGATTCTTTAATTGCTCTTCAACGTCTAATTGAGATAATCTCATCATGCTGTCTTACATTTGATGTTAAATTAAAAGATTGATTCATTACCCTTTATGGAATGTGTGGAGTAAGTCAAAATGGATGATGTGAATAAGAAATTACTTGAGAATATCAAAACTTCTATTTCTGAAACTGTTCAAGTAAAGAAAATTGGAATTGCTTTTTCTGGTGGTGTCGATAGTACATTAATATCAAAAATTTGCTCAGACATGGATTTTGATGTTACACTACTTACAATTGGATTTTCAGAATCACATGATATTTTATTTGCAAAACATGTTAATGAATTCTTAAAATACCCTCATCATGTTTTAGAAATTGATCCAGATACATTCCAATCCATTTCTTTAAAAATTAATCAAACAATAAAAACAGACAATCTATCTTGGAATGAAAATTGTATTGCTTTCCATTATGTTTCAAAACTGGCAAACTCTTTAGATCTTGATACTGTGATTACTGCTAATGGCGTAGATGAATTATTTTGTGGTTACAATGCATACAGAGAAGCATTTTCTGGTGGAGAGTCTCAAATCAATAAAGTAATGATATCTAAATTAGATAACGAATTAAAAATGATGAAGGCTGTTAATCAGGTTGCATCTGAATTTGGAGTAAAAATACTCCAACCGTTACTCTCAGAAAAATTCATCGAATATGCAAAAACTGTTCCTATATCTGAAAAAATTCGCGATTCAGAAGATCTGTATCGTAAACACATTATTCGTAAATTAGCTAGTGAAGTTAATGTTCCAGAACTTTCTTGCACAAAACGAAAAAAGGCTTTACAATATGGTACTAAAATTCACAAGACTTTACTGAAAACTAGATAAATTTCTGAACTGTTTTTTTAACTGATTTCTCTACATTGCTAATGACTGCAGGTGACGCACCAAGATGTTTCTCTGGTGAAAATATGGCATCAATTTCTTTGTTTGTTAGCTTTGATGAAAATGCTTTGTCGTTTTTGATTGCATCCTTGTAGAACATCCCCTTGTCATTTGCCTCAAATGCAACTCTTTGAACATCTCTATATGCCTCAAATCTTGGAATTCCTTTTTTGATTAGTGCTTCTAAAACAAACTCTGCAAAGATTTGTCCTTTTGTGATGTATAGGTTATCTACAATTCTTTTCTCATTTACCATCAAGTTTGAAACAATTCTAGTCATAGTTTCTAACATTTCATCAACTAGAATTGAAACAGTTGGAAGAATAAATCTCTCGTTTGCAGAGTTTGAAAGATCTCTTTCATGCCATAATGGGATATTTTCAAATGCAACTGCAACTTGACTTCTTACTAATTTTGATAATGATGATACTCGTTCACTTTTAATTGGATTTCTTTTAACTGGAACTGCACTACTGCCCATCTGTCCTTTCTTGAATTGTTCTGCAACTTCCCCAATTTCAGTTCGCTGTAAATTTCTAATCTCTATTGCAATTTTTTCTAATGTTGCACCAATTAATGCCAACTCAAATACATATTCAGCATATCTTTCTCTGGGAATAACTTGTGTTGTGACTTCAGCTGGGAATAATTTTAATCGTTTTGCAGCTCTTTTTTGTACTTCAAGTGATTTTGCACCCATTAGTGAGCCTGTACCAACAACACCTAATGTTTTACAAATCAAAATTCTTTTCTTAATTTCTTCAATGCGTTCTACATGTTTTGCCATTTCTGCAGCCCAATTTGCAAATTTTAATCCAAATGAAATGATACTTGCATGCTGACCGTGTGTTCTACCAACTGCTGGAATCTTTCCATGTTTTACAGCTTTTTTTGCAAGGATTGATGCCATCTTTGCAACTTTTGGTTCAATAATTTGTAATGCATCTCTCATTTGCATTGAGTTACTTGTGTCAACTAAATCATTACTTGTTAATCCATAATGTATCCAAGGTCTGGCGTTTTTACTACATTTCTCACTGAGTGATTCTACCAAAGCTGCAGTATCGTGATCACTTTTTGCCTCTAACTGTTTGATTCTTTTTGCAGTAATTTTCCCTGACATTGCTGCTCTGTGGATTTCTTTACCTATGCTTTTTGAGATCATTCCTATTTCACTTTGAGAAATAGCAGCGGCTCCCTCTATTTCCAATTGATAATCTACTTTCTTTTGCTCACCGAAAATATCCATCATTTCTTTTGTGCCGTAACGACCATTATCGATAGGTAAAATTGCCAATATTTCTAATCGTTACACATCGAAAATAAATCTACTCATGAATTCTGAACTTAATTCATTCTGTCTCTTAATTGATGACAATCACACAAGCAACCCTTTTGACATTTTACTCGCTTGCAGTCCGAACAAATGTTTTTTCTCCAGTATGGGGCCGTATTCATACTAGTATCTCTGAGTTACCTTGAAAGTTCTTTTTTTCACTTGAAGGATAATTTTAATCAAATACAGCGTCCAAATCCCCATTAAGATATAGTATAAGATGCTCATGTCTGGTTTCTCTGGAATTTCTTTTGGTTCGTCTTCTACTGGCAGATCATACGGAGGTATGTATACAATTCCAAGAAAAATAGGTATTGATACTAGAACAATAATTGGTACTACCATAATCTCTAATTGTATGGACTGTAATTTGTATAAATTTTTGCTACTGAATGAAAATACATATCTCTCATGTCTTCCTCCACGGATACTGACAATAAATTGACAATGTCTGTTGCAGTAATTATTCCTACTACATTTCCATCATCGATAACTGGTAGTTTTCTTATTTTCCTTTCATGCATTAAATCTGCTGCAATTCTTACTGGTTCATCAGAATTAATTGAGAATAATGGGGATGACATTATTTGTTTTACATGTTCTGTAATTTGATATGCATGTGCTGCTACTTTAACTGAAAAGTCTCTGTCTGTGACAATTCCCACTGGGACATTATCCTCCATTACGATAACTGCTCCAACTTTTGCATCTTCCATCATCTTTGCAGTTTCATTAATGGTTAATGTTGCATCCACAGAAATAACTGATTTTGTCATTACATCTCCAATGTTGATTGTTTTAGCATCTGTCATCTTAATTGATTATGTCTCTAATTCCATATTATATGGTCTACTCAAAAATCAAAGATGAGAATCATCTCAAGTAATTTTAATTGATTTTAACTTCTTGTTCTCTTTTTTATGGCTGCAACTTTCTTTGATGATCTACTTTCTTTTGTTTTTGAACTTGCTTTACTTACTTTGCCTTCAGTTTTCATACTTTTGCCGCTTCTTCTAGCTGCTCTAGAAGCTTTTGCTCTTATTTTTTGCTCTTCTTTTTGTTTCTCAATCTCTTTTTCTGTTAATTGTTTTCTTACCACAAATAATGAAATGATTTAATCATAATTAAATTAGATGATTAATTCCATGTCTGGTTCATTTAACATATTTTTCATGAAATTCTATTTAATTTGAAATTATTTTACAAATCTACTGATGATTTAAATTGGATTGAAGGGAATTTTTACTAATACCCATGTCTTCTAGTATACCGAGAAAAATTGGAGAAAATCAATATCAGATTGATGTTGATTCCAATCTTGGAATGAAAGTTCCTGTGAGAATCTGTGCTGATGAACCATTAATGCAAAAAATGCTCTCTGATAGAACAATAATGCAAGCAAAAAATGTCGCTTGTATTCCGGGTATTGTTGGCCATGGTGTGGTTTTACCTGATGGTCATGAAGGATATGGTTTTCCGGTGGGTGGAGTTGCAGCAATGGATGCAGAAGAAGGAATGATTAGTCCTGGCGGTGTAGGTTATGACATTAATTGTGGAGTGCGTTTACTTCGTTCTAATTTATCTGAAGATTTAGTTCGTTCAAAACTAAAAGAATTGGTAACTGATCTTTTTAGCTCCATTCCTTCTGGTGTTGGTTCTAAAGGTGCAGTCAAACTAACTCCTTCTGAACTTGATGAAGTTTTGGTAAAGGGAGTGGATTGGGCAATTGATCATGGATATGGCTCATCTGATGATTCAGATGTTTGTGAAGAAAATGGACAAATTCAAAATGCTGATCCAAACAAAGTTTCTGATAAAGCAAGAAAAAGAGGCGCGCCTCAACTTGGTAGTTTAGGTTCTGGTAATCATTTTCTAGAAGTACAAAAAGTTGCAGAAATTCATGATGAAGAAGCAGCCAAGAGAATGGGAATAGAGGAAGGAACAATTACAGTTTTGATTCATTGTGGCTCTAGAGGATTCGGTCATCAGGTTTGTAGTGATTATCTTAGAGTAGCAGAGCAAGCTATGGAGAAATATGATATCCATTTACCTGATAGAGAACTTGCATGTGTACCAAATAATTCTGAAGAAGGTGAATCTTATAGAAAAGCAATGTTCTCTGCATTGAATTTTGCTTGGAGTAATAGACAAATGCTAACTCACTGGACAAGGAATTCTTTTCAACGCGTATTTAATCAATCAGAATCTGATCTTGATATGAAATTAGTCTATGACGTTTCTCATAATATTGCTAAAGTTGAAAAACACAAAATAGATGGAGCAGAACGTAATCTAGTAGTTCATAGAAAAGGTGCAACAAGAGCATTTCCTGCGAATCGAAACGAAGTCCCATTCAAATATCGTGATTTAGGACAACCTGTTTTAGTTCCTGGTTCTATGGGAACTGCTAGCTGGATTTTGCTTGGACAGCCAAATTCCATGAATTTGAGTTTTGGTTCTACTGCTCATGGTGCAGGAAGAACAATGTCTCGTTCAAAGGCTAGGAGAAATTTTACTGAAGATGATGTAAAAAAATCCCTAAATGACAAAGGCATATTTCTCAAAGCGTTAACTCAAAATGGAGTTGTTGAAGAAACTCCTCAAGCCTACAAAGATGTTGATTCTGTAGTTAATGTTTCTCATAATTTGGGAATTGCCACAAAAGTTGCAAAATTAGTGCCTATTGGTGTGATTAAAGGTTGAGCGAAAAAGATTCTGAATTAGAACGATTAAAGGCTAAACGATTAGCTGAAATGCAGAAAAATATCTCTACAAAACAAGAAACAGAACCAACCATTGATGCTGAAAAAGAAAAAGTTTCTGAAAATCCAAGAGACTCTGTTATCAAAATACTTGGATTCCGTGGACTGGAAGTTTTACAAAATGCAGAATCTCAATTTCCAAATGAAACAAAAATGGTTATTGAAAAATTATCTGAATTAATTAAAACTGGTGAAATGAATGAAAGTGTTGATGGGGGGAAATTATTGACATTGTTTAGATCAGTTGGCATTAATGTTAGGATGGCTACAAAAATTAATGTAGAACAAGATGGAAAATTTGTTTCTTTAACTGATAAACTTAGTAATCAATCCACTGATGACGGTGATGAGTAATGAACATTGTTTTAGAAATTGGAACAAAAAATTATGCAGATGATCTACTAACAATCAAAAAAGCATTATCTCATATGGAAAGTCTTGTGTCTGGTTATAATGGATATATTCTAAGTGAACCTTCACCCAAATTTGGATGGACATTTTTCAAATTGGCTATTAAACCTAATTTACAAAATGGAATAGAAGAAAAATTTTCTGACATGATTGATAAATATCATGCAAATGATCCAGCAGGAAAATTTGTAGAATTCATGACAGATTATTTTGTTTCTAAAGGTTGTGATATTAAAATAAAAATATCTGACTAGACTCTTCTTCCTCTTTTTCCACCTTTCTTTCTGGTGGTGTCATGAGGAATTGGTGTTACATCATCAATTCTTCCAATTTTAAATCCGCCTCTTGCTAATGCTCTGATTGCAGCTTGTGCACCTGGACCTGGAACTCTAGAACCAACTCCACCTACAGCACGAACTCTGATGTGAAATCCTGCAAATCCTTTAGTTCTTGCTGCATCAACTACTGCATTAGCAGCTTTCATTGCAGCAAATGGTGATGACTCGTATCTGTCGGCATTAACATGCACACCACCAGAACTGATGGATACTGTTTCTGCACCTGTGAGGTCAGTCATGTGAATAATTGTATTATTATAACTACTGTAAATATGGGCAATTCCCCATTTTTCAGGACCTTCTTTTTTGGTCTCTGGTTGAGGTTTTGATTCTTGAACAGCTTCAGTTTGCACTTCTTGAACAGCTTCAGTTTGCACTTTTTCTACAACTTTAGTCTCTACTGCTGCTACAGTTTCAGTCTTTTCTACTGGTGCCTCTTGAACCTCAGTTTCTACTTTTGACAATGTCTAATCAGGTCGTAAAGGGTTTAAAATACATTGATTTTTCGTGCTTGCCTTAATTTGGGCACTATTGCATATTCGATGACTATTCATATACTGTCATCTTCTGGATGCATTAAATGGCATCTATTCTGTTCTTGGCAATTGGTGTGGCAGTTGCAACCGCATTAATGGTTTCAGTAGCAATTCATTTTTTGACTCCGATCGGAGATTCTGGTTTGTCCCCCCAAGAACAAAGCTGCCAACTAATTGCTAATGAAGGATATAGAATCCATGCAACGTATCCTGATTCTAGTCCTGACGAACTTCCTAATGATGATTTTAAACGCTTGATGCATCTTGATGAAATGTGGATCACTGAATGTGTGAATATTTTACCTGCAGAATCTGTTTTTAGTATTGTGAATAATGTTGAACGGGATTTTTCATATGGGGAATGATTATTTGAAATGCTTCCAACCTTTATCTTTTAACTGAATCAAATCATCATCATTTTTAATATACACACTTTTTCCTAAAGTGACAAAACCTATTTCTATAATTGGAATTTTCAATAACTTTGCATTTTTTATTATCGTTTTTTTATGGTTTGGAGGTACAGTGAAAACAAATTCATATTCTTCCCCTCCGTTGAATACTACGTTGTTTAAATCCAATTTATAGGATTTTACAAAGTTTTCCAAATCTTTCAAGGCTGGAATTTTAGTTATGATGAATTTATTTTTACTTTGCTTTGACATTTCATTTAATGTTGTAGATAGTCCATCACTGGAATCCATTGACGATGAAAAATATCTCTTGTTTTTTATTCCAAAATTAAGTCTAGGTTTTGGTTTAATGACTGAATTAATTGCTTTTTTTACAAATTCTGCTTTCCCTCTTTTTTTACCTAGAATCATGTTTAACCCAGCTGCTGTATACCCGAACGGACCTGTGACAAATATCAGATCTCCTTTTTTTGAATCCTTTCTTGTAACTATTTTGTCTACAATTCCAAAAAGACATACGTTGAAAACAATTTCTTTTCCTTCGTTTGTATCTCCTCCTAAAATTGAAATATTGAATTCTTTGGATGCTTTTCTAAAACCAGAAACAATTTGGTTGATTTTTGAGCGTGAAACTGTCTTTGGAAGATTTATTGAAATCATTCCGTAATCTGGTTTGACACCTTTTGAGGCAAAATCACTTACACATGCTACAATACTTTTCCTTGCCGCATCCGATAATTTCATTTTAGATGGAATATCTGTGCTTTGTACTAGTGTGTCAGTTTTTGCTACAATTTTGTTTTTACCTAAATTAAAAACTTCTACATCTTCTGAATCCAATTTCTTTTTACCTAACCCTTTTTGAAAAATTTCAATTATTGATGTTTCATCTAATTTTTTCATAACTCTGGTTCACCATTTTTATCGTATCTTTGACTATCTTCTTACATTTTTCTTCATTATTTGATTCTGCTGAAACTCTAATAATGTCTTCTGTATTTGATTTTCTGATTAATACCCAACTATCTTCATCTATAATTCCTTTAATTCCATCTAGTGTAGTAATTTCAGAATAGTCTTTTGAAAACTTTGATTTCACTTTTTCGATAACTTTGTCATGAAACTCTGAATCAATTTTAGTTTTATCTCTAATTTGATTATAACTTTCCATGTAATTTAATATTTCATTAAATTCTAAACCTCCCAACATTGATGCAATAAGACCACTTGTTAGAATCCCTTCTCTACAATAATTGAATTCTGGTAAAATAAAACCGCCACTACTGCCTTCACCTCCAGCTTGTGCATTATTTTTTAACATGAGATCTATTACGTTTGCTTCTCCTACTTTGGATCTTTGTATAATTCCACCTTTTTCTTTGATGAATTTTTCGACTGAGACACTTGTATCTGTACTTAGAACAAATTTTTTGTAACCTAACTCTAATGATTTTGCTACACCTAGTCCCAGTGTAACATCGGGCGTTTGTTTTTTTCCATCTTTAACAACAACTAACCGATCTCCATCTAGATCAAATGCAAATCCGATGTCTTTTTTGTTGGTTGTAGTAATTAATTCTGATAAATTATCTGATGTTGGATCCGGCCCTCTTGAACATCCCGAAATATTTTCATTAATTACTTGAACATCACATCCGATCTCACTTAGTAATTCTGGAGCAAAGCCTTTAGCAGCACCACCTCCTATATCTACTATAATTTTTGGTTTATTTTCTAAATTTCCTATGATTTTTTTTGCATCTTCAATGTACGATGTAGTGATTTCAGTCTCAAAACCAATTTTTGTTTTTACAATATCTTGATGTTGGATAATTTGTGGAAGTTCACGTTCATTTATTCCTCGTCCGTCAATGATGAATTTCATACCATTCCATTTTAATGGATTATGTGATGAAGAAATTACCAATCCAGCTCCGTAATTCCTTGCTTCTCTGAAAACCACTGGAGTTGGAACTGTTTCTAAATTAAAAACATCTATTCCATTTTTCATCAATGCTGCACTTGCAGTATTTTTTACCATTGAACCTGTTGGTCTGGTATCTTTCCCAATAACGCATTTTTTTGATTTTATTAATGATGAAAAATTATTACAAAATTCTAATACATCTTTTAGGTTAAGATCTTCTCCAAATATTCCCCTGATTCCTGAAATAGTTTTTTTCATTTAGTCCATTTCGGAAAGGCTTTTTATTAACTCTGATGGATTTATCCAAACGTGCCTTGGTAGCTCAGCCTGGTAGAGCGAACGCCTCGTAAGCGTTAGGTCGCG
>JARPSM010000085.1 GCA_029782475.1 Nitrososphaerota archaeon
TTGTATTAGCAGATCCATGTGACTTGACAGTAATTTGTTTTGTTTGGATCAAATCTTATTTTAATTTGTAAAGTGTTTGCAACGTTAATGTCTGTAAGGTGAAAAAATTATTGATTTATAGTTGATTGTGCATAGACTCTACTGTTTTTACTAGAATTATTTTATGGTTACATGTCCCGGATGTGAAATAATTTACATTGGTGATGCTCCACAGTTTTGCGAATGCTGGACATTGTTAGGCGATGAGCCTCAAGATAAAACATCTAAGGATTAATTCTAATTAAAATAAAATACTTCAAGTAAAATTGATGTGTTAATTAGCAAAGTCAAATAGTATCATGAAAGTATATTAAGATAATAATAATGAAATTATTGTGAATGCGCCTGTATTCCAAAATGTATAATATGATTCAAAAGATTACAAGCTCATTTAAAATAATGTATGGCATTCTTTGTGGATTGTTAGCCATACACATGTACCTAGCTTACCTACTAATTACTTAGTATAACGACTAATGAATAATTATAAACAATTCTGGATTATATTTACGAATGCCAGGTTATATTCTAAATAAATTGGATCATCTATAAAGTGAAAACAATTAGAACATGGTAACACAATTGGTTGATTACAGCCAGGGCAATACCTTAGAACACCCTAATGTTATCAATTATCAGGAAATGTTGAAGACCATCCACAAACCTTACCATTGACCATATTCTTACAAGTCCATACCCCTGTAGACTCGATTTTACAATTACATTTCATACATGAAATATATGGTTTTGAATCATTATCTTTACTTTTGATTTTTTTAACTGCTTGAGCTGTAATAGAAATTAAACTAATTGCTATGACAATATCAATAACTTCTTCTTTTGCATCAATAAGACCCAATCTGATTGGTATAAGTAATACCAACACAATTACATAAAAAATCCAAGAATGTTTTTCTGCTAATTCAAATGCAATTCGAATTTTTTCTTTGAAAAGATGTTCGTTATTTGGCATTATGCCCATCCTAATGGAGCCCCACATTTTTTACACCTATTAGAATTTTTTGCTACAAATGCACTACAGTTTGGACATTTTGGTTGATCTTTTGATAAAGCATATAATCCCAAAGCACCCAACACAATTGCTAATGCAGGAACCCACGACATACCAAATCTAATTTAACGTGACAAATTAAGGTGATGTTCTTATCCATACCCCGACAAAAAACATGAATAAAATATGCCACAGGCGACACAGTATCTAATGAAGAGTACAAAGGTGATTAATCATCATCCTTAATTTTTTTAATGTCTGACTCATTAGTGTGATACCACCTAAACTTCATCAATCAAAATTTACACCTGAAATACCAACCATATGATTGTCAGAACCTCAAAATTTAATAAATAATAAGATTTAATCAGATCTATAAAAATAATAATTGATTATACAATTGATAATGATTCATCTATGAAAATGCTGACAAAAAAGATAATTAATGATAAATAAAGAGGAATAATGAAGAAAAAACATGTCAAAATGTGAAGAATGTGATGCAGATATTTCAATCCCAAGTGATGCACTTGAAGGGGAAATTGTAACATGTCCTGAATGTGGCGCAAGTTTTGAATTATCTAAAGGTTCAAGCGGTTTCGATCTAAAGCCTGCCCAAACGGTTGGCGAGGATTGGGGACAGTGAATCCTGACGTTACCATTCTTTACGATTCCATCCGTTGGGAAGAAAAAGCTCTGCTAGAAGCAAGCAAAAAAAAGAACATCAATATCCAGATGGTCGATTGTAAAAAATTGGCAATAAACTTGGAAAAAAAACCAGAAGATTATGGTATAGTTATTCAGAGATGTGTGAGTTACTATAGAAATTTACATTCAACTGCAGCTCTTGAAGGATTAGGTGTTAAAGTAATCAATTGTCTAAACACTGGAGTGTACGCAGGAAATAAATTATTCACACACATGTTATTAAAAAAATTTGGCGTACCAACACCAGATGCAACTGTAGCGTTTTCAAAAGATGCAGCATTAGAAACACTAGATTCACAAGGGTACCCAAGAGTTATCAAACCAACAGTTGGAAGTTGGGGAAGATTAATTTCAAAATTAAATGACAGAGATGCAGCTGGAGATATTATTGAAAGTAGAGAAAACATGTATCCAATTTATCAAGTCCATTATTTAGAAGAGTTTGTAAAAAGACCACCAAGAGATATTCGAGCAATCATGGTGGGTGACAAAATTGTTGCAGCAATTTACAGATCCTCAAAACATTGGAAAACAAATATGGCATTAGGTGGGGTGGCTGAACCATGCAAAGTTACACAAGAAATGGAAGAAATGTGTATTAAAGCAAAAAATGCAGTTAAAGGAGATATCGTAGGTGTAGATTTGATGGAAAGTGATGAGAAAGGACTAGTTGTACATGAGGTAAACAATACCACTGAATACAAAAACACAGTAAGAGTGTGCAAAGTAGACATTCCTTCCTTAATGCTAGACTATGCACTGGCGATAGAAAAGTAAGAATTGGACACTCACTTTACAGTTACACCAAGGTTTGCAGTAAAGATGTTAGAGAAAGCACTCAGATTGTACACACCATCTTTGAGTGAAAAGCCTATGGCAGAATTTTTAGCTGATAAATGTGATGATTTAGGATTTGAAGATATCCAGATAGATGAAGTGGGCAATGTTATTGCAAAAAAAGGTTCAGGATCTCCAAAAATTATGTTATGCGGACACATGGATGTAGTACCAGGAAAGGTCAAAGTTAGAAAAGAAGGAGATTCACTTTACGGCAGAGGTGCATCAGATGCAAAAGCTCCATTGATGGCAATGTTATTTGCTGCAGCCTCAATTCAAAACAATAACGGAACAATAATTTTTGTTGGAGCAGTTGATGAAGAAGGAAACGCAACAGGAATCAAAAATTTAGTAAAGAAAAAGATGGATGTAGATTATGCAGTTTTCGGAGAACCAAGTGGAATCAAAAAAGTAACTATTGCATACAAAGGAAGACTAGCAATTAATCTCAAAATCAGTGTCGAAAACAGTTCTCATGCAAGTGCTCCATGGTTATCTAAAAACGCAATTTTAGAATCAATGATTTTTGCAAAAGAACTCAAAGAAAAGTTAGAGGCAAACCAAGAAGAAAAAACTAAAGGGATGTTATTGACTGCAACTATGACAGAAGTAAAAGGAGGGACAAGCCACAATGTAACTCCAAAAGATTGTGAAACAACTTTTGACATTAGAATTCCTGTAGATATGAATTGTAAAACAATTGAGCAAAAAATTGCAACACTTGTAAAAGAAATATCACAAAAAAGAAAAGTTGAAGCATTTTATTCAATTTTAGATGAGACAGAACCATTTGAAGCATCTCATAATTCACCACTAGTCAGAGCATTCACACTAGGGATTATAGAAACAGAACATTCACGACCTATGTTGATTAGAAAAACAGGTACAGGAGACATGAATGTACTTGGAAACCAATGGGGAATTCCAGTTGTAACTTATGGGCCAGGAGATCCTCATGAAGCTCATACAATTGATGAGAAGGTTTCAGTAGACGAATACCTTAGAGGCATAGAAATTCTCAAAAAAATGCTACAGCATTTAAAAAGACTTCATGACAGAAAAATGCAGTAATGCTGTGGTTTGTAGGTTTAGGAATTTCAGGGTTCAAATCAATCCCTAGTGAAGCATTAGATATTTTATCAAAAGCAGATATCGTATATTTAGAACAATTCACCAGTCCAATAGGAAAGTCAGATTTAACAAAAATTAAAAATGCAACAAACGGTGAATTCAAACTTGCTAAAAGATGGCTTGTAGAAGACGGTAGTGAAATTTTAAAAAATGCAAAGAAAAAGAAGATAGTATTATTAGCATATGGAGATCCATACATTGCAACAACACATATCGAATTAAGAGCAAGAGCAATTGAAGACAAAATTAAAACATATTCCATTCATGCATCATCATCACTTACATCAATGATAGGTGAATGTGGTTTGCATTTTTACAAAGTTGGACGTATTGCAACAATAATGAGTGAAATGAAATCACTAACAACACCATACTATGTAATATACAAAAACATCATCGAAGGAAATCATACTGTACTTTTATTAGAATACAATCAAGACAAAGATTTTTTCTTAGATCCTAAAGATGCATTAAATGGGCTTTTAGAGACGGAAAAAGGTCAGATACGAAATGTAATTAGCCCATCAACATATGTTATTGTTGCATCAAGAATAGGGTTCAAAGATCAAAAAATCATTTCAGGTAAAATATCTAGTTTAAAGAAAATAGATTTTGGTAAACCACCACATACAATAATTATTCCAGGCAGATTGCACTTTACAGAATCAGATGCCTTGAAATTATTTGGTCAATGTATTGATGAGCCATTTGACAATACTGAAAAAACAAAGAAAATTTCTATTCAAATGATGAAGAAATATGTTCCAATGGTCAGAGAGGCATTAGAAGAAGTTGAACCACTATACAAAGGCCAAAAAGAATTTGAGATAATTTTAGAAAATGCAGAATTGTATGTTAAAGATGCAGAAAAATTTCTTGAAGATAGTCAAGATGAAGTAGCAATACTAAGCATAGGATATGCAGACGGTCTTGTTGATGCATTAAGATTAGCAAAAGGCCTTGATCCAAAAATGTGATTTACAGCGATGAATTAAAGAGAGGGTCAAAAATAGAAAAAACATTGGAACAAGGCGAAAAAACCATACTTTCCATCATGTATGTGTGTCAAATTGAAGGAAAAGAAGCATTTGAGACAATAAAGGAAAAAACCACACTTTCAGATGATGCAATTAATTCAAAAATTTATGAATTAATTAAAAACCAACTAGTAAATGAAGATAAAAAAACACTCACTGAAACAGGGAAAAATTCATTACGTATTGTATTAGCAGGAGGAGTTTTTGATATTATTCACCCAGGACATATTCATACGTTAAATGCAGCAAAGGAACTAGGAGATATTTTGGTGGTTGTAGTAGCAACAGACAACACAGCAGTGAAAATGAAGAAAAGGCAGCCACTCCATTCACAACAACAAAGACAAGAATTAGTAAATTCATTGACAATGGTAGATCTTTGCTTAATTGGGCAAGAAGATAATATTTTCAAAACCGTAAATCATGTAAAACCGCAAATTATTGCATTAGGATATGATCAAGTTCATCAAGAGAAATTCATTACAGAAGGATGTAAAAAAATAGAACTTGATGCAAAAGTTGCAAGATTACAATCCCCAATACCTGAAAGTTCCAGTTCAAAAATTCAAAAAGAATATGGGAAATCCATTCACGGGATTTAGGAATTTATTGGAATTTTAATAGAAACTTTAGAACCATCTTTTAATTTTGCAGTTTTTCGCATACATGATTTTGAAATTAATTCTATGATAGAATCATCATGATGGGTACGCTCAAGAATGATCAATTCACAATTTGTAGAATTGTCAAGTTTTGCAGTAAAGCATTTCACCCAACCATAAGTTCTCTTTCCATCTGAAAAGCTCTTAATTTTAACACCGTTCAAAGTTTCAAATTGTTTTATTGCTTCTTGATGGATTTTTTGGTCCAATCTAACATTAAGTGTTCCAGGATATGGGACATATCCAATTTTAGACTGGAATTGTTTCGTATACCCCTTTAATCCCATATAGTATGCCCCCTCGCCCACTCCAGAAACTAAAGTTCCTTCAAGTTCAACATGAGAAGGTGAAGAGTCAAGGCTTTTTTGCAATATTGCTGAAAGTTTTACCATTTCAGAATATCCTTTTGAAGTAATTTTTACAGAAATATTTCGTCCACTGATTATTCTCTCAATAAACTGGTTTTGTTCTAATTCTAAAAGATGTTTTGAGGCTGCCTGCTGTGATTTTTTGATGCTTTTTCCCAATGATGAAGTAGTGATTGAAACATAGTTGTATTTGGCACCTTTCGAAAGTAAATATGAAAGAGTTAGGATGTGCTGAATTTTTAATTCAGTCATCTATTCTAAGATACGCCCAAGTCACCGAATGTTTTGAGTGTCATTCCATCAGAGTTGGATAATTTTGCAATTCTGTGTCCAATTACACATTCAACACCAGCAGTTTTGGCACCTTCTAAAAGTCTCTGAGTGATAATTCCATCCAGTAGAAGATATTTGATTCCAGATTGTGAAGATAGTTTGCTTACGACTTCACTGATTGGAACTTTGAAAATTTCATTTTGATCACCATCTAATGCAATTGCTTCAAGTGTTTCATTTAGATTTGGAAACACTTTGGCAGCAACTTCTGCAACAGATTTATCATCTTCATTTTTTAGCTCTGGTGCAGGTTTTCCATCTTTAATCTCAGTAGCAATTGGACTTAGAATCTCATCAATTCTTGCAGGAGTTAATTCTTCAACCTCAACACCTGGGTCTGCTTGAAGTTCATAATCTAAAATAACAACGGATTTTAGTTCTTTAAGAATAAATCCGCCAGATCTATCACCATCTAAGAATGCAACAACGGTATCTTTCTTACCACATAGTTCTTTGATTGATTCATCTATTTTTGCACCTTCGATTGCAAGTGCATTATCATAGCCTGCTCTCAGAAGATTGATTACATCAGCTCTTCCTTCAACAAGAATTACCCAATTAGAATCAAAAACACCTGAACTGCATGTTAATTTTGATGGGCCATATTTAGATAATTTTCCAGTATCACCTTGGTGAACATCATTTAACATTGTTTCACCTTCACTAACAGTCTTAGTTGACCATTTTTGCTTGATTTCTTTTGCACGTCTTACAATATCATCTTTCTTTGCAGCTCGTACATCATCAATGGCTTCTAATTTGAATTTACAGTCAAATGGACCTACTTTGTCAATGCTTTCAATTCCAGCAGCAATTAATGCACAAGTATCGATATCAGTACTCATAGGGATTAATGCATCACCATTGGTGGTGTTGGAAGTAGATTTTGCATTAACTTCAATGCGGCCGACTTTGGAAACTCGTTGCAGTTCATTCAAATTCATCTCTGGGCCTAACAGTCCTTCTGTTTGGCCAAAGATGGCTCCGATTATATCTGCTCTTTCAACGAGTCCATCGACTTCATAGGAAAGTTTAACGTGATATTTGACAATTCCTGATTGAGGCATAAACTATTCATCTCCTTTATCATCATAATTTGAATCTCTACCTGCGATATATGAGGGTATCGCAAAAAGAATCTAAAAAATTTAAAAAATTTACCAATTACAGCAAATGCTATAGAATAATCTAAAAAGTGAAAATAATCTAGTTGTTTATTCAGTGCTAAATGAGGAACCACATGAACAGGATTTTGTAACATTTGGATTGTTGATTTTGAATCCTGAGCCCATTAGGCTTTCAATATAGTCTACGTTTGCACCTTGCAGATGATCAACGCTGTAGCTGTCAACAAGAAGTTTGACTCCATTCTCTTCTAAGACAATGTCATCTTCTTCTGGTGCCTTTTCAAAACCCATTCCATAAGAAAGACCAGAACAACCACCACCTTGAACATATACTCTAAGGTATTCAGGGGATTCTGCTTCTTCTTTCATGAATTCATGAATTTTTTCAGCTGCTTTTGCGGTAACTGTGACCATCTTTTGTGTTTGCTCAGTTGCCATTATAAAGAAAAAAGATTGTTCAAATTATAATAAGCTTTTCCCACCAGACACACTAGTAATTTACAAAACTAGAGACGATCTACTAGTAATTTCAGTGATCTGCAATATGCTTGACTAAATCACTTGAAGTTAAAATTCCAACAACTTTATCATCTTCAATAACAGGTAATTTTCGAACATTTCGAGTAGACATTAGATCTGATGCCACCAATAAATCAGAATTAGGATCAATTTAGATTAAAGGAGAGGACGTTATTCTTCTAACAGGAGGAGAGCATCAACAGGATAAAAATGAGCAGTAATTTTTATTGCAAAATCCCTATCCGTGATATTCCAACAGGGAAATTATTTTCTAAAACCACAACAGCTCCAACGCCAGTATCTTTTATCATTTTTGCAACATTAGTTACAGTAACTGATGAATCAACTGAGACAACAGAATTACTCATAATCTGTTTAACCCAGGTTTTTTGTTGTATAGGATCAAATGAATTCATTGATTTATTTTATCTAAAGTGATATTTCAAAGGATGAATTGAATTTCAATTATGATATCATGTTCATTAAAATCAAAACCCAACGACACAGACAAAATAACTATAGTTTCAGTTGTTTGAAATCTTAGTTCTTTATCAGGTAAAAAACTATGAAATACTTGAGTTAGTAATTGTTCTGTAAAGACGGACCATTTTAATCCCAATTCATGCTGAATTAAAAATATGTGAACATCACCTTCTACCCTATGATCAGAGTTCATCCCCGATGCTCGCATATAATCTTCTAATGCTTCAACACAACGTTTCAAATCATATCCACCTTTGATAAACAAAACAGTATTCCTTAATCATAGGAAACATCAATGTAATTATTTCATCAATATCTTTTCCATCTAATTCACCACCCAGGGCTTCAAGAATACCTTTTGGAACTGGAATATCCCAATTTTACTAGAGAACCTACCTATCCCATTGAGCATATTTTTCAAGGATCTGTTTAACTAAAACATTTTGGGAAATTCCTTTCTGAGTAGATTCTGTTTCTAATTCAATTACAAGTTTTTCAAAAAGTGTATAGGTAATACTTTTAGTAGATTCTTTTTTTTTTGCAGAATGGATTTGACGTTTTGTTGAAGCTAAATCTTTGTCCATCATTTTTAACTCAAACAGTATTCCCTTAACAATTAATTTATGCGTGTATTTGGAACGAGTTCAACAGATGTTACTTCCAAATCACATTTAAGAGAAATAGATTTTACTTTACTTTTGTATAAAAAGTACTTTTTTCCATCCTGATTAATTGAACCAGATATAGCAAGTAATTTTGCATCATACAAAGTTTGTAATCTTCGATATACAGTGCTAATAGGAATTGTTTTTTTTTTTCACCAGATATCTCCATTGCAGATTTTGGTTTTTCCAGAGTACTATGGAGGATTAACTTACAATATTTATCAGCAAGGATTTCTAAAATTACTTGCTTTCTTTTATCATCCACTATTTTCAGAGATTGAACTAATTCTTGCATGAAAAATAGGTTCAAAATCAGATATAATAGATTAGACTACACTGCAAGACAATGTGTACTCATGTGATAAATCATTTACACGACATTTTTGAATATGAAATACAGATCAGCAAAAATATCTATCCTAACAACGATATTTTCAATCCTATTAGTTTCATTTACAGTCAATGACGCAGTTGCAGAATCAGTTGCAGAATCAGTTGCAGAATCAGTTCCAGAATCAGTTGCAGAATCAGTTGCAGAATCAGTTCCAGAATGGGTTAAAAATAACGCATTATGGTATGGTCAAGGAGATATTTCAGAATCGGAATTTCTCAATGCCATTAAATTTCTGATTGATAGTGGCGTCATTGTACTAGACACTGTAGATATTGTTTCAGAAATGATGGAAGATAAAGTAATCATTCCCAATGGAAATTTTGATGTTTCCGGTAGTGGGTTTTACTTACCATTGAATCTTGAAATTAGTACCAATACCAAAGTGACATGGGTAAATGATGATTCGGTTCCACACAATATCCAAAGTCAAGATGAATTTGGAAATGTAATTGACTTGTTTAATAGTCCTCCATTAAACACAGGAGATAGATTCGAGTTTACATTTGAGGAATCAGGGATCTACAACTACTATTGTTCATTTCATCCGTGGAGAGTAGGAGTAGTTACAGTAAAGTAGAGTTGGTAAAACTCTAGCTTTTTTTATTTAATAAAATAAGAAAGAAATTAGAAATAGCTATTTCTTGGACTTGTTAACAAATGCAGTCATTCGCTCTTCCCTATCAGGGTGAGTGAAGCAATTTCTCCAAGCAAGAAGTTCTAAAGCAAGACCAGTATCAAGATCTGCATTTCTTCCCTTGTTGATTGCAACTTTAGACATCTGAACACCCATTGTAGAGTTTCCAGCTATTTGTTGGGCCATTTTCAAAGATTCTTCTTGTAATGATGCAAGAGGAACTACTTGATTTACAAGACCAATTTCTTTAGCCTCATCTGCTTTGACCATTTTACCTGTGTAAACAAGTTCTTTTGCCTTTGCTATTCCCACGATTCTCATTAATCTTTGAGTACCACCCCATCCAGGAGGTACACCTATTGTTACTTCTGGTTGACCTAGTCTAGCAGTATCTGCTGCTATTCTAATATCACAAGACATTGCAAGTTCGCAACCTCCACCTAAAGCAAAACCATTAACTGCTGCAATAGTTGGTTGTTTAACTAATTCAACAGTTGCAGTGACAAGCTGACCTGTCTTTGCATATTCAACTGATTCATCTGCAGAGATTTTAGACATGTATTCTATATCTGCACCAGCAGAAAATGCCTTTTCTCCTTCACCAGTCAAAATGATAACTTTGACATTATCATCATGGTTTAGTTCTTCAAAAGTTTTGATTAGTTCTTTTGCAACATCCGTATTCATAGCATTGAGTTTGTCAGGTCTGTTAATCTTGACAGTACAAATGCCATCAGAAGTAGATGTGGTAACTAGGGACATGATAATTTGCAAAGTGATATAGGAATTAAATGTTATCTATTTTCCGCGTACTTTGCCCCATTGAGATAATGCAGATGCTGCTGCAACCCAAGTTCTGAGGTCTTGATAAACTGGAACATTGTGTTTCTCAATCAATTTTATCATCTTTTCAGTATATGGACCGCCATTACCACCAACAAGAATAGGTTTCTTCTTTTTCTTTGAGAGTTCTGCTAAATAATCAACAATAATTTCATGAAGTGGATCATCTTGGAAGACAAACCAAGGCATTGCAATATCAACATTATTTTCATCTAAGAATTGTTCAATGACAAATCTATAGTCATCTGCAGTAGCACCACCACCAACATCTGCCGGATTGCCATTATGAATTGGAACAGTTGGAGGGAAACGATTCTTTATATTTTTCATAATTTTTGGAGACAGTTCTCCTATTGTGAGACCTTGTCTTTCTAGTTGATCAATTCCACCAATCATCGGACCAGCCCCATTACTAGTCATTGCAACTTTGTTACCTTTTGCATGAGGTTGCCAGGCTAGTGCCTTTAAGACACCAACTAGTTCTTGATAACTGTCAACTGAAATAATTCCTGCTTGTTTGAATGCACCCATAATCATTGCATTTGAGCCTCCAAGTGAGCCTGTGTGAGATGCAGCTTGTTTTGCACCAGCAGCAGTTCTACCACTCTTCCAAATTACGATAGGTTTCTTCATATCTTTCATTACACGTTTTGCAGTATTGATGAATTTTCTACCATCACCGAAACCTTCAACGTATAATCCAATTACTTTAGTTTGAGGATCATTTGCAGCATACCATATCATATCTGCTTCATCAACGTCAGAACGATTACCAAAACTAATCATTTTGGATAAACCAAATAAATCAGCACTTTCTAACATACTAATTCCCATTGTTCCACTTTGAGAGAAAAATGCAACATTTCCTAATTTTGAACGTACCATTCTTTCTTGTCCTTGAAATGCACAATCAAGACGATTTGCTGCATTGAACATTCCAATACAATTAGGACCAACTACACGAATTTTGTGTTTTATCGATAATTCTTTAACTTCAGCTTCCATAGCGGCTCTATCACCACCAAGTTCCTTACCGCCACCTGAAACAATCACAACATTATGGATTCCTTTCTTTGCACATGTCTTCATGATTGGTCCACACAATGAAAGATCAATACAAACAACAACCAGATCAACTTTTTCTGTAATTGCATCTAAGGATGGATAACATTTGAGTCCAAGAATAGATTCTTGTTTAGGGTTAATTGGAAATACTTTGCCTTTGTAATCTTGTTTTCCAAGTGCATCCAGTACAGAATTACCAATTTTTCCAGGTGTTGCAGATGCACCAACAAGTGCAACAGACTTTGGCGTAAAGAAAGTCTCCATGGAAGTAATATTTGGTTTAACTTTTGAAATGGAATTCTTTCTTAATTCATTATTTAGAATGATTTTTGCATCAACTACAAAGTGGGATTTTGGATATACAATTACTGGATTAAAGTCAATACTGTTAATGTAATCTGCATTTTCTACGCCTAATTTTCCAATGTTTACCAACATTTTAGCAACCATGTTAAGATCAACAGGAGCACTACCTCTGAAACCTTTGAGAAGTTTAGAACCTTTGAGTTCGTTTATCATTAATTTTGCATCAGACGTTGTGATTGGTAGCATTCTAAATGCAACATCTTTGAAAACTTCAGTCATTACACCACCTAATCCAGCCATGATCATTGGACCAAATTGTGGATCATTTTGAATACCTACAATTAGTTCAACACCTTTTGGAACCATTTTTTCCAAAAGAATTCCTTTAACTTCAACACCTTTCTTTTTAGAAAGACGACCATACATGTCATTGAATGTCTTTTTTACATCATTGACATTGTCAATTCCAACTTTAACACCGCCAACATCAGTTTTGTGTAAAATTTGTGGAGATACTACTTTCATTACAAGAGGAAATCCAATTTTTTTTGCTTGTTTTACTGCATCTGCAGCAGAAGTAGCAAGTGCATAAGGTGGAACTTTAACACCATAAGTTTTGAGAATAGATTTAGAAGTTTCTTCAGTGATAACCTTGTGATCTGTTTGAATAATTTCTTCAAATATTTTCTTCACAGCAGCCATCATTCGATCGATAAAATTAGAATTAACTATATTAAACTTTAGTCAAATATTTTTTCGTCAAAATATCACATACTCTTAAATTCTGCCATATTTGGTATTATTCATTCCTAGTTGTCATCTAATATTACATGAAATCACATTAAGACAAGGTTTTAAAAATTCATAAGAATGGTATTGTAAGGTGTACGAGGATTTAGATTATAATTTTACACTGTTCATTCTTCTGGTGCTTTCACAATTTTTCTTACACTGTTCAGTCTCAGGAGCTTTTCAACAGGGTGTTAAATTAGAAACTTTTTGTGTTAAGTTGGGTGCTTTTCATATTGAAAAAATAGCTGGAATTTTTAATTGTTATTTTTGTAAATCTTGGAATCTTCTTTAAGTAAATCCTCCAACATACCTATTAGTTGAGGCGTATTTCACATACCGCCAACAGATTCGACTTTGAGAAATTCTATTGTTTCCTTTAGTCTTTTGACTATTTCTTGATCTGATACTTTCATACCCAACATGACTGTTCATCGAATAAAATTATGGTAATGGTTCATGTCCTCTTTTATATCCTGAAAATTTACGATACTCGTAATCAGTTAGTGGTGTTTGACATCCGCATTTACAAAATGTTTTCATGATTTTGATAGATTTTACACATACAAAAAGTTTAGGGAACTAGGGCTTTCTAGAAATCATTAAGATTTAACCTGATGGTACACCAAATAAGATCTTTAGATCCATGAATTAATGAGAATTATTCCATTTTATGAAAAACAAATACCAACGTATGATGTTGTGCTTTGCACTATTTCTCATGCGCCAGATTCTAAAGAAATGCAATGTTCCATTGTTTTGCATCC
>JARPSM010000087.1 GCA_029782475.1 Nitrososphaerota archaeon
TGATTTGTGTTTTGGTGTACCAGTTGACAGTTTACTACAACTGTGTAATTGGTGCAGAGAATCCGAGGATTGTAAAGAGAATGCTTTGCTGTTGAGAAATTATTGGGAATTATTTTTGTAAATCATTATGCCCAAGTCTCAGTTATTTGTGACATTGCCAAATAATCACATGCTTGTTTTGGCATAAGAAATAATATTTATTATGATAAATAAACATGGTGAGAAATAAAGATTAAATCTCTGTTTTATAAAATAAAGGAGTTTTGAAATTTACTCAAAACGGTATTTCTAATTTTTGTGGCTTTGGAAGCATTCTCTGCAGTAAACAGGTCTGTCTTCTTTTGGTTTGAATGGTACTTGACAATCTGTACCACAATCCCCACATTTTGCGTCATGCATTTCTCGTGGTCTGTCGTCTCTATTACCAAATCTAGAACCTCTATCTCCGCCAAATCTACGGCCGCTAGATCTTCCTCCAAATCTACTGCCACCTTCTCTTGGTGCTGGTTTGTGATTTTGGAAGCATTCTCTGCAGTAAACAGGTCTGTCTTCTTTTGGTTTGAATGGTACTTGACATTCATTTCCACAATCACCACATGTAGTGGTGTGCATTTCTCTTTCTTCTCTATCAAAGGACATGTCTTTCAAAATCTCAGTACTATTGAGCAGTAATAAACTGTGGGAAAAACATCTATTGTTATAAACTAAATTGCCATCTTCAGATTATTGGGCATGAAAAAATACATCGCCACACGGATGGCCACGATGTTTGGAGTTTTGATGATAACGCTATTGATTACAATTGCATTAGTTGGCTCCAATATGGATACCATTCTAAAACAAGGAGTGGTTTTTCAAGTCAGAGCTGAAATAACAGAAAATCCAGCCATCGCTCAAAGTTTTTCATCAGTCAATGAATTTGAAGGATTTGTTCAGAATCAGATTGACCAAAGAATACAAGCCTTAGGATTGGATGAACCATGGTATTCGCCTCAAAGGATTGGGGTGACCATGTACAAAATAATGCTACTAGATTTTGGAAATGCGACATTTCTAACTAGTGATGAGGGGTCATCAGATGTGAAAGATATTCTATTTGAGAAACTCCCTAGAACAGTTTTGTTGTTTACAACTGCAACCATAATCATATCAAGTATAGGGATATTTTTAGGAGCTTTTTCCAGTAGTAAAGTTGGCTCTACAATTGACAGAGTCACTTCAAGTTTTGCAATAATTAGTTCTAGTTTTCCTGTATGGTGGATAGGAATGTTGATGATATTTTTATTTGCATTTACATGGCAAATATTTCCCGCAAGAGCAACACCAGACATTCCATCATCAGATCCTGCATATCTACTATCTCTACTATACCACATGGCATTACCACTAATTACAATTGTAATGATTGGATTTGGTTCATGGGCATATTTGGTAAGAAATTTCATGGTAGGGATAATGCAAGAAGATTTCATCATGGCAAAAAAAACTATAGGAATCAAAGAAAAGAAAATTATCTACACACATGCTCTCAAAAATGCAGCACCACCAATCGTTACAATTTTAGCTCTTAGTTTGTCAGGGTCTTTAGGAGGCGCAATAATTACAGAAGCTGTTTTTGACTGGCCAGGAATGGGAAGACTATACTTTGAAGCAATCACAGTGATGGACTTGCCAGTAATTATTGGTGCAACATACCTTCTTACGGTATTTTTCCTAATCAGCATATTCATTGCAGATTTACTTTATGGTTACTTTGATCCCAGGGTGAGGACAGGGCAATGAGCAATATTACATCTCAGGAAATAAAACAGGAATTCATCAAAAGTAAGATGGGAATTGTAGGGATTACAATTCTTTTAATTCTAGTCATAATATCAATCATAACAATAATCAGCATTCCCGTTGAAACATTTCAAGAATGGAACAACCCAGGGAATTGGATTTCAAACCCCAAAGTTGCAATTCCAATATGGGTCAATATTTTCATGATTGAAAAAATTCCTGAACATAAAATTATGGAAAACCCAAACATTGAAAAAATATCAATTGACGGAATAAACCTCACATCGCATCATTTCGGATTAAATTTTGATTATGATGATTTCCCAAATGATTTCATCTATGAATTCTCCTCAGAGTATTCAGGTTCACCTCTTTTACAAATCTCAGTAATCAGACCAGATGGAATTAAACTAGATTTACTAACAACATCATTGCCATATTCTGATGGAAAAACAATACATAGTGAAAGGATTTTCTCTACAGATAATTCAATAAAGAAAAACTTGTTTTTGCAATCAGAAAAATTTGAATTTATCTTTGAAAGATTGTCTGCAGAAAATATTGTTTTTTCTAAAACAAATACAAATGAGCCATTAAAAGGAAATTATATTTTTAGCATTGACATGTACGGAGTAAATTCTAAAACTGAAATTCATGAATCAAAATTAATCGTCGGAGGCAAAGCATTTGGAATAATGGGAACAGATGAGTTACGACGAGATTTAGCAATTGGACTTCTTTGGGGAACGCCACTTGCATTGTTTATCGGATTAGCAGTTTCAATAGCATCAGTAGTGTCAGGTTTACTATATGGAGTGTATGCAGGATACAAAGGCAAGAAAACAGATGAGACCATGATGAGGTTCAATGATGTGATTTATGCCCTACCGGCACTTCCATTTTTAATTATTCTTTCAGTGACAATTAGTAACAGCATTTTTGTCATGGTTGGATTTTTGATGATTTTTGGATGGGTGGGCATTGCTAAAGTGGCAAGAAGTATGTCCCTTCAGATTAAAACCAGAGGCTATGTAGATGCGGCAAACATGATGGGTCAAAAAGACTCCAAAATCATCCTAAAACACATAGTTCCACAATTATTGCCATATGCCTTTGCAAGTATTGCGATTTCAGTTCCAGCGGCAATTACAACAGAAGCTGGATTAAGTTTTCTAGGATTAGGTGATCCATCATTTCCAACATGGGGACAGATACTACATGATGCCAATACGTTTGGAGCAGCAGCCAGAGGAATGTGGTGGTGGATTATGCCACCAGGGATAATGATTGCAATTACGGGATTAGCTTTTGTGTTTATTGGAAATGCACTTGATGCAATTGTTAATCCAAAATTGAAAAGATAATAAAATCAGATATCAAATTTTCGAATTAATTTGATAGCCCCATCATTTAATTTTATTGAATAGCATGCAGAATTTTCATTATTAATTGCTGCCAAATTATTAGCAAATACCTTTTTGCTATGACCACCGTCAGAAGCCTTGTCTGATTCATCAAAACAAATAGACATCGTTTTCATGTTTTGGTTATTTTTTAAAAGAAATGCAATAAATTTTTGATAATTGTCAGTATCAACCCAATCAATATTTTTTTCTTTACTTATTCCAATCCATATTTCAATAGAGTTTTGATATAGAACTTTTTTTCTTAATTCTTCTAATGCCATTTTTTATCAACTAAAAATCCGCTTTTTGCATTTTAGAACCACACCGTGGGCAAGAACCACCTTTGTGTTTGTTGTTACACACAAGACAAACATATCTGATTCCACTAGAACCGCCTTGTGAACCCATACCAAAGAATCCACCACTGCCAGTTCCGGAATTACCACCGTAATTACCAGCATTACTCATTTGTCTTCGTCTCATAATCATTGGCAATAAAATGAAAATTGCCATTACTGCTCCAATGCTGATATACCATGGAACACCAAGCATTCCAAGACCAATTTGCAAGCCAATACTAAATACCAAAGAAGCGCCTAGGAAAATATAATATCGTTTAAGCTGAGGATTCAATTCAATAAAAGTATCTTTAAAACGGATATAAAGTTTCTTCAGTTTTCCTCAGGCTGGTCAGCAGCAGCAGGCTTTTTGTAAAATTATTCAATTAAAAGCGGAATAGCATTCCCATTACTATCCCACGCAAAAATAGAATTATCATCATATGGAGATTTAACAATCATTGAAACTAATCCAAAGAAATTATGCAGATCAGTTACAGATGGTTCTGCAGAACCGCTAGGATGAGAATGTATGATTCCAACATAACTCATATCAAAAGGTAAGAACGAATGAGGAAATCCTGCAAAAGTAGGCCCAGTTTCACTAAATGGAGGAATTACCAATCCATCTATTTTGATTTCGCCATTTTTTGATTTTCCTTTTAAAATTAAAATTCCTTCATTGGGATGTTTCATTTGACAAAATGATAATATGCTATCACGGACTTTTTTTTTCAATAAAACTCTGCGTTCAAATTTTTTCTTTTTGAATAACACATCTAGTATCCAGTTTAGAACTAATTTAGTTTTAAGATGTTAGAATGGTATATCGAGTATTTGAAAATCGTCTTAATTTTTGCTCAATTTCAGAGATCAGTTCAGGAATTTTTGAATCAATCTCACCAATTTCACTCTGAAAAGTTTCAGATTTTAGTTGAGATTCATCCAAAGTGGAGAAATTTTTGGCAAGATCACTCTCTAAAGAAATCAAATCTTTGGGTATTAAAGAATTCAGATCATTTTGCATCTCTTGATAGTTTTTATGATATTCTGAAACTAGATGTACAAACCCATCTAAAGATTCTTCAGTTTCAGTTATCTGGGAATATGTTTTCTCAATATCCTTTACAGAGATAGAACCAGAGGAAATTCCTTTGCGAATATTTTCAAGTATAACAATAATAGAATCCTTATTTGCAGCAGTCAATACATCAAATGGTTCAGAGACCAAATCAGATAAAATACTTTTTTGGCCCTTATCCAATGATGAGGCATATTCATATCTACTTAGTGGGCGAGAAATTTTTGTAAATTGTGTGTTAATTTGATTTTTGATTTTTGATTTTTCGTTAACATATTCATCCAAGGTATTTTTCAAATTTTGATATTTTTTATAATTATCAGATAATTTTATCTCATTGATGTCGTTCTGAATTGCAGATATTTTTTCATCTAGTGCAATTGTGTTTTTTGTGATATTATCAATTTTCTCAGAGTGTTCTTGACGGGATTTGCTCAAATTTTTAATTTGGTCAATAGTATCAAGCGTTTCTTCAGAAAGAGACTTTGTAGAATCATAATTTTTCAATAAATTGTCAATTTCAGAATGATTAGAATTCATTACAGCAAGATTTTCTTTTAATTGGTTGGCATATTTTTTGGCAAAGATATGGATTACTCTAGTTTGTCGTCCTAAAACATCACCCACTTTTTTGAGAATAAGGTTTAGTACAGAATTTAATTTCTCAGCATCCTCAAAAGAAGATATTTTTGGTAATGAAACAACATCTTTTTTGATCATATCAATTACTTGCTTTTTACCTCTAACTACAATGATTGCCAGATGTTTATCCACATCATCCATGTTAAGATCATCTTTTTCAAGGACATTGCCAATTTTCATCAATTCCTCAATTAGAGGAGCAGTATTGTTTCTCAGAGTATTAATTTCAGATAAAGTTTGAGATTTTCTCAAAGTACTAAGATCAGATATAATTTTAGGAACATCCTCAAGTGAAATTTCCTTATTTTGAGGTATTTCTTCAACAGGTGTTTCCTCTTGTTTCTTTTTCCCCCATCCAAAGACCATGAGATATCTTTCTCTTCAGGGGATTAAAAATGGTTGTTCAACTAAAATTTAAAATTCAGCAATTTTCGGATAAGAGTATGATAAAAAAGACATTTCATACTGGAACTGTTAAAAAAACAATCAAAATTAATGCGGCAAAAGACAAAGTTTGGAGAAAAATTAGCAACATTGCAGGATTGCCCACATGGGTTGTAGATGTTAAAAAAACAACATACCTGTCAAAAAAGAAAACAGATGTGGGAGCCATTAGATTGATTACATTTGAGGATGGGAATCAAATAGAAGAACATGTGGTGGCATGGAAAAAAGGAGAGTATTTCACATACATTGCAACTGAAGGGTTGCCATTAAGGGCATACGTTGCAACAATTTCAATTAAACCAAAATCTAAAAACAGCGTAGAATTGACATGGAAATCATACCTCAACAGTGAGAAAATGTCTGAAAAAGAGTTTTTAGATTTCATAGTGTTCATGGCAGCATTTTACGAGGCATCACTTGAGAATCTCAAAGCATTACTTGAAAAATAACACTAGTGCATCTCAAAGTCAAAATGTAAATACGATAAATCAGGAAAAAAATTATGAGTGACATGAGATTCATCATCGCAGGAATTGCACTAATATTTGCAGGATTTCTCATCCTGGGAGGATTAGGACATAATTTTCAAGCTGCCACTTTAGAATCAAATGAATTTGGAACATGTTACGAATATTCAGATGATTCGCCCCCAGTTGAAATCAATTGTTCATTTAAGATATTTGATCAGACAGTATTCTTTGGACTGGTTTTAGGATTTATTGCTGCTGGAGTTATTTCTCTAATTAAAGGTGTAAGAGGAGACTGGGATAACAGAATCAAACCTGAGGACGTTGTAGGGCCTGGAAATAATCAAAATGACAATTCCAACAACACAGACAAAGACTAGTTTTGTTTTTTAGATTTTAATTTTTCTGATTTTTCATCGTCCATTTTCTGGAAATATACTTCTTCATATGGCATTTTTTCTCTATTCTATATTACAAAATTTACATTTAAGCTTGAAGAAGGATTTGTACTTGTTCAAGCTTGGCTAAAGGTTAAGATTCAGATTCTATGATATTTTTCATGGAATTGAACAGTTCACCGAGTTCTTGCATTCTTTGATCAAATTGCCCATCAGTTATCTCATCAGGTTTGTTCAAGGTAATTACAACTTCAGAAACATCGCCGTTTGAAACAACTCTCATTGGGACATCCCATTTTGATTCCTCATCAACGTATTGATGGTCCAAAATTCCAAGAGATTTATTTTCATTAAATTTAAGCATTGATTTTCCATAAGGTCCAGTAAAGGACCACCAACCAGAATCATCAATTTTTGCATCAGGCATCATCTTTGGAGGTATCTTCAAAATGGCATCAAATGCATCCCCTGTTTTCTTTTCCACAGTAACGGAAATAGTTCTTGATCTAGCCATAATAGAGATTTCAAATAATGATTAAAAAGGATATAGTAGAAATCATTAGGTTTCAATACTACTATTTATTCAAAAACTCTTTAATTTTTTTAAGATTTGCAACATTGGATTCATGGAACATGACCATTGATTCAGACAAAGAATTGGGCAGTACAGATTTTAGATTATCAACTAATTCATCGCCACTAGTAATCATATTATCGATTAATTTGTCGATTTCATTTTTCTCATCAACCATTAGAACTAGTAAGATTCTATTCTTAATTATCTTTTTTTATTAGAGTTGAAGTTGCACGTACGTTTTTTAGTTTTTGAATATTCCATGAAACAATTTCTCGGATTTTTTCAAAATTTTCTGCTTGTAATTTCACCATCATATCATGAGTTCCAATGGTTTCAAAGACATCAACTACTTGTTCAAGTTCTTTGAGTTGTTCTATAACTGCAGCTTCTGCACCAAGTTCACAATTCAACATCACATATGCATCAGTCATAAACTAAACAACAAGCTATGATTATTTAAAGATGGAGAATTTTAGGCAAAGCTTACCAAGTTACATGCACCAAATCTTTTAGATTTCTTCTTGGTTTTGGGAATTTTGTTTGTTCTGGATATCCAATGCACAAAACAGATGAAGGTATAAGATCAGTCTCTATGAGATCCATCACTTTTTGTTCATCAAACATCCCTATCCAGATAGAACTCAATCCCAAAGCTTGTGCTGCAAGCTGAGAATATCCGGCAGCTAAAGTTGCATCCTGAATGGCGAATTTTTTCAAAATATAATCAGGAAAATCAAATTTGACCCTAGATGGATTTTTACAGAAAATAAGAACCACGGGAGCATCAACGTATGGCTGTTTGTTACAGGCTTTAACGAGTAGTTTTTTCTTTTCTGGACTTTTAATGTAAAATATTTCAAATCCCTGAAAATTACCAGCAGTTGGAGCAGTATCTGCTGCTGCAATTATTTTATCGACTTTGGTAGTTTCAACAGGTTTATCTAAGAATTTTCTTGTAGAGCGTCTTTTTGCCATTACAGCAAACAAATCAGTATCTACAACTTCAGAAGGTCCAGATTTTAAGATAAAGTCAAGTAAATTATTTCGGATGTTATCATCTACAACATCAGGTTTTTCTTGAGGTTCATATCCTAGAGGGTAAATTTTCTCCCCATCCTTTTTTAAATCCATATAGAAATTACAAAAAATATCCTATTAAAGAATTAGAAAATGGAGTTTATTCGGCTTCAAACATATCACAGCCAGATGTACATGGCTTGTTCATTACACCTTCACATGCACCTAGATCATTGTGCATTATTCGATGATGTCCACAAACCTTACATTTTTCTCTAAAATGAGAAATCAATTCAGCAGTAGAAAGATTAGAATCTTGAATTTTTGATTCAGTTTCTCCAGCCATAATGGGTTTGACTAATCATGTTAGTTTAAACATTTTGAACGAATTTCAAAATAAAACGCCGAGAGAGGGATTCGAACCCCCGCACGCTTGCGCGTAGCCGTTTTCGAGACGGCCGCCGTACTACTTGGCTATCTCGGCATCTATTCTCAGAATAACACCATAATAAAGCAAATCAGAAAAGACTGCAAAGATCAAACACTATCAATATCAAATAATTCGTCGTTGAATTTCTTTTTGATTTGATCCTTTGTTTTATTCCATTTCTCATCACTTATAGTATTTGAAAAAATAGAGCGAAACCCATCAAATGCATCATCATCTAAAATAGAAATAATTTCTTGTTTTTCCAACTCATTCAATGGGAAATAAGAAATAATTTTGAAGATAGTTTCATCAGAATCATATTTTATTTCAAAAATTTTGTCTTTCAGATGTAAAGGCAAGTCAGAGGAGGACAATAATATCATCAAATTATCTGTATATTAAAACCGATTTCAAAAATCATAGCAAAATCACCGATCAAAGTTAAAGGACAAACACAAAATACCTCATAGACGCAACAAATTCTATGGGATTAAACCTAAAGGATTTGGTAATAAGGGAGAAAACTACCCTAGAGGCATTTTCAAACAGAGTAATCGCAATAGATGCATACAATGCAATTTACCAATTCTTGGCAAGTATCAGAGGACCAGATGGATTACAATTAACAGATTCTGAAGGTAGAATCACAAGCCATCTAAGTGGATTACTGTATAGGAATGTAAATTTTCTATCATTGGGAATTCAACCAGTGTATGTTTTTGATGGAAAGCCACCATCACTAAAAACGGCAGAAATTGAACGTAGAAAGCAAATCAAAAGAGATGCCACTGTAAAATATGAAAAAGCCGTTGCAGAAGGAAATATGGAAGATGCAAGGAAATTTGCACAGCAGACAACTAGCATGCGAGACGGAATGGTAAAAGAATCAAAAGAGTTTCTCACACATTTTGGCATCCCATATATCGAAGCACCGTCTGAAGGAGAAGCAACTGCAGCTCATCTAACAAATACAGGACAAGCATATGCATCTGCCAGTCAAGATTATGATTCCATATTATGTGGTGCAAAAAGACTGGTAAGAAATTTTACAAGTAGTGGAAGAAGAAAAATCCCTAACAGAAATACATACATCGACGTATTGCCAGAAATTATTGAAACTCAGAAAACACTAGACGCAATTAAAATGACAAGAGAAGAATTAATTGATGTCGGAATTTTAATTGGTACTGATTTTAATCCAAATGGATTTGAGAGAATTGGTCCAAAAACTGCAATGAAACTAATTAGACAGCATTCAAGATTAGAGGATATTCCACAGATACAAGAACAATTAGCAGAAATTGATTTTCATCAAATTCGAAAAATATTCCTAGAGCCCAAAGTGGCAGATGTTGATGAAATTGTGTTCAACGATGTAGATTATGAAGGAGTCATGAATTATCTTAAAGAAAGAAGTTTTTCTGAAGATAGAATTCAATCCACTTTAAACAGATTAAAAAAAGCATTAGAGAAAAAGAGTCAAAATCTCGATCAATGGTTTTAGTTAACAAATTCATCTTTAATACTTTAGAGTTTGACTAATTTTGCAGTCAAGCAACATTACAAAGTTCTAAAAAAATTCAAATCTGAAAAAGACATGATGTAAAGATCCGACCACAATACGCAAGATGTCTATATGCTTAAAGCAGGTCAAAAAATCAAGCAAAAGAATTTGTCCCAATAACATTTGATAGAATGCTTTGTAGTAGATGAGTTGTGTAGTTATTTTTAGGCATGGGTTTTGAGTAGATA
>JARPSM010000091.1 GCA_029782475.1 Nitrososphaerota archaeon
TCATTTTATGAAAAACAAATGCCAACGCATGATGTTGTGCTTTGCACTATATTCTCATGCGCCAGATTCTAAAGAAATGCAATGTTTACATTGTTTTTGCATCCCAAATCAAAGCATACATTTTCTGTACACCAGCACATCATTTTACTAGTCCTTAGACAGTACGTGTCAAAAAGATACGAGTCATTTGTTGGATGGCTGGATGTTGCAACTGAGATTGTAATTCAGTTACAACTAAAACAATTCCACATTTTACAACACTACAAAAGGCAGCAGCTCGAATCAGCAAGGGAACATTACATGTTGCAATTGGCAGGTTTATCAGAATCATATCCCCTGGAAAAATATTTGCAGGAATTGATGTGACAGGATTTAAAAACAGACATGATACGCCATACTATTCCTACAGATGCAATCTCAGGCATGCATTTACAAAATGCTCAGCAGGATCAGACATGAAATCGCAGCTTGTTTGTGCAGTTGTGATTCAGCACCATCAGTATCTCATGATGTCAAGCATTTCCCAAAACTATTTTCACAAATGCTTGATGTTACTGCAATGTAGATTATGGTATTGGACAAAGGATACGATGCAGAACCAATACACAAGATGATTAGAGATGAAAATGTTATTTCCATGATTCCAGTCAGGGGAGATAATTTGATTTCATATACGCATGAAAAATATAGAAAACTAATGAGACGAGAATTTGATAAAACGCCATATCATGAGAGAAACAAAACTGAGACGGTATTTCCGTGATAAAAAGAAGATTTGATTCTGAAATCAAATCGTATGATGATTCCATGAAAACAAAAGAGTTGTTGTATCAAGTGTTGGCTTGTAATTGTCACAGAATGTGTTTGATTTCTTTAGTTTTGATTATGATTTCTAGGAAGCCAAAAAAGAAGCAAGTTTATATTCATAATTGTTCTAATTCTCTAGAATGAGAATAATGGCGCCCGGTTTAAATACATGAACTATGTTTGTAGTATTTACATGTCTCGAAAACTAACTTTACCACAATTAAAAAAATATGATATTACTCAAAAAGTAATAGAATCATTGGCTGATTCTGAGTCAAGAGCAATACTATTTTCAATTGTCAAAAAAGGTAATACTGCCGCAGAACTATCTGTTAAATTAAAAATTTCACTAAGTTCTGTTTATAAAAAATTAAATGACCTTGAAGAACTAACTTTGATTGAAATTGAAAAATGGATGCTTTCAGATAAAGGCCGAAAGTACAAAGTTTATCGAAGTAGAATAAGTAGAGCTGACATATCTATTAGAAAACCAGAACCAGTTTTAACATTAATTCCAAACTAAGTGATTTTATGCAAAAACCCACAATAATACAACTATCTGCATTTGACATTACTCAGAAAATCATAGAATCCCTTAGCAATGTTTGTACAAGATCTGTCTTATTTTCAGTCAAAAATGAATCAAAAGATGCCACACAAATTGCTGATGAATTAAAAATTTCACTTTCGACTGTTTACAAAACACTATCTACGCTTGAGGACCTTGCCCTTGCAGAAGTTGACAGATACGTTATTTCTACAGAGGGGAAAAAAATTAAATTGTATAGGAGCAGAATAGGCAAGGTTGAAATCACTTTGGATGATTTGGAACCTAGTCTTAATTTGTATTCAAATACTTCTAATCCAAAATCAAATTCTTAGAAATATTGTATTGAAAAATAATTACATTATTTTGTAATTTCCAATCTTGGAATATTCCCAATTATATTAGGTAATACCCCCTCCTTGGGCCAAAGAAAAGGAAATATTTACAAAATGCTCTGCAGGATCAGACATGAAATCGCAGCTTATTTGTGCAGCAGTTGTGATTCAGCACCATCCAGTATCACATGGTATCAGGCATTTCCCAAAACTATTCTCACAAATGCTTGATGTTACTGCAATGCAGATTATGGCATTGGACAAAGGATACGATTCAGAACCAATACACAAGATGATTAGAGATGAAAATGTTATTTCCATGATTCCAGTCAGGGGAGATAATTTGATTTCAGATACGCATGGAAAATATAGAAAATTAATGAGAAGAGAATTTGATGAAACGCCATATCATGAGAGAAACAAAACTGAGACGGTATTTCCGTGATAAAAAGAAGATTTCACTCTGAAATCAAATCGTATGATGATTCCATGAAAACAAAAGAGTTGTGGTATCGAGTGCTGGCTTGTAATTGTCACAGAATGTGTTTGATTTCTTTAGTTTTGATTATGATTTCTAGGAAGCCGAATGTTTGAAATATTAATAATCTGCATGCCGGCGCAAGCAATGTAAAAATCCCATAGAAATGCTGGAAAAAGTGTTTGAGGTGGGCCTGACATCGTACAAAAATTAAGCTAAAAGATTTTGATCCACAGTATAGCATGTCAATATACAAATGCACATTTTTTGCTATATTTCTATCACATGCATTATCTTTCTAAACTCTGTGAAAAGATCTTCTAGTGTCGGTGTAAAGTAGACCCCATCAAGGCCGTTTCTGTGCCCCATGAGTTTCTCTGCAATGTTATAGTTTACAGAATTGCTCAGCTTGAGTAGGGTGTTGAACCTCTTTCTGAATCCGTGACCTGCCTGCACATCATAGCGGTAACCCTTTTTGCTTCTTGTTATGCCACTTTTTGATATGGCTCTGTATATTGCCGACCTTGCACCGTTCCATCCAAGCTGCCTTGGGACAGCACTCTTTGTCGTAAAAACAGGCGTATTTTCAGAAAATGTTTCCCCATATCGTTTGCGGGAATCATGATATGCGTGTAGTATTTTTGATGCCTGGGGAGTGAGAAATGACCAGTATTCTTCTACTTCTCCAGCATACAGTAGTACTGCACTGCACCCGTATGGCATTTTCCTGATATGCTTGACTGACAACGCGTGATCAAAGACGCCGATTCGGGCACCAGTAGATGCCAAAAAATGAATCAATGACTTGTCTCTGCTGTCTTTTGCGTGAAATAGCAGATCCTTTACCTCCTTTGTAGTGTAAGATCTAAGGCTCTGTGTCTTTTGCCTTTGTGGTATCATCTTGCGAATTATCTCCCAGTTGATAGTTATCCTGTTCATCACACAGAAATGCCTTATTCCCTGAAACTTTGAGGGGATGGAGTTTGGGCTTGTGGTATGCTTTAGGTGAATCAGATAGTCCTCAAGCAGTTCTTGCAGTTTTTCTTGCGGCATAAACAACAATTCATCTATGATGCTTATCTTGGCAAATCTTTTGAATTCCTTGATGTGGCTATCGTAGTTCTTTTTTGTGTACTTTGATCTTATGGATTCATCAAAGAGTATGGTGCCTCTTGATTTTGTATTTGAAATTGACATTACTATTGATACCCTATTGTCTATTTTTGTGCAAATGTTTGAAAATCTCATTTATTGTGTCTTATTTCTTGAAATTCTCAAATGGGCAAAGGAATTTGTGAGAAGAGATGTCACAAAAATCTTAAAATAAAGATGAGATTGATTCAAGGAATTGCCAGAAACCGATGTCTTTGAAACGAATTTGAAACATGAAAATCCATTGAATGTAGAGGGGAATCTGCTTCCACAGGATCCTAACGACAAACCAGCTGAGATTCTTTTGAAAAAAATCAATCCGAATTTAAAAGAATTTGAATTTGCAAAAGATAATCCTCCAAGTGGATGGGTTAGAACAGAAATGGGATATGTTATTGATCCATCAAAAGAGAGGTTTGATCCAACTACAAATAAAAATAGGATTTTCATAGGACTAGAACATATTGAACGAAATACTGGAAAGATCGTTGGAAGAGGAGAATCAAAAAATCTTACAAGTACAAAATCAGTATTTAGATCAGAAGATATTCTATACGGAAAACTACGTCCATATCTTAACAAAGTATGTGTACCTGATTTTGATGGCGTATGTTCTACAGATATCTTAGTTTTTCCAAAAAAAATCTTCTTTATCCAATAAATTCATTGCTTTATTTTTAACTACAAATCACTTTGTTTCATACACAAATGCAAATATGACAGGAGTACAACATCCTCGTATTAATTTCAAAAAAATTTCATCATTTCTAATTCCACTGCCTCCACTCAACGAACAAAAGCGCATCGTCTCAAAAATTGAATCAATCTTTGCTGGAATTGATGCGTATAGAAATAGATTGAAACACGGCATTACAAGCCAAATATGTGGTTTTGTAATCAGCTAGTCATACATGAAGATATAATGACAGTATGTTTGGTTTGACATGCATTAATATGATCTCTTATACATCCAAAGCAATGTTTTATTGTCTGGATTTTTTGGAGATTTTTTAAATTCAATCTTTTTGTACAATTTGATCTTATCTTTGCTAGTCTGTAAAACAATGTATCTGCATGCAATTTTGCGTCCAATTTGTCTGGATAATCCTGTTATGTACTGAATTATGTTGTGGCCCATACCCTTGTTTCTAAATTGTTTATCTACTCCTATTTGTCCTAACAGTATTGCCGGATATGAAATCAAATTAGGCGCTTTATTTACCAGTTCTGCTTCTTCCAATTTGTTATTTGTTATTGAATACATAGTCAATGTAAAACAACCTACCAACTTGTCTTTATATAGAACCGACCAAATGGAACACAATCTGTTATTTTGATACATGATTGCCTTCGTGCGAAAGAATTCATCAACATGTAGCGGATCAGACCCATCTACATCAGTAAGATCCAACTTGGTAAGATCATCCTCTTTTATGTATTCTTTTATGTATTCTCTTATGGTAATCTCTGTAGGATTTACAATCAGTCTATTACTCATTTGTTTTAGCACATTGAGCGTTATAAAACTCGTCTGCTTTTTCTAAAATATCTTGTTCTTTTTTTGATAATGCTCGTTTATCATATTCTTCAAATATTTCTGCTTCACTACCACTAAGCACCAGAGCGTCTCGAAGTTTGATATCTTTCGCTGTATCCACATTGCTTGTCATAATATAGCACGAACAAGCACAAATATAAAGTCACATACAGCTAACCGGCGTTGTCCACTTTAAACAATTTCAGAGATTTTTCAAGGCATATTTCCCAGCATTTCACATCAAGCTTGCCGCATTAAAAACCACATCTCGCCAAAACATAAGGAATTCTTGGATTTTTTGCATTTTGTGTTATAGCTC